>CALJMD010000297.1 GCA_937981915.1 uncultured Acidimicrobiales bacterium
CTGATGGCTTTTTCGACCGCTACAGCGAACGAAGCCCCGTTCACTTCGGCGGCGCCTTCCATCACCACTATTTCCGTGGCTATGAGATGGGCATCGGTATCGAGCAGCGCCTCAGCGGGTCGCAGGCCGACAGCCTTGAGCGCCTCCTTCGAGAAGGGTTGGAGGGCGGGTTCGCCGGCGCGGCGTTTTCATTGGAGTACGCCCCCGGCACGTCCAACGACGAGGTGGAGCGTTTGGTGGCGGTCACCGCCGAATATGGGCACGTCAGCTACTTTCATTTGCGCTTCAGCGATCCCGATCCGCCCGGGACCAGCCTGGAGTCGTTGGCCGAGGTGATGAGCATTGCGCAACGCCACGACGCGTCGATACACGTGCAGCACCTGACCAGCACCGGTGGGACGTTTGTTATGCCCGACGCGGTGTCGATTGTCAATCAGGCCAGGGCGTCTGGTATCGACGTGACGGCCTGTGTCTACCCGTACGACTTCTGGGCTACGTTCCTGGCCAGTGCGCGATTTGATGCCGGCTGGCAGGACCGTTACCGAATCACCTATGAGAACTTGCAGATCGCGGGGACCGACGAGCATCTCACCGAGGCCAGCTTCGGCCGGGCCAGGGCCGCCAATAAGCTTGTCGCCGCGTTGGGGTCAATACCGGAACAAGAGGTGCAGCAAGCTCTGCTGGAACCGTGGGTGCTAGTGGCCAGCGATGCCATTCCTACCGTCGGTCTCAACAACCATCCTCGTGGCGCTGGAACCTTTGCTCGCACAATCGGGCGCTACGTGCGAGACCTGGGTCTGCTCGATCTGCGATCCGGCTTGGCCAAGATGACAATTCAACCGGCCCTTCGAGTGCAGGCGATGATTCCTGAGATGCGACGAAAGGGCCGCATGCAACGGGGGGCTGATGCCGACATTGTCATCTTCGACCCGGCCACCATTCAAGACTCGGCCACGGTCGTCGAGCCGGGCCTGCCCTCAGTGGGTGTTGATTGGGTTCTAGTCGATGGGCAGGTTGCGCTTCGACGTGGGTTCCCGCAGCGTGACGTTTTGGCCGGGCGCGCTCTGCGTTCAGTTGTATGAGCCGTCGCCAGATCTGCCTCGACTGGCCTACTCCAGCGAACCGCCGAAAGAAGCCACGACCTGATCGATGTAGTGGTGGCAACCGTCGCCCTGGTCGGCCAGGCCGTCTACAAACGCCCTGACGATGTGCATCGTGAAACCGTGATTGAGCTGGACGTCACCGGCGGTTAGTCGATCTCCGAGCTCTACAGAGTGCCAGCACTGATCCAGAGCGTGGAGCAGAAACTCAGCAACATCGGATTCGAGTTCCACCTGCCAACGGAACGGCTGTCCGGCTTTCGCCTGCCGTTCCGCCTCTGTCGCCCAGTCGTTGATGTACATACGCCACAACGTGACGACATCATCTGAGATCTGTTTAACGAGCGAAGAATTGCTCTGAATCTCAAGCAGGACACGACGGGCGAACTTTGTCCATCGGGCCGCCTCGTCGGCCGGATACGGCCCCAACTCCAACAACATCAGAAGTGATGGTATACCGCCACGCCACGGTGGGAAACACTGTTCACCAAGTTGAGAACGAATCCGGGTCGACCAGCCATTGCTGCAGGCCGACCTGTAGCCGAGCCACCAGCGGTAGTTGTCCCTTGTGTAGCTTGGAGGCTAAGTCGCCGATCGCTACCCACTGGGCAACGTCGACCTCGGGGAAGCGAACCATCTTCTTGGATTTGGGGGGCCACTCCATCTCGAAGAGATTGCTGTCGACACCGAAGGCGTGACCCGAAGGCTGTCGGAGAAGCCCGGTGTCAGGTGATCTGGTGTCGGGTGAGTTAGGGGCAAGGACTAGCCACGGCCAAATGACTTTGCGGCCGGCCTTGAACGTTTCGAGGAGCTGGGTTGGTCCTTCCGGTACCGGGCAGCCCAGTTCTTCTGCGAATTCGCGACGAGCCGCGCAACCAGAGTCTTCGACTTCTGGATCGAACTCGCCTTTCGGGATGGACCAGGCATGTACGTCCTTGCCTCGCCACAGGGGGCCTCCAGGATGGACAACCAGAACTTCGGCTGTCTGCTCGGTCCCGGCGGCAGACCAGTCACCGCTGGGTGGACGACAGAGCGCCACGCCAGCGCTGTTGTTGCCTGCCATCAGTCGGCTAGGCCGGGTCGCTGGAGCGGCCGGCGACAAGACATGTTCAGTCGAGGTCTGCCAGGTGGATGGCGAGAGCGGGCCGGTCGAGCTGTCGAACTACCGAGTTGAAGACTCGGACGTCGTCGTCGAAGCCGAGAGCGTCGGACAGGTCATCATCAGCGTCGCTGGCCAGCAGAAAGTACTCGATAGCTCCCCGGACGAGGGAACGCCCTTCACCGTCGAGCGAGTCGCTGCTCGCCACCAGTTGCCGCAGTCGTTCGCCCAGCAGTTCTGCCATCTCGGAATCGGTGGCGGGGAGGGCATTGGCTTTGACCTGTTGGACATGCATTTGGATCGTGTCGCCCATTTGCATCAGCTCATCGGCATCGGTTGGGATGCACAGACGTCGGAACTGCGTCTGTTCGTGAGGGTTGAACAACGCTTCCAAGTCGGGCACGCCGGAGCGGCTTTGGTCCGATGTGGGCTCGCCGGGCGAGTCGCCCGGGGGTGAACCCGGCTTCGGTCGGTTGGAGTTGTTGGTATTGCCGTCGTCTGACATAGCACTACGTTGTTTACCAGCTTGAACGAGGCTGAACAAGCACCAGGTGACCTAATTACTCCGATGATCCCCGTGTTTCCCAGCTGCCAACCTCTTGATTACAGGTCGTCGATCAGCTTGAACACCTCGGCGTGTTCCATCCCAAGACCGGCGCCGGCCTCGCTCAACTTGGCCTCCACCCGCTTACGGAACCGAACCAGTTCCGGGTCATCGCCCGATGCCATCGTGGACTCCAGTTGACTCTCATGAGCGGTCAGGGCTTGGTATTTGATGTCAGCGAAACCGGTAACGTCTTCGGCATGGTCGGGCTGGTCGGCCTCCCACAACAGCAGACGGTCTGGTCGGTGATGCGCCCCGAGATCCGGGAAGAACTTCGGGTCGCGGGCGGCGACAACGCCATCAGTAACCAACCATCCGGCGTGGCGATGGTCAGGGTGAAGCCGGTACCGCTTCCATGGATCGTGGCCCAACACGATGTCGGGCTTGACCCGGCGAATGACGTCGACCACTTGTCGGCGTTGCTCCATCCCGGACGACAGCTCGCCGTCGACCCAACCGAGGAATACGACCTCGCCGGTTGCTCCCAACCTGCGGGCCGCCGCTCTCTGTTCGTCTTGACGGGCCGCGATTAGGGTTGCTTCGTCGGCATCAGGGTCCCACGTTCCTTTTGATCCGTCGGTGCAGACCAAGACGTGAACCTCGCATCCATGCGATGCCCACTTGGCCAGGGTTCCGCCACAACCGAAGTCGACATCGTC
>CALJMD010000298.1 GCA_937981915.1 uncultured Acidimicrobiales bacterium
GCTTGTCGGCGGACGTCAACGGCGGTTGAGTATGGGCATGCTCGTGCCATCGGGGGGAGTCGAACCCCTACACGACTCCGAAGAGTCAGACCGCATCGCCGTAGCCCCGGCTGGCAATTTAATTGTACCGGTACCTTTCGGCTGCTCCTGTTGGGTTGACATTCAGCGCAACATGTTCGTCATTTGTCCGAACCCAGGGCGAAGCCGGACATGAACGGCTTTTGCAGGGCAATGAAGACCAGGGTGGGTGGAATTGATACCAGTAGAGCCGCCAGCATTAGCGGTCCGAAGGTCAGTCCGGTGTCGATGCTCTGTAGTCCCTGCAAGCCGACCTGCACCACCTGTTTGTCCTGATCGGAGATGATGAGCACCGGCCACAGGTACATGTTCCACACGAAGACGAACTGAATGACGGCCAGCGCCCCGATCACGTTCCATGACAGTGGAATCAAGATTCGAAACAGGAACTGGATCGGTGACGCTCCGTCGATCTGCGCTGCTTCGGCCAAATCCCTGGGCAGGTTGGCGAAATGCTGCCGGAACAGAAAGGCACCGGTTGCTGAAGCGGCAAACGGTATGACCAGCCCGGCCAGTGAATCCTTCCAACCCAGGTCGGACACGAAGCGAAACAGGGCCAGAATCATTACTTCGGTTGGCATCATCAGCGTGATCAACACGAAGAAGAAGACGAGCCATTTGCCTCTGAACTTGAAGTACACGAAGGCCAAACCGGCCAGCAGCGACAGGATCGTCTTGGCTGCGGTGATCAGCACCGCTTGCACCGCTGAGTTCCACATGAACCGGCCAATGTTTCGCTCGTTCCACACCTGGTGGAAGTGATCGCCAAGGGCTGAACCCGGAGTCAGTTGGAAGCGAAAAACCTCGGCGTTGGTCTGAGTGGCGATAAGGGCCGCATAGGCCAGAGGGAACACGATGATGATGGCGGCCAACCACAGCAGAACGTGGCGAGGCCAGTCTCGACCTCGGACGATGCCTCGTTTGCCGACGTTGAGCGAAATGTTGTCAGGTTCACGCGCTGCCATAGTTGATCCGCCCTTCCGACTGTTTGAACTGCCAGGCGGTCAGCGCAATCACAGCGAGGAACAACACAACGGACTGAGCCGCTCCTCGCCCAAGGTCACCGTTGTCGACTCCGATGCGAATGATCTCGTAGATGGCAACCGATGTCGCGCCGGCCGGTGCCCCCTTGGTAAGAAAGTCGATGGTCCCGTAGACGTCGAAGAATGAGAACGTCAAGTTGGTCACCAATAGGAAGAAGGCGATCGGCCCTAACGCCGGGAGCACAATCTTTCGGAAGCGTTGCACTGCGTTTGCTCCGTCGATGGCGGCCGCCTCGATTTGTTCTCGTGGAACGGTCTGCAAACCGGCGATGAAGAACAGCAGGTTGTAGCCGAGTAGCTTCCACACCGACGCCAAGATGATGGTGAGACGGGCCAAAGAAGCGTCCTGGGCGTAGTTGGGAAAGTCGAAACCCATCCGCTGGCTCACCGCGGCGAACACGCCGCCGGTTGCGTTGAACATCATGAAGAACAGCACACCTGCAACCGGAGGGGAAATGGCGTACGGCCAGATCAGCAGGGTTCGATACACAGCCGCGCCGCGTACCCGCTTGAAACTTAAGTAGGCGAGGCCAAGGCCGCCGATCATGCTGAGAGCGACCGTGCCAACCGAGATGATCAAGGTGTTGAGGTAGACCCTGCGGTAGCCGCCGTTCTCGTTCTCAAACATGAAATACATGGCGAATAGCAAGATCAGGATGCCGAAAGGACCGAGCACCCTGGTGAGCTCAAAGCCGAGCGACCCGGGGCTGGAACGGCGATGCCAAAACCCGATGCCCCAAATGAGGGCGATGGCCACCAAGGGCAGCGTGGCTACTAGCAGAGGGTTCGGGACCAGCAGTTCGGAGAAGTTGGCCAAGCACCGGTCCGCCACCCGAGGTGCACCGAGCCTTGTCAGTTTGGTTGACAGCGTGAAGGTTCGATAGGCCGGCAAGTACAGAAAGAAGACGAGGATGATCAGGGTGGGCGACAGCAGTAGCCACGGCCAATACCAGCCGAGACGGAACGCGCCCGTTCGAATTTCACCTGCCTCGTTGGTGGGCTCCTGCCTGCTCAGCACGGCCTTGGTGCCGCTGCCGAACATCCAGGCGAACGCGGCGGCGACGGCGATGCCCAGTACGCCTTCGGTTGATTCGGCGTCGGCGGCAAACGTGCAGAATCCGAGAGCGGCCAGGATCACCGAAGCCCCGGCTACTCCGAGTCCGGCGCCCAAGGCGACCTCTCGCTTCGACCGATAGCCGAAGGAGAGGACGCCTACGAGCGCCGCGAGAGCAAGGCTGACGACAACTTCCACGTCTTAGAGCGACCGGCGAGTAGCTACCTGCGGTTCTCCGGTGCTAAGACGGGTCATTCGCCGAACAGTTCGTTGTACTCGTCGAGAAGCTGTTGAGCTTCGTCTTGTGCCGACTTCATACGGACTTCTGGATCGACGTCGTTGACCAGAACATCTTCGACCGCAGCGGTGATGACGTCTCGGATTGCGACGAAGTTACCTAGGAGCGCCCCGGTTGAGGCCGGCGTATCGGCTGCGGCATTCAACTGGTCGGAGGCCACGGCTGAGTTCGGGCTTTCGTCGTACCATCCCTCGGTCGCCAGTAGGTTTCCGGCCTCGTTGGTGATCGGAATGTAGCCGGTCAGCTGATGCCAGTCGGCGGCGTTGTCCGGGTTCGAGAAGTAGTTCATGAAGGCCAGAGCGCCGTCTTGTTGGGTGGAATCCAGGCCGTTGGTCATCCAAAGGGTGGCGCCACCGATCAGGTTGCCGGCGTACTCACGCTCCTGGTTGTAGGGCATGAAGCTTGACCTGACCTCGAATCCGTTTTCCACGCCTGCGTCGGTCAAAGCCGTGGTGTCGGACGACGAGAAGATGAGCATGGCCACGTTCTGTGCCTGGAAGGCGGCCGACGTGCCGTCCCAGTCACGTTGTAGGCCGGTGTACACATAGTGGCCGGCGTCTTCGAGCGCACTCCACCACTGGACGTATTCCACGGCGGCGTCGGAGTTCACGTTGACTTCGGTTGCCCGGGCGGAGCGACCGTTGTCGTTGTTGGCCAAGTCGACCCCGGCTTGCCCAAGCGACTGTTCGAAGAACCAGCCGTGGTTCGGCCACGTGATGCAGCCTTCGGCTGGAGCGTCGGGCAGCGCCATGATGGCGTCACAGGCGGCTTCGACTTCAGCCCATGTGGCCGGCGGCTCAGCAATTCCGGCGGCACTGAGGATGTCCATGTTGGAGAACATGGTGGTGGATGACGTGTTCCATGGCATCGAGTAGAGCTGATCGTCGATGGTGTAGTAGTTGCTGGCGGCCGAGACTACGTCGTTGATGACAACTGGCTCACCGAGGATTTCGGTTCGTCCGTCGATGGCCTCGGTGACCGATGCGAAGATCGGGTCGCCGTTGGCGTCAACGGCGTCGAGCGCTTCCTGTGTTGCCGCTTCGAAGAAGTGAATGATCTCCGGTGGGTTCCCCTCGTCGATGGCAAGTTGAGCTTGTTCGAACACGGTGTTGTACGAGTCGAACGAGGTCACTTCGACGATGTACTCCGGGTGTTCCGCGTTGAAGTCCGCTGCTCGGTCTTGAGCAAAGCCGAGGCGGGCGTCATCGCTGAAGGCAATCCACATTTCTATGGTTGCCGGGTTGTCGGCGGTCGCCTCCGTGGCGTCGTCCCCACCTGAGCAGGCGGCGAGCAGGAGGGCTAGGGCGGCAAGGATTCCAAGACTTCT
>CALJMD010000299.1 GCA_937981915.1 uncultured Acidimicrobiales bacterium
ATCATCACCGCCGAGATCGGGGTGGTTGGCGACGATCAGCCTTCGGTAAGCCGTGGTGATGGCAGCCCTGCTGATCGGTAGCTCCAGCCCTAGGACTTGAAGGTCCTCCTGCTTCGGGTGCATGGGCGAATTCTACGCCACACCCGGATCGAGCGTCGACCAGACTGGTCGAATCGTTCTAGGGTTGACCTCTATGAGTGCTAGTGAAAGCAAAATTGCGGGCCGCAACATCGTCGTAACCGGCGGAGCATCCGGCATCGGACTTGGCTTGTGTCGGCGTTTCATTGACATGGGTGCCGCCAAGGTGATCGTGGCCGATTTGAACGAGAACGCAGCACAGCAGGCGGCTTCCGACCTGGGAGACAGCGCCTCAGCCGTTACCTGCGATGTCGGTGACGAAGCATCGGTCGAAGCTCTCGTGGCCTCGGCAATCGAACGCTGCGGCCACATTGACATGTTCGTGGCCAACGCCGGGGTGGGCGCCGGGGCCGGACTTGACGCCTCGAACGAGCTTTGGGAACTGTCGTGGCGGGTCAACGTGATGGGCCCGGTGTACGCGGCCCGCCACGCGATTCCGCACATGGCTGAGCGGGGTGGAGGAGCCTTTGTGATCACCGCTTCCTCGGCCGGGTTGACTACCGGACCGACGTCGTTCAACTACGCCACCAGCAAACACGCTGCGGTAGGTGTAGCCGAGTGGTTGGCCATCAACCACGGTCCGACGGTCACGGTCTCGGCGATCTGCCCCACCCTGGTCGACACCCCGATGGCGCCGGAGTTCGGCACGGTTCTCAAACAGCCATTGACGGTGGACGAAGTAGTTGACTCGGCGGTTGAAGGTATCGAGGCCGGACAGTTCCTGATCACGCCTGAACCGGTAGCCGTCGACATGTTGCGGGCCAAGGCTCAGGACTACGACGGGTTCCTGGCCAACATGCAACAGCGGGTGGCCGCTATGCAAGCAGCTACCGAACGCCCGGGGTAGGTCCGTGCCGGCTTAGGTCGGTGTCGGCCTAGGTCTGTTCCTCGGCGGCTTGCACTATCTGGCGAACCTCCGGCAAACCACCGCCGCCGACAGCAGCGGTGTAGAGGTCGTCGGCTACCACCAGTTCGCCTTCGTAGCCTCCGGCGCGAACCTCATCTTCGAACGCCTGACGTCCCGCCTCATCAACCGGGGCTGGGATCAGGTGGGTGAGAATCAGTTTGGGTATACCGAGCTCGGCGGCTTGGGCACCGATCAACTTGGTGTCGGCGTGATAGTCGGTGACGTAGCGTCGGTGGGGTGGCAGCTCGTCGAAGAACGAGAACCGCATGGCCTCATATACAAGCACATCGACGCCGTCTGCTAGTTCGGCTACCTCGTCGCAGACTTTGGTGTCACCGGTGATGGCGACCGACCCGTCGGGGGTGTCAACCCGGTAGCCGACCGAGTTGGGGCAAGGCTCGTGGCGAACCTGTCCGGCTGAGACCACAACGTCGCCGTGGCGCCAGACTTCGGTCGGCTTGTCGGGGATGTCAAACGGCATCAGATCGAAGGCGGGTCGGGTTTGCCGTCCGGCGTGCGTCGCCCGCACCTCAATGTCGTCGTCCCAGCCGTCCAACAACTTCGACACGTAGTCGGTTGCCGGCCCGGAGGGAGCCACGATGGGTAGTGGGGGAGCGTTATCGGTTCGATCCATCGTCCAGTAGGTCAACACCACGTCGGTCAGACCAGTCAAATGATCGCTGTGATGATGGGTGACAAAGACGGCGCTCAACTTGGGAATCCAGACGTTGGCCCCGGTCAATCGCTGCACCGTTGATCGTCCGGCATCGAACTGGAGGGTCAGGTCGTTGTAGCGGACGAGTGTGCCGGGACCGGCCCGGTTGGCGTCGGGTATGGGACACCCGGATCCCGTTATGGTCACCGAAGTGCTCATGCTGTGCCTCTTAACGGGCCGTCGGCCGGGCCACCGGCAGCCGCATCGGATGCTGTGGCGGTGAGCGTCACCGTGTCCAGGTCGTCGCAGACCATGATTTCTCCTTCGTAGCCGCCCTGGCGAACTTCGTCAGCAAAGATCTGCTTCTCGGCTTCGGTCGACGGGGCCGGTATGAGATGGGTCAGCATCAGCCGTGGGATGTCCAAGTCGGCCATTTGGCGGCCGATCAAACGAGTGTCGGCGTGATACGCCATGATGTACTGCTTGTCAGGTGGACGTTTGGCGATCTCGTCCATTCGCATCGCCTCGTAGACCATCACGTCCGCTCCGGCGGCAAAGGCCGCAACTTCGTCGCAGACAACGGTGTCCCCGCTGATCGCCACTACGCCGTCAGGGGTCTCGACTCGGTAGCCGACCGCTCCGACAATTGGTTCGTGTCGCACCGGGGCGGCGATGACTCGAATGTCGTCACTGGCCCAGACTTCTTGGGGTTCGTCCGGGGTGTCGAATCCTCGAAGGTCAACCTTGGGCTCTGGGGCGCGATAGTTGTGCAATGCCCGCACTTCGAGATCGTCCTGCCACAGATCCAGCATGCGTTCGCAGAACGCGGTGGTCGGCCCGTTGGGGGCGATGAGCTCCATCCGGTCGGCGACGTCGTACACGTCCATCGTCCAGTGGGAGAGAACGAGGTCTTGCAGACCGACAAGATGATCGGAGTGGTAGTGAGTCAAGAACAACGCATTGAGGTCGGCCGGTGAGGACCCGGCCGCCAGCAGGCGGGCGACGGTATTTCGACCGGCATCAAATTGAAGGTGAGTATCGCCGCTGCGGACCAGTACTCCGGCACCCGCCCGGTCGGCAGTGGCCAGAGGCGTTCCGGTTCCGGTGATAGTGATGGTTGTGGTCATGAGCTCCTCAAACTGTTGAGCTGCGGCGAGCGGTGGATTCGATGAATTGCACCACCGACTCTCCGCCAAGTTCGGGGCCCGACGTGTGGAGATGGCACCGCACCTCGCCGCCATGATGCCCGATAGTCGGTGCCGGCATTTCCTCCCGGCAAATGTCCATCGTCACCGGACAGCGATTCTCGAATGGGCAGCCGGGTGGGAGGCTGGCAGGGCTGGGCGGCTCGGCGTCGTTGTCGAACGATTGCCGCAGCGATCGCCTTTCGGCCTGGACGACCGGGTTGGGCATTGGGATCGAAGCGATGAGCATCTCGGTGTACGGATGGGTGGGGCCGTTGTAGATCTTTTCGGCGTCGCCCTTCTCGACCAGGTAGCCGAGGTACATCACGCCAACCTCGTCACTCATGTGTTTCACCACTTCGAGATCGTGAGCGATGAACAGGTAGGCCACGCCAGTATCGGCCTGTACTCGTTTGAGCACGTTGATGACCTGGCTCTGAATGGACACGTCCAGAGCAGACGTCGCTTCATCGGCGATGATCAACTCCGGTTTGACGGCCAACGCCCGAGCGATCGAAATCCGCTGCCGCTGCCCGCCCGACATCTCATAGGGATAGCGGTCGAGGAATTCCCGGGACAGACCGACTTCGTCCAGCAGAGTCATGACCTCTTCGTCCCGGTCGGCTCCGGCGTTGATGCCGAAGTGACGGGTGATGGCGTCGCCTACGATCGTGCGGGTCTGGTGCACCTGATTGAGCGAAGAGAACGGGTCTTGCAGGACCGCCTGCACCCGGGACCGGAAGGTCAACTCGTCGCCACTGGAAACCTTGGTGACGTCTTCACCGTCCAGAGTAATTGTGCCGGATTGAATGTCGACCAGCTGAAGAATGGCTCGAGCCACCGTCGACTTGCCCGAGCCTGACTCGCCGACCAACCCGAAGGTGCGGTGCGGCTCGATGGAAAACGAAATGCCGTTGACCGCTTTTACCGGTGGCGGTGTCGGGCGGAACAGTCGGCTACGGCCGGCGAAGTGAACGTGCAGGTCATCAACGGAGAAGAAGGGCTTGTCGCTCATGCGGTACCTCCTACTGGTTGGTCGGCAACTGGTTGGCCGAACGTTATTTCGCTGTGACGAACGCAGCGAACCAGATCATTGTCAACCCGTTCCAGCGGCGGTATGGCCGACACACAAGCGTCAGTGGCAAAGCCACATCGAGGAGCGAACCGGCAACCGGAGGGCCAGGCGGTGGCGGACGGGACCATGCCGTCGATGACCGGAAGGTCTCCGCCTCCGTCGTGATTCTGCGGCATGGTTTCCAGCAGGGCGTGGCTGTACGGGTGCCGGGGGTGAAGGAACACGTCATGAGCCGACGCCGTCTCCACCACTTGGCCTCCATACATGACAAGCACCCGGTCGGCTGCTTCGGCGATCACACCGAGGTCGTGGGTGATCAAGATGACCCCCATCTGGCGACGCTCTTGGACCTCGCTGATGAGATCAAGGATTTGCCCTTGGACCGTGACGTCGAGAGCCGTCGACGGCTCATCGGCGATCAACAGTTTCGGTTCGCAGGCCAGGGCCATGGCGATGCCGACTCGTTGAGCCATGCCGCCGGAGAACTCGTGTGGGTATTGGTCAAGGCGTCGGACGGGGTCCGGCACTCGAACCTCGGCCAGAAGTTCGGCCGCTCGCTCTCGAGCGTCGGCCTTGGACATCCCCATGTGAATGCGGAGCGGCTCGGCGATCTGGGCTCCGACCTTGATGGCCGGGTTGAGAACGGCGATCGGTTCCTGAAAGATGACGCCGATCTCTTTGCCTCGGATCTTGGCCCATTCGGCTTCGCTGAGGTTAGTGACGTCACGTCCGTCAAAGCGGACGCTGCCTCGGGTCATGCGGCCGGGGGCTGGAGTGAGCCCAAGAGCGGACAGCATGGTCATGCTCTTACCGGACCCGGACTCGCCGACAACTCCCAGCGTCTCGCCGGCCCGCAGGTCAAGCGAGACACCGTTGAGAATCTCGCTTATCTGACCGGCCTGGCCGGGGAACTCGACATCCATGTCTCGAATCGACAGCAGGGCGTCAGGTGAATGTTCCGTCTGAGCGGCGGCCACCGATACCCGCTTGGTCACCGTCAATGCGTTGTTGCTGGCATCGCGACCGAGAGCGTCACGGATGGCGTCGCCCAAAAGGTTGAACGACAGCACGGTCAACACCAGCGCCATGCCGGCCGGGACGATCTGCCACACGCCTTCCTGTCGGAAGATGCTCTGGGACCGATTCAACATGACCCCCCAGTCGGGGTCGTCCAGGTTGGCGCCGATTCCGAGGAAGCTAAGGGTTGCCCCGATCAGAATGATGGCACCGGAGATGATGGCGGCCTGGATGACCAGCGACGGCAGCAGGTTGGGCACGATGTAACGCCCGAGAATGCGGGGCGTCGAAATGCCGGTGATGCGGGCGGCGTCGACGTACAGCTCTTCCTTCTCGGCCAGAGTGACCGCCCGAGTGAGGCGGACGAAACGAGTTGACATGGCGATGCCAACGCCGATCATGGCGTTGGTCAGCGACGGGGTCAACACGATGATGACGGCCATGGCCAACAGCACGATTGGCAGCGAGAACAGCACGTCGTTGACCCACATGACGGCCCGGTCAAACCGGCCACCCTTCCAACCGGAGAACAAGCCGATAGGCACGCCCACGCCGACGGCGATGCTCATGGCGATAAGAATCGAGCGGAACGCGAACCCCGCCCCGTAGATCACTCGACTGTAGTGATCGCGCCCGAACTGGTCGGTGCCCAACCAATGGTCGGCGCTAGGGGTTTCGAACAGCCGCTGCAGCGTCACGTCCTGCTTGAACGGGTCATGAGTGGCGATCAGGTCGGGAGCGACCCAGGCCACCAACAGAACCAGAAACCACAGCATGGAGAAAACGGCCAGCGGGTTTCGCAGCATCCGTCGCCAGAAACGGCGCCGCGGAGAGTCGACGGCGGGTTCGATTGGCGCTTCTGGTGCCAGTGGTGCCGGTGCTTCGACGGTCGGTGAGGTCTCGGTGGTCATCGGCCCAACCTCACCTTCGGGTTCAAGAACCCGTAGCTGATGTCCACCAGCAGGTTGACGAACACGACCGTCAATCCGACAACGATCATGCCGCCCTGCAGGACGGTGACGTTTCTGGTGATGATGGAGGTGACCAGCATCTCACCCATGCCTCGGATGCCGAACACGATTTCCACTGCTGTGGTCAAGCCAATGGCGGCCGCCGCTCGGAAACCGATAACGGTCACTGTTGGGACCATGGCGTTCGGCAGGGCGTGGCGACCGATGAGGCTGGTCCGGGCCACACCGCGGGCTCGGGCGGCCAACACATAACGTGATTGCAGGGCGTTGGCCATCGAGCTTCGCAGCTGGCGCTGGACAATGGCAATGGTGGGAAGGGCCAAGGCGATCGACGGCAACGTGATGGACTTGAGCCAACCGGTGAACGATTCGCCGAACGGCACGTAGCCAACAGGGTCCAGCCAGCCCAATTCGACGGCGATCCCCCACGACAACAGCATGCCGATGATGAAGCCGGGAGCAGCGATCACGCCGGCGGCGATGACCGAGATGGATCGATCGGCTACGCCTCCGGGCCGAATGGCGGCCACGATCCCCATCAACATGCCAAGCGTGACCCCAATGAGCAGACTGAAAGTGACAATGCTCAGCGTGGGCCAGATCCTCTCACCGATGAGGGCTGACACCTCGGTGTTGCGGTCGAGGAGCGACGACCCTAGATCCCCGGATGCAATGTCTCCAAGCCAGCGGGTGAAACGAACCGGAATCGAGTCGTTGAGTCCCAGTTCGGCCTCGACCGCGGTGATGCATTCAGGGGTTGCACCCTCGCCACAGACTTGCCCGGCGATCGAGCCGCGGGCCTCCATGGCGACAGAGATAAGGAAGGTGATGGCGGCGATGGCCAACAGGAGCGGAATCGCCGCCAGAAGCCGGAAGCCTATATATCTAGCCATGACCGGCCTGCCGTGACATCGTTTCGTTGGCCAAGGATTCCCCCGTTCAGAGTCCTGCGGTGTCGTGCACTCTCTAACGTAACGGGACCTCGACCCGGAGGCCGAGGTCCCGTTCGTTGAAAGTTAGTACTCCCGGATCAGGCGTCCTTGCGAACGCCGTGCGGCCAGAACGAGATTGGCACACCCTGGATGTGCTGCACACCTGAGACGTTGGCCCCGTGGCCCAAGTAGGTGGGCAGGGTCTGCTGGATGATGAAGATGCACTCTTCCAACATGATCTTCCAGGCAGCGGCCACGTCGGCCTCGCCGTCCTCGAACGACTTGGTCTTAGCCGATTCCACCAGCTCGACCACACCTTCAGGTGATTCGCCGGACGGGTTGAACGTGGCTTCACCGGTGCGGGCGATCAGCGACATCAGAGCGTTGGGCTCGTTGTAGGCGATGATCTGAACCGGGTATTGACCCTGAGCCAGTCGAGCGAACATCTCGCCACCGGACGGCGGATCGAGTGCTTCGTTCTCCATGGTGATGCCCAGTTCGGCCAGTGCTCCACCGAACGCTGAAGACACAACCGGCCAGAAGCCCTGAGGCAGATGGCCGTTCTGGAAGGTGAAGCCCTCTTCGCCGGTGGCGGCGAACGCTTCCTTGGCTGCTTCGATGTCGAACTCAGGTACGTCGAGATCGTCGATGTAGGCGTAGTCACCCGGGCCGACGGCGAACTGGTTGTTAGCCGTTTCCGCCGGGTTGGCGAAGCTTTCCTGGATACCGGCACGGTTCAGAGCCTGACCCATGGCGCAACGCACGTCACGGTTGGCCAACTGCGGGATCTGCTGGCCGGTCCAGTCGGCAACCACGAAGCCCACACGGACTGTTGTGTTGGTGCTGAAGGCCGGCACGTCGCCCTTTTGTGGAGCGTTGATGACGGCGATGTCGAGCTGTCCGGCGTTGAGGCCATCGGCTCGGGCTTGAGCGTCGTTGATCGAGGTGATGGTGACGCTTTCGGCACCGACCAGTTGCGGCTGCCAGTAACCGTCGTAGCCGACCAGGTTGAACTCGGTGTTATCGGCGTTCACGCTTTCGACCGCGTACGGTGCGGTGCCAACCGGGTTAGCGCCGGCGTCGCCGAGGACGGCGGGTGACACCATGAAGCCCGAGTTGCGAATGAGGCCGCTGAGCAGCAGCGCTTCACCGGGGGCGTTCAGGTTGAACTGAACGGTGAGGTCGTCGATCACTTCAACGTCGCTGACGATGGCCATCTGGCCCTTCACCGGTGGGAGAACCTGAGGCGGCTCTCCCGCTTTGACGAAG
>CALJMD010000300.1 GCA_937981915.1 uncultured Acidimicrobiales bacterium
CTGGACCGCGAAAGTGAGCTGGAGGTCATGCGAGGATCGCTGCGGACTGTGCAAGATCAAATCGATCTCGCCACCATCACCGTCACCCTGGTCCAAGACGCAGTCAATCATTCGATGGCGCTACAGGTGACCCGCTATGACACCCACGACAGCGGTGCTTCGTGCCCCGGTGACTTCGGCTCCGAAGGCGCCGTTGAAACCGAGACCGAGACCACGCTGTGCCTAGAGATCATCAACACCGGGGATGAACCACTCACCGAGTTGACGGTGCTCGACACCGCGCTTGGCGTCACCGATGCCGACGACATCATCACCGTGTTCGGCGACCTCACACGACTCGAAGCCGGCCAAAGCGTCATGGTGGCCCACGAGTTCACGGCCGACCGAACCGTTCGCCTTCGCCCCAAGGTCACCGCCCGCCCGGTCACCGTCGGCGACGACGGACAACTCGAACCAGCCGGACCCCCCATCGACATCAGAGCCGACGGCTTCGTCGACGTGTTCGAACCCGAAGGCGAACCGGGATTTGGTGAAGGACTCACCGCCGGACTGTCGGTACTCAGCGGCCTTTGGACGTTCCTACGAGTCACAACCGGGTTCATCTTGCCGCTACTCATCCCCCTGTTTGTCCTCGGCGCTGCCCTAGTGGTGGCCAGGCGGCGACTTGACGGGGCGCTGACCCGACGGCGGCGATCGCGGGAGCGGTTCGATCAGCCGCCACCACCACCCGCCCAGGAGCCGGCTGCCTCGGCTGCCGGAGCAGGTGAGCAAGCGGACGACTAGTAACCTGGCCTCCCATGGGTAGACGACGCCGGTCCCGAACTGCGAGTGCACCCCGGGTGGCTCAGCTACCATGGCGCCAGGTTGAACTGGCTCACGGCCCGCTGCCGCTGGTTGACGACGAGGGCATCGAACGCATCCACGACGCGTCGATTCGAATCCTGGAGGATCTCGGAATCGAGCTGTGGAGCGAGGAGGCTCGGCAGTTGATGGCCGACGCCGGTGCCATTGTCGACGGCGAAGTGGTCCGCATCGGCCGGGACATGGTGGAAGCCGCGTTGGCAACAGCCCCATCGTCGTTCACGCTCACCAGCCGCAACCCCGACAAGCAGTTGACCATCGGTGGGCGCAACATCGCCTTCGGCCTGGTAGCCGGACCACCGGCGGTTCACGACGAAGTTCGAGGGCGACGATCGTCGAACATGGACGACTACGAGAACTTCATCCGCCTCGCTCACTTCTTCAACGCCATCCACATTCTCGGCAACCAGGTGGCCGCCCCCATGGAGCTACCGGCCAACAACCGGCACCTCGACACCTACCTGGCCAACCTCACCCTGTCCGACCTGAGCTTTCACTGCACCGCCATCGGTCGAGCCCGAGCCCGCGACGGCATCGAGATGATGGCCATCAGCCGAGGCATCGACGTCGAAGAGATGACCGAATCACCCGGCGTCATAACCGTTATCAACGTCAACTCCCCCCGCCGGTTCGACGAGGAAATGGCCAATGGCCTAATGGAGATGTCGTCGTTGGGTCAAGCGGTGTCGGTCACCCCGTTCACGCTGATGGGTGCGATGACCCCGGTCACCTTGGCAGCCGGGCTGACCCAGCAGAACGCTGAGGCCCTCTTTGGTGTCACCTTGACCCAGTTGGTGCGGCCGGGATCACCGGTGGTGTACGGCTCGTTCACCTCGAACGTGGACATGCGGTCCGGGTCGCCGGCGTTCGGCACCCCCGAGCACGCCAAAGCAAACGTGGTGTCCGGGCAACTGGCGCGACGCTACCGGCTCCCCTACCGAAGCTCGAACTCGAGTGCTTCGAACGTGGTCGACGCCCAAGCGGCCTACGAAACCCAGATGTCGTTGTGGGGCTGTGTACTGGGCGGCACCAACTTGGTCTATCACGCCGCCGGTTGGATGGAAGGCGGACTCCAGGCCAGCTACGAGAAACTGATCCTCGACGTCGAGATGCTCCAACACATGATGGAGTTCCTCACCCCGATTGATCTGAGCGATGAGGCTCTGGCCTTTGACGCCATGGAACGGGTACCGACCGGCGGCCACTTCTTCGGCGACCCTCACACTCTGGAACGGTACGAGAACGCGTTCTACGCTCCCATGCTTAGCGACTGGAAAAACAACGGGGCGTGGGAGGAGGCCGGTAGCTTAAACGCCACCCAACGGGCTACCGCGCTATGGCAGGCAGCGTTGGAGGACTACATCGAGCCAACGATGCCCGACGACCGGCGAGAAGCCTTGGATGACTATGTCGCCCGCCGCAAAGAACAGATCGGCGACGGCGAGCCCTAGGCCGCGAGTGCGGAACGAGCTTCAAGCGTGGCAAGGCATGCCTGGGCGACCTCGTGACCCTTGCCCAACATGTGTCGGCCGAAGAAGTCACGGTGGTCATCGGTCTCGTGAAAATGGTGGGGCGTGAGGACACATGAGAAAACCGGAACACCGACATCCAGTTGGACGCGCATTAGACCTGTGATGACGGCATCGGCAACGAACTCGTGGCGGTAGATCCCGCCGTCTACAACAAGCCCAGCGACAACTATCGCGTCGAAGCCACCACTCTCGGCCAGCATCCGCGTGTGAAGCGGCAATTCGAAGGCCCCTGGCACCTCGAAGTACTCGACCGATGCGTCACCCGAGACAGCAGACTCGAAACCCACCTTGGCCTGGTCGACAATTTCGCGGTGCCATGTCGACTGCACAAATGCCAGTCGGGTCTCTTTGCTCTCATAGATCATGGAGCGAAGCCTAAAACTTGAAGTTGACTTTAAGTCAAGCCGGACTGAGGTCGTCACCACTGATCCGAGCCCGACGCGTTCGCGGACGCGCAGATTGGCGGAACGATCTTGATGTTGCCTGGACGAGAACCGACTGCCGACCAGCAGCGGGCGAAACTCAGACGGCCTGTTCGAGTGCCCGAGCAGCAGCCAACAGATCGATATCACCATGCGGCCGGCCGATCAGCTGAGCCCCGACCGGCAGACCGGAGGGACCGAACCCGGCCGGTAACGACAACGCCGGCACGCCCAGGGCGGTGATACGACAGCACGAGTACATCCACTCGGTGTAGACCGACATGGCTTGCCCGTTGATCTCCGTCGGGAATTCGATGTCAGCCGAAAACGGCATCACCTGAGTGACCGGAGCGATCAACAAGTCGTAGTCGGCGAAGAACGCATTGGCCCGGTCCCACAGCACTTTGAGTTGACCGTACGCTTTGGCCACCTCATTGACCGACAGCGAGTTGCCCAAAGCGATCTCGCCTTTGATGGTGTCTTTCAGCTCGTCGACAAACGGGGCGAACGCATCAGCCCGGGACAGGTAGTTGAACGCTCGAACGGTGTGGAACACTTCATCGGCGCTGGAAAAATCGGGCTCGTCTTCGGAGATGTCCCAGCCGAGATTCTCCACCCGAGTCCGGAAGCCTTCGAGGACGCCGGTGACCTCATGGTCCACGGGAAGCCCACCCAGGCTCGCCGACCATGCGACCCGCAGCGGGCGGTTCGCATGGGGAAGCGCCGCTGGCACGTCGAGCCCGCGACCGAGCGGGTCGGAGGCGTGAGGTTGAGCCATCACCGACATCAACAGCAACAGGTCATCCATGTTTCGGGCCATCGGCCCGTACACCGGCATAGGGTTCCAGGCGTTGCCACCGCCACCAACCGGCACCACTCCGGCCGAGGGACGAAAACCGACAACGTTGCCCCATGCCGCCGGGTTGCGAACCGAGCCACCGAAATCGCTGCCATCGGCCACCGCCACCATGCCGGTAGCCAACGCTACGGCTGCGCCACCGGACGAGCCGCCAGCGGTCCGGCTGATGTCATAAGCGTTTAGCGTGCGACCGTACACCGGGTTGAAGGTGTTGGAACCGGCGCCGAGCTGTGGCGTGTTGGTCTTGCCGACCGCCAACGCACCGGCGGCCTCGATCCGTTGGACGACAAGAGCGTCTGAGTCGGGCTGGTGGCCAGCCATCGACCCGATGCCGAACGTGGTGGGAAACTCTTTGGTTTCCATCAGGTCCTTGTAGCCGGTAACGAGACCGGCCAATGGGCCGACCTCTTCGCCAGCGGCAACGGCCTCGTCGATGGCGGCGGCTTTAGGCTGCGCCACTTCGGGGTTGTAGGCCACGATTGCGTTGTGAGTGGGGTTGCGTTCCTCGATTCGGGCCACGTGCGCAGCCAGCAACTCTCGGGCTGACACTTCGCGGGCGGCGAGCATCGCTCGCTGTCGGGTCGCCGACAGTTCTACGAGTTCCCCGGCGGCACCAACTGACGGTTTGCCAACAGCGTCATCAGACATGGGCCGCTACCTCGTTTCCGGAAGGCGTGTCGCCTTGATCTCGAACAAGCAGGTGGTAGAGCTCGGCGTACAGGCCCTCGTCGGCCAGTAGCTGCTCGTGCACTCCGGCTTCCACTAGTCGCCCGTCGTCCAACACCAAAATTTGATCAGCCTGGGTGATGGTCGACAACCGGTGGGCGATAACCACCGACGTGCGACCGGCCAGCGCCTTCGACAGTGCTTCTTGGACCAGAGCTTCGTTCTCAGAGTCCAGATGGCTGGTGGCCTCGTCGAGTATGACCACCGAGGGGTCTTTCAACAGCATTCGGGCGATGGACAGCCGTTGCTTCTCCCCGCCTGACATTCGGTAGCCGCGCTCCCCGACCACCGTGTCGAAACCCGACGGGAGTGCGTTGATGACGTCCCACACTTGGGCCGCCTTGCAGACCTCGATCAGCTCATTGTCAGTGGCTGACGGTTTGGCGTAACGCAGGTTGTCGCCGATTGACTCGTGGAACAGATGTGGGTCTTGCACGACCACGCCAATGGCTTCCCGCAGTGACTCCTGCTCAACTGACCTGACATCATGGCCGTCCACCGAAACCGTTCCCCTGGTCACGTCGTACAGACGGGGAATCAGTGACGTCAGCGTCGTCTTTCCGGCGCCGGACGGGCCGACAACAGCCACCAACTGACCGGGTTCGATAGTGAAATTAAGGTTGTGCAAGATGGTGTCGGCATCATCGGCTTCGTGAGCGGCGGCGTCGGCACCGGACGACGACGGAGTTTCAAGTCCCGGCACGATGAGTTCGTCGGATCGAGGGTAGCGAAACGACACGTCGTCAAACTTGATGCGGCCGGACACGTTGGTCAACGGTTGAGCATCGGGAGCGTCCTGCAGCGGACTCTCGGCATCGAGGACTTCGAATACACGGTCGAACGACACCAGGGCGGTGAGCACGTCGATACGGGCGTTGGTGAGGCCCGTCAGCGGCATGTAGATCCGCCCTACCAGCAGGCCCATGGCGGCGAGTTGTCCGACCGTGAAGGTGCCGTTGATGGCGAACAGACCACCGAGGCCGTACACCAGGGCGGTCCCGATTGCCCCCAGCAGGGTCAGCACGGTCATGAAACCCCGGGTGAAGATAGCCGAGCGGATCCCGATGTCTCGAACCTGTGATGCCCGGTCGGAGAACAGTTCCAGCTCGTCGCCGCCTCGACCGAAGAGTTTCACCAGCAGTGCACCGGCAACGTTGAACCGCTCCGTCATCGTCGAATTCATCGACGCGTTGAGATCCATGCCATCGCGGGTGATCGACTGCTGAATACGACCGATACGTCGGTATGGCAGCACAAAGAACGGGGTGAGAATGAGAGCAAGCAGCGTGAGCCGCCACTCCAGGATCACCATGGCGATCAAGGTGGTGACCAAGGTGATGACGTTCGACACCACCGTGCCGAGCGTGGTGGTGAGAGCCCGCTGGGCGCCGATGACGTCGTTGTTGAGCCGGTTGGTCAACGTGCCGGTTTGGGTCCGGGTGAAGAAGGCCATCGGCAGTCGCTGCACATGATCGAACAGGGCGACCCGCAAATCGTAGATGACGCCTTCACCGATGCGCGAAGACCAGTACCGCTCCCCCAGCCCCACGAGTCCCTGGAAGAGTGCCGCCAGCACAATGGCAGCGGCGTACACGCCTAGCAGTTGGCGGTCTTGATTAGGGATAGCCCGGTCAATGATCGAGCCGAACAGGATCGCCGGAACCAGACCGAACACCGAGCCGAACACAACGGCG
>CALJMD010000301.1 GCA_937981915.1 uncultured Acidimicrobiales bacterium
GAGTTCTGGACGGTTCTCACCACCGATTCGTTCGACCGCACGATGCTGCACGAGCACATTTTGGCTAGCCTCCGGCGAATCAGCCTGGGCTTTCTGGCCGGCGTGCTGCTCGGTGTTCCCGTAGGTCTGGCGATGGGTCTGTCCAACATCATGCGCGGCGTGTTTGATCCGCTGATCGAACTGTTCCGTCCGGTTCCGCCGCTGGCCTTCATTCCATTGCTGATTCTGTGGTTTGGCATCGGCGACCCGCCCGCCGTAATCATGCTGTTCTTCGCCGCCTTCTTCATCATGGTTATCGCCGCCCGTTCGGGAGTGACCGGCGTTCGCCTGTCAAAGGTTCACGCCGCCTACTCGCTGGGTGCTTCCAAGATTCAGATTCTGCGCCACGTGATTCTGCCCAATGCCCTCCCGGAGATCTTTGTCGGTATGCGCGTCGCCCTCGGCGTCTGCTGGGGAACCCTGGTCGCAGCCGAATTGGTCGGTTCCGACACCGGTCTCGGAGCCATGATCTGGACGGCTCGTACCTTCTTCCGCAACGGCATCGTGGTCTTCGGCATCATCGTCATCGGCATCATCGGCGTGATCCTCGATTTGATCATGCGCAAGCTTGAGGAGCGCTTCATCCCCTGGCGAGGCCAGGGCTAACAGCCGCAACTCCGAGCAGATCTCGACAACAAAGGGCCGCAGCGGACGGAGTCGGTGGCGACTCCCCCACTGCGGCCCTTTGACATATGGTTGACGTTGTGTTGGTTGGCCAAATGGAAGTAGCTCGCTGATGGAGGATGCCGGTTCTCGAGTTCCGTCGGCCGCAGAGGGCATCAGGCTCATCGGTTTACATGGTTCTCACCGCGCGGCCGGTGACAAATCGAACAAGACGGTCACTTTCGGCGACAGCTCAGCGGTATCGGCCAACCGATGGGCCAGCGTCGGAACCGTTGCCGGTCTAGGGGCACTGTGGGCGCTGTCGGAACAGTCCGACATGGTGGACCCCAACTACCTTCCCGGCCCGCTCGCTACCGCACAGGGGTTCTGGACGCTTCTCACCACCGACTCCCTCAGCGGAACCATGTTGCACGAACACATCCTCGCCAGCCTCAGGAGGATTGGCCTGGGGGTCATGGTCGGACTACTGCTTGGGGTCCCGTTCGGGTTGGTCGTTGGTCTTTCCGGCGTTATGCGTGGCGCCTTCGACCCACTCATCGGACTGTTCCGTCACGTGCCCGCTCTGACCTTCCTGCCGCTACTTTTCGTCTGGGTCGGAGTTGGCGAGCCGCCACTTGTGGCCATGTTGTTCGTCGGCGCGTTTTTCATCATCGCCTTCGCCACGTACGCCGGCGCAACCAGTATTCATCTGACAACGGTGCGGGCCGCCCAAACGCTGGGAACGTCGAAACGGCAGCTCCTTCGATACGTGATCGCTCCCAACGCGCTGCCCGACATCTTGATGGGGATCCGTGTTGCCGTCGCTCTGAGCTGGGCAACCCTTTTCGCCGGTGAACTGCTCGGTTCCGATACCGGGCTCGGCGCCATGATCTGGACCGCCCGAGAGTTCTTCGACAACGCCGTCGTAGCCGCGGGGATCATTGTGATCGGCACCTTGGCGGTGACGGTCGACGTGGCTATGCGCCAGCTGGAGCGACACCTGGTTCCGTGGCAAGGCCACGGCTAGGGCCGCTCAGCTGTTCGTAGGTCAGCTCAAGTTAATGCTGTTGGCTGATCGGGCCTGAGTACCCGCAGGCTGCGTCAGCCGGCTAGGAAGCCGCCAGTTCGGGTGAGAACTTCGTCAATCCGCTCGGTGATGTCATCGAGAACATCGGCATCGGCCACCAGCGGCGGCGACAGCGTCAACATGGTGGCGCCGCGGTCATCGGGTCGAACCAGGATGCGGGCATCGCGTACCCATTGACCCAGGAGTCCACCTTGGAGGGCTGAGCGCTGCTCGTCTGACAGCTCGACGCCACCTTCGCGGTCGGCCATCAGTTCGATGGCGTAGAAGTAGCCCAGTCCGCGGACTTCTTTGACGCAGTTGTGGTTGTCCATCAGCCCGTCCAGTCGAGCTCGGAAGCCGTCTTCGTTGTCGAGGACGTGCTTCAAGATGTTCTCGTCGGCCATGGCCCGCATGTTGGCCACGGCCACAGCGGTGGCTACCGGGTGACCGCCGAAGGTCGCCCCGTGCATGTACGCCGCCATGTCGGATTCCCAAATCGTTTCCACCAGCGAACGCCGAGCGATCATGCCCCCGAGGGGCTGATAGGCGCTGGTGACACCCTTGGCGAAGGTGATCATGTCGGGGACGACGCCGAACCGTTCGCTGGCGAACCAGTGGCCGAAGCGTCCGAAGGCACAGATGACCTCGTCAGCAACCAGTAGCACTCCGTACTTGTCGCAGATGCGGCGCAGTTCCGGCCAGTAGCCGTCGGGCGGGACCAGTCCGCCTCGGCCGTTCTGGACCGGCTCAGCGATGACGGCGGCGACGGTCTCGGGACCTTCGGCCAGGATCATTTCTTCCACCGCAGCGGCGGACGCCAGTACGTCCGAGGTGTCGCCGTAGGTGTTTCGCACATGGCGAACGCCGTCCCACAGCATCGGCAGGAACGGATTGCGGAACTTGGGGACGCCGGTGACGGCGAGTCCTCCGAGGGTCGTGCCGTGGTAGGACCATTCCCGGGAGATGACCTTGTAGCGATCGGATTCGCCTCGTGCCACGTGGTAGCTACGGGCGAACTTCAATACCGATTCGACTGCTTCGGAGCCGGAGCTGACGAAGAACACTTCGGAGAGATCACCGGGCGCCCGCTCGGCGATCATGGAGGCCGCTTCAATAGCCGGCGGGTTGGCCCAACCCCATGTCGGGTAGAAGCCAAGCTTTTCCATTTGCTTCGCCGCTGCGGCGGCGAAATCTTGACGACCGTGGCCCATGTTGGTGCAGAACAGACCGGCTAGACCGTCGAGATATTCGACGCCGTCGGTGTCGTAGACGTAGCAACCTTCGCCCCGTTCGATCACTCCGAGATTGTCATGGTCCCAGGCCTGGCCTTTAGTGAAGTGCGGTAGCAAGTGGCGCCGAGCCAGATCCCGCTCGGATACCGAGTCGAGAGGATTGTCTATCGTCATCAGGAATCTCCCATACGTTTGCCGCCGCTGTACGAGCGACAAGATGTGCCCGCCGGCCCCCTGCCGACGTTGCGGTGCGGCAGGGCAATGTTGCGCGCCTGCGCGGACCTGGGTTAGAGCATCTAACAAATTTGCGTTGCTGTCAAACAAAACGGTGATCCGACTTGTTGAACCAGGTCGAACGACACCCAAAACCGATCTGAGATTCGGATTGACTCTAACATTTGTGTTAGAGTCAATATCGAAGACGCGAGACCCGGCTTCAAACTCATCACCTGTTGGAGCGGCTCGCCATAAACGACAGGTTGTCTATGCCCCGCGGTGGACTAAACCGAGATCGAGTGGTGGAGGTTGCCGCCGCAATCGCCGACCGAGATGGACTTGATGCCGTCAATCTCACCAAAGTAGCCAAAGAACTAGGAACAAGTCAGCCTGCGCTGTATCGCTACGTCGACAGTTTTGAAGATCTGCTTCGAGCCCTGGGCCTTCGAGCCCGGGAGACACTGGCTTCACGCCTCTCAGAGGCAGCTATCGGCGTGGCTGGCGACGATGCCATCCGCTCACTCGGCTACGCATGGCGGAAAATGGTGGTCGAGCACCCCGGCCTCTACGCCTCCACCGACCGCTACCCGTGTGCTGGTGACTCCGAATCAGAGGAAGCGGTGAACAGAATCGTCGGTATTCTGGCTCGCTCTTTGGCCCACTATCAGCTGAGCGAAGACGACCAAGTTCACGCCGCCCGGTCAATGCGCAGCGCGTTTCACGGCTTCAGCCACCTCGAGGCCGGCGACGGACACCCCCACGATCAAGACCTCGACGAGTCGTTCGACGGGCTCCTGACCGTGTTGTGCAAAGGCATAAGGGCAATCCCCTGACCCTCGAGGATTCGCCCCTCACCAACATCTCCGCTCGACGCAAGCTCGTAGCCATCTGCGTCTCCACCGTGATGGTCATGGCCGG
>CALJMD010000302.1 GCA_937981915.1 uncultured Acidimicrobiales bacterium
GGCCAGTTCAGTGCTGTCAACGGCGAACCCGGAACCGCTTACCTGGCCACCGTCACAAGCGCCGATGCCCAGCTGGTCGACGGCTGGTCATGGGACTTGAACACGTTCTGCTGCAAGGACCCCAAAGTTTTGGCGCTCGACGTGGCTGGCGACAATCTGTTTATCGCTGGTGTCAACGACTTCTGGGCCATGCTCTCGTCGGCAACCGGTGAAACCCGCAAACAGGTGCCGCAGGCGGAAACCCAAGACGCTCAAGTAGTCGAAGTGTTCGGTGACCGGGTGTACATCGGCTGCCATTGCTCGAAGCGAGGCGATTGGTTGACCGTTGTTAGTGCCACTACCGGTGAGCCGTTGGAATCGTTCAGCTCAGATTGGGGAGGCAGCGACGGTAGCTGGGCGGTGGCGATAGCCCCCGACGGTTGCATCTGGACCGGCGGGGCCTTCGACTCGGCAGTACGTGAAGACGGAACCCGATTCTTCGCCGGCAACTTGATCCGCACCTGCCCGGTCGGCGGTCCGGCCGAACACGGTTTGCAGGCCATCACGCCACCGGCTCCGCCTGAGCCGTTTGAATGCGTCGTTGCGGTCAACGCGGTCGGTGTTCAAGTCTCCTGGCCCAACATCGGAGCCAACGGCTACGACGTGATCGCCGACGACCGACCGGCACGCTGGACCAGGTCGACATCGATTATCGACGTGTCACCCGCTACGACCTACACCGTCGTTGCCTGGGGCAACGGCCAGAGTGGCCGGACAACGTCTTGTGTCAACGATGCACCGGGAGGCGGCGACGCTTTCACCTGTACCGTCGAACCCAACGCTGATGGCTCGCTGTCAATCTCCTGGACCGATCTCGGTGCCAGAGGCTATGACGTGCTGGAAGACGACCAGCCGAAGCGGTGGACGAGACAAACGCTAAGCGTCGACGAGACCCCTGGCCTCGCCTATTCCATCGTGGCCTGGGGCAACGGCTTCTCGGGCCAACGGGCGAACTGCGTCTAACCGCTGGACCACTCCAACAGTCACCACGGCAACGGTCGGAGCGTCTCACTAGAATAGAAGCGTCGAACCGTCAGCTAAAACAGCGGACGGGTCGGCCTTCGACGGCGGGAGATCTCCCTTGCCCCGAAGCAGAGGCGACAAACCAGCGGGCAGCCGCTGACGTGGAAACACGATGAAGGAGAAACAATGGAAGACACCACCTCAACCGATTCCGGCGTCCCCGGCGACGGTCCAACCAACCTCACTGACGATGAGAAACTAACGCTCACCACCTTGCCCAGCTTGATCGGCTCGGCCGTAGCGTTCTCGTCTCGCAACGGCGCCATCGGCACCGTGAAAGAGATGATGGCCAACGCCAAAGCGGCGGCAGCCGGACGCAACACATTCCCCGACAACGAACTGATCCAGTCGATCCTGCCCAACATGGACGATGCTGGCGCAGCACTGGAAAAGGCCAAAGCCATGCAGGCCGCTCAGGTCGAGAAGATGAAGGCGGCCGGAATCGAATCGGCTGACGACATGAAAGACTATGTGCTCACCCAAGCGGGTGCCGCCCGAGAACTGTTGTCCTCCAAGGTCGACAGCGCCGAAGCGGCACAGTACAAGGAGTGGGTCATGGGCGTAGCCGACTCGGTAGCCAAGGCAGCCAAAGAAGGTGGCTTCCTCGGTATCGGCGGCGAGCAGGTCACCGAAGCGGAAACCGAGACCATCGACGCCATCAAAACCGAACTAGGCGACTAGTCGAACCTGACGGTTACACCAGATGATTCGGCGGCGGGACCGATCGGATACCTAGAAGTCCGATCCGCCCCGTCGCCTGGTGACCATCGTTTGCCAACCCGAGCCTTCAGGTTCCGCCGTATTTGAACACAGTAGAAGGCGTACGTCGTCGGCTGAAGGAACCGCTTCCCTCCTTCAGGTTGCGTTCCCCGCAGCCAACGCAATGCCTGGTTGGCGTTCATCGATGCGTTAGATGGTCACCACTATTGTCCACAGGTTGTACGAATCACGGTAGATATCTGCGCGAAATCCGGGAAGCCGGTCCCTTCAGTTCCCCTCGACCGCACTGATTCCGCCATACTGGCGTAATGGCGAAACTCGCCTACGCCGCAACAACCGTGAACGCCGACGACGCTCGCGCCCTTTTTGACTACTGGCGAGGCGCCCTCATGGGAAGCCTCACTCCCAAGAGAACGCTTCCGTTGGCGGTCGGTGGCTACTTCTTCGAACAGTGTCTCGGCGCCGGGGCTCCCCACCAACCGATCCCGCTGGGCGAGGTTCGCCGTGACTTGGTCGCCATCGTCGACCGGTCGGGGTTGTCGCCCGACAACCGCTCGCTTGTCGACCTCTACTACGGCTTGAGCGCGCTACCACTGCCGTTCTCGTCGACCCGCTCGCCTGATATCGCCGCCGGACGGGAGGAGACGAAAGTTCGGGCGGCCTGCCGCGCCGCAGTGGAAGCTACCGCACCGCACATCAGTCGACGAGAGGTCGGCCCGACACCGGTTCGACCGGCCATCAACCCGGTGCAACAAGACTGGTTCCTCAATCACTCACGGCTGGCCGAAGCCAAGGCCAGAACGGTCGACCGCGCCTACGTGCGGGCCAGAGTCGGCTGCGACGGGGCCTACGCCGGACCAACCCTCGCAGCGTTAGAGAAGTGGTACGCCGACAGCGGCTACGGTGACCCCGAACTGATCGGCTCGATCACATCCCGGCCAAACGCCAACGCACTGGCCAGAGCCTCAGCTCTCATGGAAGTTGCCCTCTACGACGAAGTAAGGCGCGCATCAACAGACCGGTACAAGCCGCGGCAACCGGCTGTTCCCACGTCGGTCTCAATCGCGGCCACCGACCAAGCTGCATCAACGTCAGAACCGAACAGTGCCGTTGCCCCCGAAGTCGTCATTCACCCAGATCTTGTTGCCCTGCTCCACAACGAAGAGTTGACCACCACTGGGCTGGTGAAAGCGGCCGCCGCCCTTCAGGATCGAGCCTCCAACGGCCACGATGTCAGCGGCCGAGTTGGCCTCCTGCAGCGGATACTTCGAACCCGTCTTGACATCTTCACCCCCTACCAGGTTGAGCGAGTGGCGGTGTCAGTTTCCTACATGGCCGTCGCCATGGGTGATCCGTTTTTGGCTCTGGAGTGGCTAGGTCACTTCCTGGACCGCGTTGGTATCACCGACCGCACCTTCACCGTCGTGGTCAACGCCTCAGAAGCGGCGGCCGTTGGCGGATACCACGCCTTGGCCAGCAGCGTTAACCGTTACTTTCATCACCTGCGACGCCGATGGGCGATCCCCGACCACCAGATTCCCCTGGTTGAACACACCGAGGCGGAACAGCAACGTCTGGTCGCCAGCTCGTACCGGCTCGAACTCCTCGCCCGTGATCAGTTCGCTGCCGGCGATCTCCAAGCCGGAACCGACACCATCAGCCGAAGCATGAGCGAAGCCGTCGTCTCTGCTCAGGTGGCCTACCAGGTGTTGACCGATCGAGTCGAGTTCCCCGAGCGAACACTCCCTGGAAAAGCAAGCGCCCACGGCGGCGACCTGGCCTGGCCGTGGCTGCTCGGCGCTGTCCTGCGGGCAACCGAAGCAGCCGCCGTGCTAGCTGACAACATCGATGCGGACAACGAAGACGCCCGCACCCTGGCCGACCTTGAGCAACGCATTCACGTGGTGGCTCGATTCGCTCACACAGCGATCGCCGCCTACGACGAGCCGATCACGGTTGCCCGCTTCATGCGCTGGCGGGCCGAGGCGGGGTCGACGGCCGA
>CALJMD010000303.1 GCA_937981915.1 uncultured Acidimicrobiales bacterium
CCGCGAAGAACTCGTCGGCCAGACTCTCCAAACGCTGGGAGTCACCGAGGGGACCTTGATCCCTCACATGCAGGTCCGTCACCAAATCGACACGATACCGTCATGGTGGCGAAAGTGGTGGATACTTGCCTTTTCTTCTGAGTTAGTTCACTGCTGTCGAACGTTGGCCAGAAAACGACAACTGCGGGTTGCACTGCCGATGTAACAAAGGGACGCCGAATCTACCCCGTGTCGGTCGGCTCGCTTGCCGCAGTGGGTCTAGGCTCGGACAGGTGGAGTTTTCGCTGTTCGACCAGGTCGCCGACCTGGTTCACGCCATGACGCCGGACGAGTTGGGTGAGGTCAGAACCAAGTCCCACCGTCGAGGTGTCAAGGTGTGGTTCGGTGGGGACAAAGCCGGACGTGAGCACTACGAAGCTCAGGTTCTGGCTCGACGCCACGTTGATGGAACCGAAGGTCACGCCCTTGAGATCGGCTTCCACAGCGAACATCGAGACTCTGACACCAACCAGGCTGTCCTCGACCACCTCGATCAACACGAGAACAAGTGGCGACCAGACCTCGGCCCGGAGGCCGATACCGGCGTGTTCTACGGTGCCGACAACTGGCGAAGGGTCTCTGAAGCTTGGCTCGATGCCGATGTTGAGGACCCGGACATCGCCTTCGAGGTTGGCACCAGGGTCGTCGACTACGTCAGTGCCTTGGAGCCAGTACTGCGATTGCGAGCCAACACCTGACCCACGTGGTCACGTCGCTTGCGGCTCGAAAACGACAACGGCGGTTGGCCTGGGCCGCAGTGCGGCGTAGTCGTCGAGACCCCGATCGATCTCCTGCCACCGGGCCCACAGCCGTTCATGCTCGTCACTTTCGGCGACCCGACCAGTTACCAGTCGAGTTTCGCCAACCAGTGCAGCGGTGACGTCGGGGGCGGCTTGAAGGTTCAACCACCAGGCCGGCTCATCCGCACCCCATCCGTTCATGGCCATTGTCACCAGGTTCGGCCCGTCGTCGAAGTAGCCCAGCATCACGGGGCGATTCTGACCACTCCGCCGCCCGACAGTGGTCACCCACATTAGGCCGTAGGTCTTGTCGCTCGGTCTACGCAGTCCGAACCGGCCACCGCTGCGCCGGTACAAACCCCGGTGTATGCGCCATGCCAGCCGGATCACCCAACGGGGAGGCAGAAAAGGCTTCTTCGATGACATCGTTCACCTCGTGCGGTTGCGGGCTTGTGGACTTCCATCGTGCCCCATCCCGACTAGTCGGACAATCAGGCAAGAGGCTGATTGCGTTCCATGCTGGTCGGCCGAAAGTGCTAGCCCGACATCTCGTTTTCCTGCCTGTCGTCCGGTAGAAGTCGGGTGCTGGCACCGACTATCTGACCGCCCTGCACCACCGAGATCGGGCCGTCTTCGCTGACCACAACTATCACTGCGGCCGGATCGTCGAACGAGTACCGCAGGGCGGAGGTATGACGGGTTCCGCGATAGGCGTTGACTTCTGCTTCGGCCTCCACCGATGGAACCAGACGCACGCCGAGGTGTTGCAGCCGCCCGTCGTGGTCGAAGACGGCTGCACCATCCATCTGGCTGAGGACGTGATAGAGGGGCGCAAGGTCGGACGGCTGGTCAATGGCAAACTCCGGTGGGCGTCCGAAACGCTGCTCGACTCCGGGTTGCAGTTCACCGTCTTGAGCCACTACCAAAGTGGCCCCGATCCCTCGGGACGCCAGGTCGTGAACGGCGAAGCGCAGCAGACGGTCGAAGGTCGCTTCGGCCATTGACTCGGTCAGACATCGCTCGCGGTCAAGCCACTGCTCGACCGGCGGTTGCAACGTCCAGTTGATTCCGTCGTGACGCAACACACCGAACGGACCGACAGCGCGCACGACACCGCTGGGGTGTCGCTGGACGATGACGCCTTGGGTTGACTCGGACAAAATTGTCATGTCGCGCTCGGACCCGACACTACGGTTGAACACCACCAGGTTGTCGATTTCAGTCGGGCTCCGGACCGTCCAGCTGACAATGCCGTCGGCCAATCGCCGGGCGGTTGAGTCTTCCAAGTCGACGACCGAGCGACTCGCCACTTCGAACCCGACCGCTCCAGCCCATTCATCTGATGGCGTCACCGGGTCGACAATCGACCCGTAGCTCGGGACCCGACGCTCGTGCACCGGCGGACGCAGTGCGTAGTGCAGCTCCTCGATCACGGCGACGGGTTCGCTGACCGATGTAGCGATATCAGCGTTCAGTTCGCTTAGCTCTTCGGCCAGGCGACGGATCGGGCCGGGTGTGCCAGGATTCGATCCCATGGCCGTTCACCCTAGCTGTCCGCTCCAAGGCCGGTGGCTGGCGACGGCGCCGCTACCCGGCAGCCTGAAGCGAGAACCAGTCCAGACCGAAATTGCCTCCGTCGATGATGTTGAGCCGGACGACGTGGACCCCGGCCGTCAGCGGTTCAACGTTTGAGGTCAACCGCACCCAGTTCCCGCTACTGCCAGTGGGCTGCACATCAAAGCGGGCAAACCGGTCGCCGTCGATCAGCATGACGATGGCGCCCGGGTCGGCGTTGGCGGACGATACGGACACCTCGGCGAAGTACTGGCCGCTCTCCGGGACGGTGATCGTGTACTGCAACCACTCACCGGTCCTGGTTCGCCGCACGTAGATGTCGCCCCCGTTGGTCTCGTACAGGTCCACGCCTTGGCTGAGACGAAGCGCCTCACCGTCGTTCTCCGGATCCATGTCGTTGTAGCCTTCGCCCTGCCCACCCTTGTCGTAGAACTCGGCTTGGATTCTTCCTGGCAGTTGGTGGCTGCGGTACGGCGTGCCGGCGTTTGCCGGTGGCGGCGGCAGCGTGGACGGTGGCTGGGTTGTCCCGATGGTTGACGGAGCTGTCGGTGCGATCGTCGGTGGCGCCGTCGGTCGGCTGGTTGAGGCAGTGCTCGACGCGACCGCCGGCCGCGTAAGTGAGGTAGATGGGTTTGTTACCGCAGTTGTCTGTTCCGTTGTCGATGGGTTCGTAACAGTGGTCTGGTCATCGGTCGGGGCGGACGTCGAGCTTGTTCCGCTGGGTGTTGATGTTCCACCGGAGTTCGATTCGCTGTCATCTTGGGTGTCGCCTGAATCGTCGGCGTCTGAGATCGTGGTCGCCGCGTTCTCCTCGGTGTCCGATTGCTGTTCCTCTTGCTCGGTGTCACGGTCCTCGGTGTCACGGTCGTCCGTCTCGCCATCCTCAGCGTCACGGTCTGCGGAGTTGCGGTCCTCGGTGTCACGGTCCCCCTCTTCTGAGTCCTCGTCATCTTGTTCGTCGTCGCCTCCGAAAAGGCCTCCGAACAATCCGTTGGAACGCCCTTCTTCGTTAGCTTCAGCTTCCGATGACAGCTGCCCTAGCTCGTCGCCGGGAGCAGCGGAACGCTGGCTAAGAAACAGGGCCAATCCGATAAGCAGGATGGCTCCCGCCCCGACGAGTACCGACACTTCGCGGTGAATCGGCGTTCGCAGTAGACGTTGCGCCAACGCCGTACCTCTGACCGTGGGCAAACGATCAAAGAACGAACTTGATTCATCTCGCGACGGATCGTATCCGACGACCATTGGGGGTCGTTCCCCCAATGGGCCGTCGCCGCTGCCGCCGTCGTTGACGGGGTCCACCATATGCGCCACCTCAGCTACGTGTTGTACTCCAAGCGAGACTGTACAACACGGACAGGCGACGCTCGCCGCGCCTCTCGGACCATCCCTGATAGGCGAAAAGGGGCCGTCAACTGGGCCCATTGGCCTAGAGGTAATGACCGTCGTCAAAGACGCATGGCGTCCAGATGACGGCTGGAGACAACAAACTTATTGATCTGTTGATGCCATCGCTGGACAGGCGTCGAGACCTGCCGACCGTAACCTTAGGAGCATCGCCCGGTTGACGTGGGCGCTCGTTCCCCACGATCACGTAAAGGGTGTCGATGCCACAATCAGGTGTACGCGCCGCGGCCGCTGTTCGGCCTGCGGACAATGTTTCAGTGCAGAACGTTTCAGTGCAGAACGTTTCAGGGCAGAACGTTTCAGGGCAGGTTGAGCCACTGCAGGTCGAGGCGACTCCGGCTACTCCGCCGGTGCCAACGACTGCCGAGGTGAAGGCGGCGATACCGGCCCACTGCATGGAACGGAACTTTTGGCGGGCGGCCCCATACGCAGTGACGTCGTTGATCCTCACGTTCGGGTCCGGGGTGTTGGCCTGGCTGTTCATACCCTTGCACTGGTCATGGGCCCCGATGTGGATTCTCTACGCCGTGGTCGTCGGCACATTCTCCAACGGCGTGTGGGTCATCGCCCACGAGTGCGGCCACCGGGCGTTCTCCAACGGGACTCGGCTACAAGACGCCGTGGGATTCGTATTGCACAGCGCGCTGCTCGTGCCCTACTTCAGCTGGCAGCGAAGCCACGCCATCCATCACGCCAAAACGAATCACCTGACCGAAGGCGAAACCCACGTCCCGGCCCGTCTCGACACCGAGAAGGGCGAGCGGATGGTGGCCACTCACCGTCGATTCGGCCCGAGAACCCATGGAGTCTTGACCGCCACCGGACGACTGATCGCTGGCTGGCCGCTGTACCTCGTGATGGGGGTAACCGGTGGCCCGGAGCGTGGCGTCACCAACCATTTCTGGCCGGCACGGCCGTTCTCCGACGCCCTGTTCCCGAACCGTTGGGCTCAAAAGGTCAAGTTGTCGGCGGTCGGCGTGCTTGTCACCCTGGCCCTTCTCGCCGCCTGGAGCATTGCGGTTGGTTCGCTGTGGCCGGTGCTGGCCCTATACGTCGGACCGTACCTAGTTGGCAACATGTGGCTGGTGGCGTACACCTGGCTGCAGCACACCGACGAGGACATCCCCCACTACGCCGATGAGGAGTGGTCGTTCGTGCGGGGCGCATTCTGCTCGGTCGATCGGCCTTATGGCCGGGTGATCAACTTCTTGCATCACAACATTGGTTCCACCCACGTCGCTCATCATCTTGACGCCAAGATCCCCCACTATCGAGCGGCCGAAGCCACCCGGGCGATCGCCGATGCGTTCCCTGACCTGTATCGCTTTGACCCCACACCGGTCCCGCTGGCGTTGTGGCGGGTAGCCCGCAACTGCCATGTAGTTGAGCCAACGGCCGACGGTTGGCGGTTCGCTGAGCTCGGCAAATCGGGTGCTACCGGCTAGTCCTGCTGGCTCCCGCGGTTGTTCAGACGGCTGAGCTGTCGGCCTGCGTCATCGAAGTTCTCCGGCGCAAGCCAACGCTGAAACTCAGGCGCCAAATCCGGCCAGCGATCTTCGGTGATGGCGAACCAGGCGGTGTCTCGATTACGGCCCTTGTAGTGGGTGGCCCGAGCGAACGTGCCCTCGTAGATGAACCCCAACCGTTTCGCCGCCGCCCGTGACGGAGCGTTGAGGCTGTCGCACTTCCACTCGCAGCGGCGATAGCCCTGCTGGAACGCCCGTCGCATTAGCAGGTACATGGCTTCGGTGGCGGCCGGGGTTTGCTGCAACGCTCGAGCCAAGTGGATGTGACCGACTTCGATCGAACGAGACGATGGGTTGACTCTCAAGTAGCTGGCCAGCCCGGAGGCCTGTCCGCTGGCTCGTTCGACGACAGCGAAAAACATCGGGTCGTCCGATGGGGCCGCTCGATCAAGCCATTCCATGAAGTCGGCTTCTGTTTCGAACGGACCATAGGGCAGGTACGTCCAGTCGGCATCGTCGTCGGCAGCGCGATAGGCCCGAAAGAGCGCCTGACCGTGTGCCGCCGGGTCAAGCCGCACCACGTCGCAGAACTGGCCTGCCATCGTCGTTTCTTCCGGTGGTCGAACGTCTGCGTCGGTCACTGGAACACCGACCGGTTGGCCAAGGTCGTTGCGGGCCACGGTGCCACGGTGTCGATCAACGGCGTCGACAAAGTTGGTGTAGAGCTGCTTGGAGTTGGCGACGAACACGTCCAACTGCCGGTCGGCGTCTTCGACCAGGCGGGGTAGCGCATCGGGCCCGATGGTGGCTTCAAGCGCTGCTTTGTATTCAGGCACCTCACCCCACGTGCGCACCGTGTCAGGCTCGACTTCAACGTGGTATTGCATGGACCAGGCGTACCGACCGATCCTCATGGCTTGAACGTGACACGCTGGCGAAGCGGCCAACACCACAGCGCCCTCCGGCGGCTGGGCGACCTGTACCGAGTGCCACTGAAGTGCC
>CALJMD010000304.1 GCA_937981915.1 uncultured Acidimicrobiales bacterium
CGTCGTCGTTGTCGTTGTAGTAGTGGGTGGCGGCGGATCGGGTTGGCTGACCGCCCACCAGTAGGCGATGGCCAAAAGAATGCCAAGGCCGAGGAGTGCTACAGCAACCGCCGCGCATCCATCACGTTCGTCTAGATCGTCTTTATTCCGCTCAACGCGGGACGCCGCCATAGAGTCCACATGTATCAGACGTATGAGGCTGTTCCAGGGTCGCGCCGGTTCTATGGGCAAGTTTGATCAAGCAGATAGACCCACCGTTTGTAGTGACATTTCCCGGCGGAGTTGGTCCAGTTCCCGGCTTGCGCCGTTTGGCTAAGGAGTGCATTATTCGACATGGCTGAGATCACGCCGCACACCCGGCTCCGACCGTCGCCCTACTACGAGGCGACGCTGGCCGAAGGCGTCACCGCGTTCACTCCGTACAACCAGATGCTTATTCCCATGGGGTACGGCGACCCGGAAGCCGAGTACCGGCGCCTTACCGAAGGCGTATCCATGTGGGATGTTGGTGGCGAACGGCAAATCCAATTGCACGGCCCCGATGCAGCCGAGCTCGCCCAAATTCTCTGTCCGAGAGATCTGTCGACGGCCAAACAAGGGCAGGGCAAATATGTGGCTCTGTGTGACCACCGGGGGACCATCATCAACGACCCCATCATCTTGAAGTTGGACGACGATCGCTTCTGGTTATCCATTGCCGACTCCGACGTTGGAATGTGGGCCCGATGCGTGGCCGCTGAACGAGGCTTGAAGGTAGAGGTCACCGAACCAGACGTCAGCCCCCTCGCCGTTCAAGGGCCGAGCGCCGAAGACGTGGTCGCCAAGATTTTCGGGGACGACATTCGAGACCTGCGATTCTTCTGGTTCCGTGACGCCGAAGTAGACGGCATCCCGCTCAAGGTGGCTCGCTCCGGCTGGTCCAAACAGGGTGGATTCGAGCTGTACCTTATGGATGGCGCTCGAGGCGTTGACCTGTGGAACATCGTGAAAGAGGCAGGCCAGCCGTGGGGGATCGGACCCGGCTACCCGACTCCGAGCGAACGGATCGAAAACGGATTGCTGTCGTGGGGTGGCGACACCGACCAGAACACCAACCCGTTCGAAGTTCGCCTCGGCCGATTCGTCGACCTGAACGTGCCCGACGACGTCATTGGCATCGAGGCCTTACGACAGGTGGCGGCACAAGGACCGACTCGTCACCAACTCGGTGTGGTGCTCGACGGAGACCACCCGCAACCCGGCCACGACCGATGGCACGACATCACCGCAGACGGGGTCAGCGTAGGCTCCATGACAAACGGAACCTGGAGCTACAAACTGGAACGTAACATCGGCTTCGGACTGATCTCCGCATGGTGCCAGGTCGGTGACCGGGTCGAAGTGCACAAGGGCGATCAAGTTGTCGGCGCCCGACTGACCGACATCCCCTTCCAACGAGAGGACGGCTGATGGTCGACACCGTTGCCGAACACAAACCGAAACTCACCGTCCCCGACCTGGCCCGCAAGAAGGCGGCCGGTGAACGCCTGTCCATGGTGGCCATCGCCGATTTCATGACCGCCACTTGGGCCCAGCGGGCGGGGATCGACCTCGTGGGGGTTGGCGACAGTCTGGGCATGACCATGTACGGCCACGAGAACACGCTGGAAATCTCCGTCGACCAGATGATCGCCCACACCCGGGCTGTACGTCGAGGAGCCCCAGACACCTTCTGCATCACCGCCATGCCATATGGCTCCTACGCCACCGAAGAGATCGCTGTTGTCAACGCCCTGCGCATCATGAAAGAGTCCGGCACCGATGCCATCAAACTGCAGGGCGGTCGGGAAAAGTTCAACATTTTGAAAGCGGTGGCCGACGCCGGCGTCCCCATCATGGGTCACGTCGGGCTCATCCCGCACCAGGTGCACCGCATGGGCGGATTCAAAACCCAGGGACGCACCGCCGCTGACGCGCTTGCTATCGTCGACCATGCACGAGCCATCGAAGAGGCCGGGGCTATCGGCATGGAAATCGAAGCTGTCCCGTACGAGGTGGGTAAGGCGGTTGACGAAGCGGTCTCCATCTTCACCTTCTCCATCGGTGCCGGATCGGCGGGCACGTGCCAGCTGCTCAACGGCTACGACCTGATTGGAGCTTTCGACAGCTTCAAACCGAAGTTCGCCAAGCGCTACGGCAACATCAACGAGGTGGCCACCCAGGCCATGGCCGCCTTCGTGGCCGATGTCGCCGCCGGCGTCTTTCCCGACGACGAACACACCTACCGCATGGCACCGGAAGAAGTCGAAACCTTCACCCGGGCACTGGAACCCTCACCGAACGGAGTGACACCGTGAGCCAACGAATCGCCAACGGTTTCCTAGGCGACAACTACCCTCGCAACATGTGGTGGGTGGCGGCGCGAGCCGACGAGATCACCACCACCCCAATGGCCCGGTGGATCCTTGAAATGCCGGTGGTGCTTTACCGCACCGAAGACGGCAAGCCGGTGGCTCTCGACGACCGCTGCCCCCACCGTTGGGCTCCGCTGTCCGAAGGCCGGGTCGACGGCGATCAGATCGTCTGCCCGTATCACGGCATGCGGTTCGGTCCCGACGGACGCTGCGCGTTGGTGCCCACGCAAACCAAGGTTCCACCCGACGCTCACATCACCGGCTACCCCTTGCGGGAAAGTGGTGCGTTCGTGTGGATCTGGATGGGCGACCCCGACGAAATCGACAACAACGAGCCACCGGTCGACCTCGGCTACACGGCCAACCCCGACTGGTCGGTGGTGCTCGGCTACTACGACGTTGCCTGCAACTGGGTACTGATCCGCGAAAACGTCCTCGACCTGACCCACATCCCACACCTTCACGCCAAGACATTCCGCCAGAACGACTGGGACACCATTCCCAAGGTGGCGATCGATGGCGACGTCATCACCTACCGCCAAGACTTTGACCCTGCCCCGCTCAGCCCGCTGTTTTGTCATGCCATGGGTTTCGACGAAGACCAGCCGGTAGCCCGCAGCCAGATTGGAACCATGCCGTCGCTGGCAGTCTCGTTCTCCGACTGGAACGTCACCGACCCCGACCCAGATCCAGGCGCCCGATCCGAGTTCCTCATGCGAGGTTGCCACATTGTCACCCCCGGACTGCGAGGACGCACCCACTACTACTGGGGTGCCGCGTTCGACATCGCCGACGTTCCGGCCGACGCCATCGAAACCTCTCGGCGCAACGTGACTGAAGCGTTCGACGAAGACAAGCACCTGCTGGAACGGATGCAGGCTCAGCTGTCGCAGGATCCCCGCCAGGACCAATCGACAGAGGTCGGTCTGGCCGCTGATGGAGCTGGCCTGCGAGTCCGCCAAGTCCTTCACCGCAAACTCGAAGCCGAAAGCCGAACCCTCTGATGCCCAACAGCGACAATTCACAGATCCGCCCGCGACGCACGTTCATCTTCGCTCCCGGCCTCAACCCCGACATGTTCCCTAAGGCACTGGCCACTGGCACCGACATTGTCTGCGTCGAACTGGAGGACGGCGTCGCCCCGAAAGACAAAGACGTCGCCCGG
>CALJMD010000305.1 GCA_937981915.1 uncultured Acidimicrobiales bacterium
GCTGGGTCCTGCAAGTACAAGTCCGACTCTGCAATCGGATCGGCCACGGCCGCAAGCGAGTCGGGCACCACCGCACCGAGGAGTGACGCGAATTGGTCTCCTTGGCCAGCCTGGAACTCTCGTACGTCCACGTCACAAGCATGGCAGGTCTCACCTGGCTGCGCCGCTCGCAACAGTGATCGAGCACGCCGCTCGAGGGCGTTGGCCGTTATCGTTGGGGGCCGGAGGGGCGAAGATCATGAATGATCCGCAAGAAGAGTCCGAGCAGGGCGCCACTGGCGCAGCGCATCACCGGCACCTCGACGCCGTTGAGTTGCCAGACGGCTCGACCATCTGGGGGGCGACGTTCCCGGCTGAAGACTATCGACGAGAATGGCTGCCGGACTTCGGGCTCTATCTGGACCCCAAATGGAAGCCGCCGTGGCCTCACGCCCACCTTGACTGGCCCGATTTCGGCCTTCCCTCCGACAACGACGCCTTCAACGGCGCTCTCAACAATCTGCTGCGTCGCGCTCGTTCAGGAGCCACGGTCGAAGTCGGCTGCCTGGGTGGTCACGGCCGAACCGGGACAGCGTTGGCGTGCCTTGGTGCGTTGGCTGGTTTGCAGGAGGACCCTGTCGACTGGGTTCGCTCTGTCTACTGCCCTGGCGCAATCGAAACCGACGTCCAAGAAGCTTACGTTCGAAACTTCGGCAACGCCGCTGATCAGTAGGAGGCGATGGGTATGGCGGCGAGGTTAGAGATCATCGACCCCACCGGCGACGTCGATAGCCAGCTCGACGCACTTGATCGGGTGTGCCGGACCATGGGTTTCTTCCGCATTCCCTATCACGTTGTCGACGAGGCGGTCCGTGAGCGGGCGTGGGCGGACGCAGCCCGGTTCTTCGCGTTGGTCCCAGAGGTGAAAGCCGAGGTGGGGTTTCCCGAAGTTGGCTACCCGTACGGGTACTCGCCGTTCGCCTTCGAAGCGCTGGCAGCATCGGCGGCTGACGGCCCCGAGGGCGACGCCGTGCCGGATCTGAAAGAGTCGTTCTCGGTTGGCCCTGACTGTCTTGGAACGGTCATCGACTTGACCGACTCAGACCCGAGTGAGTCAGGCGAAGCGTGGCTGCGATCGCCGTCTCTGTGGCCTGACGAACCGGCTTCCATGAGAGAGTCCTGGACCGCGGTCTTTCGGGCGTTCTCGGACGTGGCCGCAGACTTGTTGTCGATGATGGCTCTGGCCATGGAGCTACCACCCAATTTCTTTGAGCCGCTGATTGACCGCCACAGCAGCGCAATGCGAGTCAATCACTACCCGGCCGTGGACGGTCCCGTGCCGCCTGGTGCACTGCGGGCGGGCGCGCACTCGGACTATGGCACGCTCACCATTTTGCGAACCGATGGTGTGCCCGGGTTGGAGGTGCGCCGACAAGACGGCTCGTGGGTATCCGTTGTCGACGAGCCCGGGACGTTTGTGGTCAACCTCGGTGACTCGATCGCTCAATGGACTAACGATCGCTGGCGTTCGACGGTTCATCGAGTGGCCCCTGTTGAGGTTGATCGAGCACGAATGTCGATGGCGTTCTTCCATATGGCTAATTGGGACGCTCAAATCGAGTGCCTGCCTAGTTGCCTGGAACCGGGCGAGTCGCCGATCTACGAGCCGGTGCAGGCTGGCCCGTGGCTTATGTCGAAGTTTCAGAGGACAGTCACCTGAACCGGCCCGCCTCCGAGCGGGTGTGACGAACGTAACCTGTCGACCACCTTGAGCTCACGACTAGATCGTGAAATGATTCACAAGCAAGGAACGGCGTTCGGTGGACTAACACTGAGGAGGGTTGATCCATGCAACTGGAAACAATTGTCTTCCCAATCATCCGCCAGGTTGTGAGCAAGCCACGTCTCGCCGATGCGCTGTTCAGATGGGACCGATGGGGCAACCAGTTGGGCGAAGAACGCTACAGCTGGCCATACCCCGGGTACGAAAAAATGCGAGCGGACGGGCCTGTCGCCTGGCGTCGGTTGTACAACTCGTGGTTCGTTACCGGCTACGACGAAGCCCGGACAATCCTGGCTTCACCTAACGCTCGCGTCTCCAGCCAACTCGACCTTCAATTGACCGTTTCGCCGTACCGCTCACTGAGCGACAGGTCGAAAGAGATCCTTCGACTGTTCCTTCTTTTCGTCGACCCGCCCGACCACACCCGACTTCGAAGTCTCGTCGGGCGAGCTTTCACCCCTCGGCAAGTGGCCCGGATGGAACCAGCCGTCACGGCACTGGTGGCCGAGTTGTTGGACAACGCGGAAGGCGAGCCCGAACCCGATCTGTTCGCAGCCCTTGCCCGACCCCTGCCGGTGCAAGTCATCTCGGAGCTGATCGGAGTTCCTCGCGAACGATGGGCATGGATGCAAGAGATGTCTGACGAGATCGCAAAGTTGCTTAACCCTTTCGTTGGCTTCGATCCCGCCGCAGTCGACTCCGCCATCGGCGAGTTCGAGGGGTACTTCCTCGAACTGGCGGCCGACCGTCGCCGTAACCCCACCGAGGATCTGATCACTGCCCTGGCTCAGGTCGAAGAGGACGGTGACCGACTAACCGAAACCGAATTGGTGTCAATGGTGGCGTTCCTGCTGTTCGCCGGGCACGAGACGACAACAGGTTTGATCGGGAACTCCCTGGTCGCCCTGGCTCGCCATCCCGAGCAACGCCGCCGCCTGATCGATGAACCGTCGCTGTGGGACACCGCTGTCGAGGAGCTAATTCGATGGGACACCGCCGTACACACCGACCTCCGCTCGATGTCAGTTGACACCAACGTCGGTGACGTCACCATCAAGGCAGGCGACGGCATCACCATCATGCTCGGCGCGGTCAACCGAGACCCGCGAGTGTTCACTGAGCCAAACACGCTCCGACTGGACCGAGACGAGGGGCCGTCACTGTCGTTCGGACACGGAATCCACTACTGCGTTGGCGCGGCGCTGGCTCGCATGGAGCTACGCGCCGCGGTGCGAGCCGTACTAAACAAGTTCGGCCAGTACACCATCGACGAGGCCTCCACTAGCTGGAAGAACTCGTTCATGACCCGAGGGCCAATCTGTTTGCCTGTCCGTCGCGACCAAGACTTGGAGCACCCGGTAACTGTTAACGATTCGACCGGTCAGGACAGAGCGCAAGATCACGTCGTCGGCTAAGCCAGCGAGGCTGGTAGCAAATCGCTGGCGCAGTCTAGGGTGGACGCATGGATATCGAATTCTGGGTTGACCCCATTTGACCATGGTGTTGGGTGACAGCCCGTTGGGTTGTCGACGAGATTGCACCGGCCCGTGACCTGAACATCACGTGGCAGCCCATTTCGCTGCTGAAAAAGAACGACCCGGAACCCGACAGCGAATACTACGAACCCGTCGTCAAAACCCACCGACTACTACGGGTGATGGAAGCGGTTCGAGCAACCGAAGGCAACGACCGGGTCTTCGATCTCTACTGGGAGTACGGACGGAGAATCCACCACGACCAGGATCGAGACTTCGCGGTTGCCGACGCTCTCACCTCGGCCGGGTTGGACACTCGCTTTGCTGATGCGTTCGACGACGAATCATGGGACGTCGAGATCGACAAGCGGATGAAAGTCGGCCTCGATCTGGCCGGTGACGACATCGGCACGCCCATCATTGCCCTTGACAACGCGGATGGAGAACGGGTTGCCCTCTTCGGTCCCGTCATCACCCGCGTGCCCCCGACAGATCTGTCCCTTCAACTTTGGGACGGCTTCATCGCCTGCGCAACAGTGCCCGGATTCTGGGAGTTGAAGCGAACCCGCACAGAGCGACCGGAGTTCGGTCAACGCCCATAGCCGACAGTTACCTCAGCGGCTAAAGGCCCCAGTGTCCGCTTCGCCAGGCCGGGCCCTGGTGGCCTGCAGCCTGTTGAGCGGCGCCCTTGGCTCGATCCACGCCTACAGCCTTTTCATCGATCACGTAGAAGTTGCGCTCGGTGTAGGCCGAGCCGCGGTGAGTTCGGTGTACTCCGTTGCCCTTGTTGCATTGACTGCTGCTGTTCTCGGCGGGCACCGGGTTTTCCCGAGGCTCCGCCCTTCGCTTCTCGTTGCCGTCATATCCGTTGGCGCCACCACCGGGCTGTGGCTGGCGGCGTTCGCAGGTTCCCTACCGGTTCTGATCGTCGGCTACGGCCTACTGTTCGGTGGGTTCAACGGGCTTGGATACGCCTTCGCTCTACAGCTGGCCGGGGAAACCAATCCCGAACGCAGAGGATTGGCGATGGGGGCCGTGACTAGTGCTTATGCTCTGGGCGCGACCGTTGCGTCCCTTGCTCTTTCGCCGCTGCTTACTCGGGTCGGTGCGACCGGAGTTTTGATGTCTCTGGGAGCGACGGTGCTGGCGGCCGGGTTGGTCGCCGCCGGACTGCTGACCAAGAGTTCCGCCCCCGGCCAATCGGGCGCTGCTGATCGAGAGTCGACGATCGACAGAGCAAAGCTCATTTGGTTTTGGCTTGCCTATGGCCTGGCGGTGATTGCCGGACTGATGGCGTTGGGACACGCTGCCGCCCTGATTGACCACGCCGGAGGTTCGTCGGCGCAGAGCAGTCTGGCAGTGACCGTGGCAGGCATCGCCAACGCGATCGGGGGAGCGGTTGTGGCACTGGCAGTCGACCGGACACGTCCTCGTTGGTGGCTTGTCGGCCTTCCGCTGGCGTCAGCCGCTGGACTGGTCGGTCTCATTATCGCCACCACGCCGGCTGGGGCAATCGTGGCTGTTGCCACGGTGGCCCTCGGCTATGGCGCGGTGATAGCCGTATACCCGGTCGCCGTTGTTGACGCCTTCGGTGAGTCCGGCTACCCCAGAGCTTACGGTCGAATCTTCACTGCATGGGGTGCCGCCGGCCTCGTAGGCCCTGTCGGCGCCGGTGCCATCTTTGACGCCTGGGGGAGTTACACACCTGCGCTGGCGGTCGCCTGTGCGGCAGCTCTACTTTCAGCTTCCGTAACGCTGCGTCGGACTGGACGACTCGCCGTGGTTAGCCCGGAATCTTCACGCCTCGTGTGACGCCAACACGGACAGCAACTCGTCTGCCGGGCCGTGGAAGCCGACAGCACGATCACCGAGATCGTTGGGAACGTCGGCGTCGTCAAGGTTGACTCGGGCCAGACGCCACCCCGGCAGCGAGCGAACGATCGACTCCGACGGCCAGCGAATGACCGACGGCGTGTTGAACCCGGCCCCGATTTCCAACACCAGCCCGCTGGCCTCTCGACGTCCGGTCAGCCACTGAGCGAACGCCTGGGACTGAGGTTCCCAATGGTCCTCGATGAAGCTGCGGTCGGCTCGAACGTTCATGAACACGGTCTCGCCGCAGTTGGGACATCGGGGGACAAGCGAAGGGTCGGTCACTTTCTGTGTAGCAGGATCAGTGTTGGCCACGATGCCGTCGAGCTGATCCTTCCACTGCCACACCTCGCGGGTGCACGGTGTCGTGCACTGCATGAGGGCGTAGTCGCCTTGGGGGGTGTGAAGGCGCTCGACGGCGAAGCCGTTGCGCTCGAACAGGGCGTCAACGTTTGAGGTCCTGACAAATACCTCGTCGTCGTCAAAGGAGTCGGCCAGCTTCTTAAGGTCCTCGTAGGGCTTGGCTTTCAGCGGTCGGTGCCGTACCAGGTTCACGTGGGAAGCCCAGTAGCCCCACATGAGTGTCGGGTCGTCCACAACTTGACCGATCATCTGATACTGGGCGCTCACGCCGTACTGCAGCATCCCGGGAAACTCCCGGGCGAACAGTTCGGTGTCGCCGTAGTTGAGCCCCGCAGCAGCGGTAAGCCCAGCGCCCGACGTTATGAGCAGCGAGCTCGAGGAGTCGAGCCAGCCAGCGATCGTTTTGACACTTCGCTCTTGGTCCTCGGTCACGACTAGCGGACTCCGTTTCGCGCAGGCGGTGAGGCCAACAATCGATGGTAGTGGTCAGCGTCTTCGCTGCTGAAACAGTTGATAATCACGCGATCGAGGCTGTC
>CALJMD010000306.1 GCA_937981915.1 uncultured Acidimicrobiales bacterium
CTCCCCTGATGGGCAGCTGGTCAACTATTACAATGTTGGCGACTTCGGAGCGCTCAATGAGTTGCTGGATCTCGGCATCGACGAAGGCTCGATCGAACCCGCTGACCTGGAGTCGGTCTCGCGAGCCATGATGTTGCCCACTGAGCGGGCTGCCGAGCGTGGCGTCTCCGTTGGTGACCGCATCGACATGACGTTCGCCGACGGACGGACCGTCGCTTTCGAACTGGTGGCAACCTTTACTGACCAGTCGATCGTCGAAGGAGCATGGCTTGACTGGTCGGCCACTGCGCCACTGGTCGACATCGACGGTGTCGAATGGGTGACCGCTGAAATAGCCGACGGCTACACGGCGGCTGAAGCCGAGACGGCTATGGCCGTCATCGTCGACGCCTACCCCCAGCTGGTGCTGCAAAGTTCAGCCGAATACCGGGAGTCAGTTGAAGCCGAAATCGACTCGCTGATCAACATCATCTCGTTGATGTTGGCCCTTGCCATCGTGATCGCCCTGCTCGGCATCGGCCTCAACCTGGCCCTGTCGGTGGTGGAGCGAACTCGAGAGATCGGCCTGCTGCGAGCGGTTGGTATGACCCGTTCACAAACCAGGCGGATGATCCGCTGGGAGGCTGCCGCCATCGCCATGTTCGGCGCCGTGCTTGGTGTGGCCACCGGATTGTTGTTCGGTTGGGGAGCGGTGAAAGCCATCCCTGACACGTTCCTGACCACTGTCACCATCCCGGCCGTTCGTCTCGCTGTGATGGTCGGTATCGCCGGTGTGGCCGGTGTGGTAGCCGCCATTCTTCCTGCCCGCCGGGCCGGGAGGCTGAACGTGCTGGACGCAATCTCTGTGGGACAATAAGCGAGAGTCAAACGACGGCCGGCTCACCTGAGGCGACCGTCCATAGAAACTGACTTGAGGTCGACCTCGGTCCGTGCCCCCGTTCCCCCTTTCCCTCCATGGAGCTGGCACGGGCCGAGGTTTGTTTTCGTACTTGTGGCCGCCGTTGGCTACGGCTCCTGTTTACGAGACTTCAACTCCACCGGTGCGGTGTTGGCCGGGTGTTCTTCGTTCAATATCTGAAGGTTGTAAGCGGCGTCGGGGTTTCCATCGGCGGCCGCTTTCGACCACCAGTACTCAGCGGAGTCGTCACCCCGGAAGCGTTCCTGCGCTTGGCGGATGGCGCCGAGATTGCAGGCAGCATCGGTGCTGCCGCTTTCGGCCGCCGTGCGCCACCATGATTCCGCAGAATCGTCACCCAGCATGCGGTCTTGTTCGTAGCGCAGCAGACCGAGGTTCATCTGCGCTTCGGTGTGGTTTTCTTTGGCGGCTCGAATCCACCATGTCTCCGCCGAGTCGGTGCCGACAAGTTGGCCTTGCTGATAGCAAAGGATGCCCATGTTGTACATGGCATCGGTGTTGCCGACCTTGGCTGCTGATCGCCAGGCCTCCGCTTCTTCGCTCGTGGGCGGGCCTCTGAAGTCGTCTTCAGAGAACTCGTCCTCAGGTTCGTCCACCGGCATTCTCCTCTTAGATGTTCTTGGAACGTTATGCGAAACGATGCTGGAGGTCCAAGACCTCGGGCAGGCCGACCATCTCGGTGAAGTCACCGAACTCGGGCAACGACACCTCGACGGTGTCGGCGATGTCGGCCGGTGTGCCATCGGCTTTGACCTGCTGCAGCACAGCGGTCATCGCTCCAGTGGCGGCCAGCAGCGTAGTGATGGGCATGATCACGATGGCGAACCCCAACTCGGTCAGCTCCGAATAGTTCAGCTGCGGGGTTTTGCCGCCCTCCACCCAGTTGAACAGCAGCGGGGTGCCTCGGTAGGCGTCGGCCACCGTCTGGATTTCGTCTGGCGTTTGCAGCGCCTCGATGAACAAGACGTCGGCTCCCGCTTCGAGTGCCATGTCGGCTCGTTTGCGGGCTTCGTCCATGCCGTGTGGGGCTTTGGCGTCGGTGCGGGCCACGATGAGGAAGTCGTCGCTGACTCTGGCTTCGACTGCCGCTCGGATCTTGGCTGCGAACTCGTCAGCGGGAACCACCTCTTTGCCGTCCATGTGGCCGCAGCGTTTGGGGTGAATCTGATCTTCCAGGTGAATGGCGGCCACGCCGGCTTGCTCATATTGGCGTACGGAGTGGATGACGTTGATGGCGTTGCCGTAGCCGGTGTCGGCATCGGCCAGCACCGGGACATCGACCGCGGCGGCGATGCGACGGGCGTTGTCGATCATTTCCGCTCCGCCCAGTAGACCGACGTCGGGCCGACCCAGCAGCGACGCCGCTGTCCCGAACCCGGTCATGTACACCGCATCAAATCCGGCCAGTTCGATGAGGCGAGCGCCTAGAGCGTCGAAGCACCCGGGCATGACAATCGGACCGTCGCCGGCCGACACCATTTGTCGAAGGCGACCGCGTGAAGGTGGGGGAGAGAGGAGATCGGCCATGGTCCAACTCTAGGACGCCAACTACCATCGACGCCTATGAGCTCATCCGATGACGGCCGTGCCGCCCTGACCGCCGACTACGATCAGGCTGGGTTCAACCAGACGCTCGGTCCGGGTCGTCGGGCTGCGTTGTTGGTGATCGATGTATGTCGGGCCTACACCGAGCTAGGCTCGCCGCTCTTCGCCGACTGCCAGCCGGCCGTCGATGCCTGTCAGTCGTTGGTCGAAACGGCGAGAGCCAATCAGATTCCCGTGGTGTGGACCAGGGTGCGGTACCAACCAGGTGGCGCCGACGGCGGACTGTTCTACCGAAAGGTCGGGGCGCTGGCCAGCTTTGATGAAGGCAATCCGTTGGGTGATTGGGTCGACGGAGTAGAACCGGCTGACAACGAGGTGATCGTGACCAAGCAGTACGCCTCCGCCTTCTTCGGTACCAGCCTGGCGTCCACGCTGGCGGCGGACGGAGTCGACAGCGTGATCGTGTGCGGTGTGTCTACCTCTGGTTGCGTGAGGGCATCGGCCACCGACGCTCTTCAACACGGTTTCCGCCCTCTGGTGGTTGCTGATGCCTGCGGTGATCGTGACCCAGGCGTGCACGAAGCCAATCTGTTTGACCTCAACGCCAAGTACGCCGACGTCATCAGCCTGGCTGATGCTCTCAGCCTTCTCCGAGACTGAAGACAGCGGTTGGCGGCCTGCCCCAGCGGCGGGCCACAACGTCGCGGATGGCCAGGGCCCGGGCCCCGGTTGACCAGTATGGGCCGCGCTTGGCCGGTCGTAGCACCCCGGCCCCGAACTGCCAGATCATCAGGGCGAATCGCATCGCCGCTTTTCGGCGACCGAAGTGGGAGGCGATCAGCAGAACGGTATTGCGTTCCATGAGATAGTCGACGACTGGTGCGGTGGTGTTCACATGGGGGTTGCGAACGTCGGCATCAGCCACCAACCCCACGTCGAATCCCAGCGCTTTGGCCCGCAGTCCCTGGTCGGCTTCCTCGCAGTAGGCGAAGTAGCGCTCGTCGAACAAACCCACCGTGTCAAGGCAGGACCGGGTGATCATAAATAGGGTTCCGTGGGCGTAGTCGGAATCTTGTAAACCCTGCGACCGGTCGAACGGTTCACCAATCGGACCGAAGACGTGATCCACGATTGGACGTTGACCGTCGCCGACGTCAGCCCCGACGATGCCAAGGTCGGGGTTCTGGTCAAATGCGTTGACCAGCGCTGCCAGCGTCCCCGGTTCGGGCAGTGCGTCGTGGGGACAGACCGCACACATCTGGGTTTGCCCGGGTGCTGAGGCGGCCAGCCAGTGCTCCCAGCCGCGATTCACTCCCGGCCCGAAGCCGGTGTTCTCCCCTAATTCGATGAGGTGCCATCGGTGGCGGAGGTGGGGTTGGCTCTCCAAACCGGTGCGCAACGACTTGACGGCTGCCGGGGTTGAGCCGTTGTCGACCACGATGACGTCGGCCACGAGGGGGTCATCGAAAAACCGCTTGGCCGTCGTCACACAGGACTCGGGCTGGTTCCAGTGCACGATGACAACACTTACCCGGGCCTCCATCGCTATCGACGCTAGCGGTTCCCCACCGATCGCCGGTTGTCCTTGACGCTGATGGCCGACGAACCGTTGTCAGCACATGTTGACAGAAAGGAAGACGTCAGCATATGCTGACAGCATGGTAGCTGTAGACATATTGGTCAGAGCCGCTAGCAACGCCGACGACCCTGGTGAGGGTCTACGGGCAATCGCAGCTCTGAAAAGACTGAGCGACGATCTTGAAGTTCTGCATGTAGAGCGGGCACGGGACCTCGGATGGACCTGGCAGCAGATCGCCGAGGCCCTCGGCGTAACCCGGCAGACCGTTCACCGCAAGCATCAGACCGGCGCAACACGAAAGGGCAAAGGCTGATGTTCGAACGATTCACCGAACCGACCAGGTCGGTCGTCATGAATGCTGTTGCTCTGGCCGAACAGCGACAATGTGAACCGGTCGGATGTCAACATTTCGTCGAGGCGCTGTTGGCCGACCCCGAGGCAGGCCCGATCTTGCAAACTCGGATGAGCGGGCTCAACGCCGAGACACCGATCGAGACACCGCCGGATGACGCGAACCGACAAGACGACGACCTACTCATGTCGCTCGGGATCGACCTCGACAGCCTGCGTAGACAGATCGATGAACAGTTCGGTGCCGGGGCGTTCGACGCCGTTCGCCGACGTCGGCGCTCCGACCGAGACGACGATCGGCCTCACCGTCGCAGCCGATTCGATGTTGAAGCTAAGACGGTGCTGGAGCGATCTTTGCGACACGCTCTACGGCTCCGCTGTCGGTCGATCGGGCCATCCCACTTGGCTCTGGGTGTTCTCGACGACGCCGACGTCGTGGCACAAGCCAATCTCGATGCCGACGCTCTGAGGGAACTACGAGAGCGGTTGGAAGCCGTCGCGGTGGAAGCCCACGGCCCTGAAGCGACGTTGAGTTGGTGGCGGCGAGCCGGCTGAATCGCTTGGCTCATAGGCAGCAGTCAGGGCTACAACGCTCGAACCGTGGCCGTCACCACGGCGGCGGCGATAACCACCACCGCCAACGGAGCCCGGCGCCACACCAGCACACCGGCCACCGCCAAACCGGCGGCCCGGGCGTCCACCACCAGACGTCCAGCGTCGGCCACCGTCAATTGCACGATGACCCCGGCGACCACGGCCGCCGGCAGCAGGTCGGCCAGGCGAGCGAGCGCCGGACGTCGAGCCAGCAGCGGGCCGGCCAAGAACATGCCGATCAAACGTTGGGCGGCCACCCCGATCGACAACGCAATGATCACCGCCCAGCTCATGACCCTGCCCCTTCCGGTTCACCCGACGTCGGCGAATCGGGCGTCGGCGAGTCCGATGTCGCTACGAAAAGGGCCAACACGGCTCCTAGCGCACTGGCCAGAATGGGGACCCCGCCGGGGCTGAAGGGAATGAGCACCGCGCAGATGGCGGCACCGGCGACCGCCGCGGTCAAGCCGTCACGACGGCGTAGCGACGAGCCGATGATGGCCAAGAGGATTGCCGGGAAAACGGCATCGAGGCCGAGGGCGTCGCTGTTGTCCAGAATGTTTCCCAGCATGATTCCGACCACGGTGCCGATCCACCACCCGGCCATGAGCGATGCCGTAACCAGCCAGAAGACGCGCCGTACGTCCGATGTCTTCTCCTGTTGCATGGCCAGAGCCACGTTGGGGTCGAACGAGTTGATGGCAGCGGCCGCTCGTTCGGTGTCCGAGGCCTCGTAGCGAGCGCCGAGGCTGGAGGCCAAAATGCCGAACCGTGATGCCACCAACCACCCCGACAACACGCCGATGACGACAGACCCTCCGGCTGCTTGCACCGCAAGGAACGCCAGCTGTGGCGTGGCCGAGTACACCACAAACGCCGCGGTCAACGTCTTCGGTATCGACGCGCCGGCATCCAACATGGCCACGCTTACCGTCACCCCGACTGCGAAGTACGCGAAGGCCAAGGTGGCGTAGTCGGTCCGGCTTGGCATCACCGGAGGTTAGCTTCCAGCTGTCGGCGGGACCTACTGTTGAGCCCATGAAGATCGTTCGCTCCAGCCCAAATGTGGGTGCTGAGATTCTCGGTGTTGACCTTCGTTCGTTGACCGATGGGGAGTTCGACGCCATTCACCAGGCGTTCGTCGATCACGGGGTGATCTTCTTTCGGGAACAGGACCTGACGCCGGAGGACCACTTGGAGTTCGCCCAACGGTGGGGTCACGTGAACGTGAATCGTTTCTTCACCCCGGTGGACGGTCACCCTCAAATCGCCGAGGTCCGCAAAGAGCCGGACCAGTTGGCCAACATCGGCGGAGTGTGGCACACCGACCATTCCTACGACCAGATTCCGGCTTTGGGGTCGATCCTGTTGGCCCGCGAGGTTCCACCGGTTGGCGGCGACACGCTGTTCGCCAGTCAATACGCCGCCTTC
>CALJMD010000307.1 GCA_937981915.1 uncultured Acidimicrobiales bacterium
TGCTTGGCCCGCTCGGCGATCTGGGGGTACAGGTCAACGAGCCCGTCAGCCGTCTGTCGCTGGAACTCCAGGTAGAACGCCATGTGGTTGATTCCGGCGCACCGGTAGCGAAGCTCGTCGTTGGGCACGCCAAGGTCGCCGGCCAGTTGTTCGGCTGTGTGCTGCACGCTGTGGCAGAGCCCAACGGTGGGAACCGTGGTAGCTCTGTCGACCGCCCAGCAAAGCATGGACATCGGGTTGACGTAGTTCAACAGCGTGGCGTTACCGGCGACGTCCTCCATGTCGTGACAGATGTCGAGCAGGACGGGAATGGTGCGCAGCCCCCGCATGATGCCACCCACACCAAGTGTGTCAGCGATTGTCTGTCGCAAACCAAACTCTTTGGGTACTTCGAAGTCGACGACGGTGGACGGCTCGTAGCCACCAACCTGAAACATGGTGATGACGTAGTCGGCGTCGGCCAGGGCCGCTCGCCGGTCGGTGGTTGCCTCGATCGTGGGTTGAACGCCGAGGGCGGCTGCCGTCTTGCCAGCCACCACTTCGGAGGTGGCGAGGCGTTCCGAGTCGATGTCGTGGAGGGAGATCGTTGATTCGGCCAGCTCGGGAGCTGAGAGAATGTCGCCCATCAGGTTCTTGGCGAAGACGGTGCTTCCGGCGCCGATAAAGGTGATTTTTGCCATCGGATTCCTGTTCTCTGCGTGTTCTCTCCCGTTTGTCATCGAGAGAGTTCTGTTTCGGTTGTAGTCGGTTTTTGATCGGATTTATTGGATTGGTCGGATTGGACTCGAGTAGATCTATTCGGTCGAGTCGGGAGGTGTGACGCGGCGCACGTCAAGACGCTGGTTGGCGTCTACCTCGTGGCTGGTCTCGATGCCGTCGGGCCAGCGGATGGAAACCGTGGCTTCGCCGGTCCACTCCCCTAGCCCAAAGTGAGCCTGGGTAGCACTGGTGGAGAGATAGCCGCGTGTCGCCGTTATCTGTTGCACGCGGGTGGTGTCGCCATAGGTGACGGTTACCAACGCCCCGAGAGCGTCGAGATTGGCTACGCCGTCCCAGGTTGGTTCCACGAGGATTGCCCCGCCGGCACAAAGCTGATTGTCGAACAGCATGCTGGGGGTGTTGAGATTGTTGACCACGATGTCGAGGTCGCCGTCGCTATCGAAGTCGGCCAACGCCGCGCCCCGCCCGCCCGCACTGTCGTTCAGACCCCAGTCGGTTCGAGGCTCGAAGCCTTCTCCGGTGTTGGCGAAAACCTGGTTGGGTTCTACCAGCTCGGGCCCGAATGGCGGGTCGAACAGGCCAACGGCATTCATGCCGTTGACGACGAAGACGTCGATCAGACCGTCGTTGTTGAGATCGCCCAGGAGGCTGCTCCAGCTCCAGCCGGTGGCGTGCACGCCCAACTCGCGTCCCTGCTCGTCGAACCCCTGCCCGAAACCTCTGTTGAAGGGCACTCCGGTTCCAAGCTGCAGTACGTTGCGGGGCTTTTGTACCTCATCGGTTGTGGCGGCCTCGATGTCAGCGTTGATGGGAACCCAAAGCTCTGGGTCTTCATCGGCCAGCGGCGCCATGTCGGTGGTGTACATGTCGGTGAGGCCGTCGTTGTTGACATCGGCGATGTCCATACCCATGGTCGACAGCGAGCTCTGAGCGAACGGTGACACCAGCTCGGGCCCGGACGGGCTGTTGATCCACACTTTGTCCGGTGTGCCAAGGTCGTTGCCGACGTAAATGTCCTGGCGTCCGTCGTTGTCCAGATCGGCGATAGCCGTAACCAGGCCTTGAGACTGCTCGGTCAACAGTTCACCCGGTTCGGTGGATGAGCCGTTGCTCACCGTAGGACCCGGCTCTAGTTCATAGAGGATGACGCCGGTGTCGTCACCGCGGAGCACCCGAGGGTCGCGTGCTGCGGTCAGCTCGGCGTTGTAGGAACTGGTGACCAGTTCCAATGTGCCGTCGCCGGCCATATCGCCAACCGAGCCTGAATAGCCAACCACCGAGGCGTTATCGAGCACACCGCTTGACCAAACAGACTCGGTGAATACGTCAGGTTGGGTCAGCACAACCGGCGGACCGACTCCGGTCACCATGACAAGGTCGCGACGCCCGTCTCCGCTGACGTCAGCCACCAGTGCTTGACGGAACCTGCCATCGGCCGCCACCGTTCGTTCAAAACCGCCGGTTCCGTCGTTCCAGAGCACCGAGAGATCTCCTCGAAGGTTGGGCAGTACCACGTCAATGTCTCCGTCGCCATCGAGATCCTCGGCGGATACTCCCGTGCCGGTGGCATCGGCCTGAGTCGGCACCGATGTCAACGTGGTGGTGACGTGGTCCAGCTCAACAGCGACGAAACCGTCCGAGCACAGGCCGGACTGCAGGTCATGAACAGACTCGACCACGTCAGCTTCTCCGCTGCCACAGGCGTCGCCAATCACTGCGGCGACGACCAGCATTGACATTGCCGTCACGGCCGGCCCACGGCGGAACTTTCTATCAAGAGGTTTCTGGCGCACGATGCGTCTTGCTCTGCTGAGGAACACCAAGGGTCGT
>CALJMD010000308.1 GCA_937981915.1 uncultured Acidimicrobiales bacterium
GCTTCCTCGGCCAGGTCGCCACCTAGCGGGGCGGCACCACAGAAGATCTTGCGCATCGACGACAGGTCGTAGTTGTCGACCGCCGGGTGCTTGGCCAGCCCCAGCACGATCGGGGGTACGGCGTAGAACTGGGTGACCTTGTGCTCCTGGATAAGACTGAGCGCCTGGTCCATATCGAACCGGGGCATCGTCACCACGGTGATGCCTTCGGCTAACAGACCGTTCATCAACACCTGCATGCCGTAAATGTGGAAGAAGGGGAGCACGGCCAGAGCGGCCTCGTTGTCGCCGTATTGCAGGACCGGCTTGGACTGGGCCAGGTTGGCCACCAGGTTGAAGTGGGTCAACATCACGCCCTTGGGCATGCCGGTGGTTCCCGACGAGTAGGGGAGCACCACCAGTTGCTCCTCCGGGTCGATCGGAGCCTGCTCCATAGCGGCGCCGTATAGGTCGGTCAACAGCACCGTGTCTGCTGCCGCGGTCTCACCGATGACGGCGATGGTTTCGATGTCGGTGCCTACGGCCGCTGCTTTTGCCGTCTCGACGAAGTCGGGCACGGTAATCAACAGCTTGGCCCCGGCGTTGTTCAGCTGGAACTTCACCTCTTCGGCCCCGTACACCGGGTTGAGGGTGGTGACCGTTCCCCCGGCGGTTGCAACCGCGTGGAACACAATGGCGTACTCGGGCACGTTGGGGGCCATCAGAGCGGTGGTGACGCCAGCTCCGAAACCGTTCTCAGTTAAACCGCCGGCCAGTCGGGCGATGTGATCCGTCATCTGCCCGAAGGTGTAGGTGCGGCCGGTCGGACCGTCGATCATGGCCGGATGATCAGCCAGAGACTCGGCGTGTTGGAACACGTACTCGGTGAGAGGCACCACCGGGATGGGTTCGTCGGGCAAAGGACTCCGGAAAATGTGAGACGCCATGGCCTAAAGGGTGCCCGGACTATCCGGTTCTTTCAACCGTTCAGGCCGAGGTCGTTGTCAACGAGCCGCTGCCGGGCGTTGGATCGGGATTGATTACCACCCGTTGATGCGCTGTACTGGGTTCAGGTTTGGCGCGGTGCGGTCTACCACCAAGGGAGTTAACCATGGAGGGAGAACGCTACGACGTCGCGGTTCTCGGATCGGGACTGGCCGGTTCGATTCTGGCCACCATCCTGCAAGTACGCGGCCTGAACGTGGCCATGGTCGAGCGAGGACAACATCCTCGCATGGCCATTGGGGAGTCGCTGGTGCCCACCTCGGCCATGTGGTTTTGGATTCTGGGCGAGAAACACGACATCCCCGAACTGCGCACCCTGGCCCACCTCGATTCGGTCAGCCGCAACGTCGGACCGTCCAGTGGCGTGAAGCGCGGCTTCAGCTACGTGTACCACCGGGAGGGCCAAGACAAGATTCGGCCCGAAGAGTCAGCGTTGTTCATCGGCCCCAAACAGCCGATCTTCCGGGAGAGCCAGTTCTACCGGGCCGACGTCGACCACTACATGGTCCGGGCCGCCCAGTCCTATGGCGTCGACTATCGGGACAACACCACGGTCACCGGATTCGATTTTCGATCCGACCATGTTCGCATCGCGGTGGATGACGGCTCCACTATCGACGCTTGCTACGTGGTCGACGCCACCGGCCGCAACTCGATCCTGGCTCAGATGTTCGGGCTGCGGGAGGACCCGTGTCGGCTGCGTCACCACTCCCGAACCGTATTCTCCCACATGACCGGGGTTCGCCCGCTGGAAGACCTCGAACCAGGGGCCGAAGGTCGGCGGGTCTCGGCCAGTTGGTCCAAGGGAACGCTCCATCACGTCTTTGACGGTGGCTGGTTCTGGGTTATCCCGTTCAACAACTATCGGCTGTCCAACAGCGACCTGGTCAGCGTCGGCCTGACCGTCGACCCCCGCAAACACCCGAGAGAAGACGGGCTCGACCCGGAGAAAGAGTTCCGGCGTTTTGTTGAGCGGTTCCCGGTGGTGGAACGGCATCTCGGCCCGGCCGAAGCAGCCAGACCGTTCGTGGCCACCGACCGGCTTCAGTACTCGTCGACCACGTCAGTCGGCGACCGGTTCATGCTGTTGCAGCACGCCTACGGGTTTGTGGACCCGCTGTTCTCCCGCGGCATATGGCGATCGCTGGAAGCCGTCGACGCCGTGGCCGACGAACTGGTCGACGCTCTGCATTCCGACGGCGGCCACCGCGATCTGACCGCTGAACGATTTGCCGCGGTCGACGACATGCAGGCCGCCATGTTGGACGACAACGACCAAATGGTGTTCAACGCTTTCCGATCCATGGCCGACTACGACACCTGGACGGCCTGGCTGCGAGTCTGGTTCAGCGACGAGTTTCTCACCACCATCCCGGTGCTGGCGGCAACGTTCCGCTGTGTTACCGAAGGAGACGCCAACGCCTTCAAGCGACTCGCCGGTGACCGCCGACCGGGGACCGGCTACTCGTTCTCCGCCGACCTGCAACGACTCACAGACGAAGCCGATGCCGTCTTGGATCGGGTGGATGCCGGGCATCTCACCGCTCGCCAGGCCCGGCAGCGAATCTGTGCGATGTTGTCGGCCGCCCCGTACCTGCCGCACAACCTGTTTGACTTCAACGACCCTCACCGGTTCGGCATGGATCTCACGCCACCCAACCTTGCCCGTCTGGTGGCGTGGGGCCGCCGTACGGCGCCGACCGATGTGCGCAATGAGATGTTCGACTTCAGCGTCGGCCGCCTTGGCCGCCTGCAGATGCTCGATGCCGTCTCCCCCGGTCGAATCAAGCGGGATCGCCTGGGTAACGTGCTGCCACAGATCCAGGAGACGTCGGCCACGGGATAGGCCGCTCGAATCGTCTTCGGCAAGCATTGGGTAAGGACCGTTTCGGTCGCCCTACGCGAGGCGATACCGTGCTGCTGTCATGTCGAGGCAACCGACCGATATTACGCAGCGCCGCACCCGCCGGACGCGGGTCAGGGCCGCGTCAGCCGACAGGTCAGCCGAACCGATTCCTGGAGACGTTTCTCGGACAATCGACGTGGTGCGACCGATTGCCATCTTCTTCATGATGTTCGTTCACGTCAACCCTGGCTACGTCAACTACGGGGCAGCCGAATCGGTGGGGTTCGACTGGTCGTTCTACATTCGAATCGCCACCGCCGGGGTTGTC
>CALJMD010000309.1 GCA_937981915.1 uncultured Acidimicrobiales bacterium
TGGCTGTAGCCCTGGGCGGAAGCGAAAAGGGGATCGGCTTCGGGGAGTAGCAGCGTCGAAACGTACGGGTCGTTGTCGGCTCCGCCAAATGACGCAAGACCAACGAGAAGTGCGGTCTGCACGCCATCATCGGTGACGTAGCTGATTTGGTCACCCAACTGGAGGTCACCGGCATCGGCTGTCGACGTGTCGAGTGCGACCTCACCCACCGACTGCGGTGGACGACCATCAGCGATAGAGAACGCGTTCAATGGTGAATCGCCCAGCCACGGCTCGGCGACATTCGACGTTGCTTGGTCCTGGCCACCGGCGCTTCCGTCGGCTGCCAGGACCTGAGCATACGGGTCGGCGAAACCAACGGCCGTATACCCGGAGGCGGTGAGATCGGAGACGATATTGTTCGGGACCGGAGCGGCGATCCCGTCCGCCGGGCCGTCGGCGGCCGTGATGGTCGGGCCCGTTACAACAGCATCGACACCGTCGTAGCCATTGCGTAGCGGTTCTCCGACATCAGCTATCGAGAAGGTGAGTAGGAGCGTCGAAACGATGAACGCCACCGACAACGCAATGGCGATAACTGTCAACGCATAGCGGTTGCGCTTGAACCAGGCCAATTTCAGAGTTCGTCTGACCATGTCAGCTAAGCTCCCGGATCTTGTCGAGCACATCGTCAACGGTCGGGTGTCGCCCTTCGTCAACCAGCCGGCCGTCTTGCACGTACACCACTCGGTCGCAGTGACTTGCGGCAACCGCATCGTGGGTCACCATTACGATCGTCTGTCCGAGCTCATCAACCGCAGTTCGCAGATAGGCCAAGAGCTCACCTGAAGTCTTGGAGTCGAGTGCGCCAGTGGGCTCGTCAGCGAAGATGACTTCCGGTCGCGGAATCATGGCTCGAGCGACGGCTACCCGCTGCCGTTGCCCACCAGAGAGTTGGCTAGGCAGGTTGCCAAGCCGGTTTTCGATACCGAGAACGGCGGCCAACTCGGCGAGAAACGTCTCGTCAACCTCGGCATCAGGATCAAGATCAACCGGCAACGTGATGTTCTCACGAGCGGTGAGGGCCGGCACCAGGTGGAACGACTGAAAGATGAATCCCAATTTCGATCGCCGAAGCACAGAAGACTCCTGATCGGAAAGGGTGGAGACATCGATGTCGCCCACGTAGGCATGTCCACTGGTCAGCCGGTCCAGCCCGGACTGGCAGTACATCAGGGTTGATTTTCCCGACCCGCTTGGGCCCATGACCGCGGTGAACTCACCCCGCCGGAAGTCGATGGTGGCGTCATCTAGGGCGGTAACGGCAGCGTCTCCCGTGCCGAACGTCTTGGTTGCATTTACTAGGCGAGCGACTGAGTCCGACGGCTGCCCAGCAGCCTCCGAATCCTCTGGCCGCTGATTCATCTCGTCGCTCATAGCTACGTCCTGTACTCCCTCGTTCCGCGTTTCGGTCAAGGTAGTACCCCCGCCCGAAGTCGTTGGAGCGCACACTGCAAGTTGTCGAGATCAGACCAGCGGTTGTCGTCTCTCGACCTCGATCCGACCCAGGCCGGTCGTTGCCTTCGACGCCGCCTTCGTTTGCCGGTAACGGTTGACACCGCCTGGGTTCTATGTGAGCGTCGGGCTCTGGCACATCATTGACGTTGTGTCGAATAGTTACCCTCACCCGGCCTTCAGGAGGTTCAACCATGACACGACTCGGCTACCAGATTCCCAACTTCACCTATCCGGGCGAGGCGGGTAAAGATGTTTTCCGGTCAGTGGTCGATCAGGCGAAAGCAGCGGAGGCAGCCGGGTTCGACCGAGTGTTCGTGATGGACCACTTTTATCAGCTCCCAGGCATCGGCCAACATGATGAGCCGATGTTCGAGTGTTACTCGATGCTGTCGGCCCTCGCTCAGCACACCGAGACGGTGCGCCTGTCGGCATTGGTCACCGGCAATACCTACCGCCACCCAACGCTGTTGGCCAAGACCATCACGGCGCTGGATCACGTTTCCGGTGGTCGGGCCACGCTGGGCATAGGGGCAGGCTGGTTTGAGTTGGAACACGACTCGCTCGGCTACGAGTTTGGTACCTTCACCGATCGTTTCGAGAAACTGGAAGAAGCCCTGCAGATCATCATTCCGATGCTACGCGGCGAGAAAGTTAGCCTCGACGGCAAGCACTACCAGGTGGCCGATGCGGTCAACTCGCCCGCTCCGCTCTCGCGGATACCGGTGATGATCGGCGGCAACGGAGAGAAGAAGACGCTGCGGATGGTGGCGCAGTACGCCGACGAATCGAACCTGGCAACCGGACCTGCCTCCGATGTGCCGCGCAAGCTCGATGCATTAGCCGGTCACTGCGAGCGCTTGGGCCGCGACCGTTCGGAAATCAAGGTCACCAAGCTGACGATGGCTGTAGTGGCACCCACCATGGAGGAGGCCGAGGCTGACCTGCGAGAGATCGGTGCCATCAAGGGGTGGAACGACGAGGCGATCGACATGATCAAAGCGTTTTTCATCGTCGGAGACCCCGACACGGTCGGTGAGTCGCTTAGCGAGTTGATGGACGCCGGGCTAGACGGGCTCACCATCAACCTCGCCGGTAACGGTCACAAGACTGAACGAATCGGCCTGCTCGGTGAGATCGCCAACAAGGTCATGACGTAACAAAACCCGGGTCTGCCGCCCACCGTCACACCGAATACGTAAGGGTCCTTGCTGCGACGCGCTACGGTAGGTACAGAAGGTTTGGCATGTGCTGGGCCGCAAAAGGCCAGTTGCAGTAAAGATGCAACGCATATCAGGGAGCCAAACCAATGTTGAACGATTCTGCCCGCGCGGCTGATGCCGCCGTGAGCGACTTGC
>CALJMD010000310.1 GCA_937981915.1 uncultured Acidimicrobiales bacterium
TCCAACTGCTCCTGGCGAGTTTGCAGCCGAGTAAGCAGGCAAACCTGCCATGCGAACTCGGTTAGTGAGGCCTTTGAGCCGAGCGGTGTCACGGGTGTCGATGTGCAAAGCCCGAACCGTCGGCGCGATACCTCTATTCTATGGGCTCAGACCTGCAATCAGGTGACTTAGCGCCAGGCCTTCCGCCCACCGAATCAGCCCGTTTGGGCCCTTTACGGGCCGAAGATCCGCCATCACTGCCGCCACAAGCTTCGCTCACGAGGAGATTCACCCAAATCCCCAACGCCGGAACTCTGACCACGGCGAACGACGGCCCGTCGGTTGCCGCCGACGGGACCAACCCGGGAGCGAGTCCCGACCAGTCCCCGGCCACCCCAGAATCGATCTCGGTCACCAGGAGAACCGAGTCGTAGGAGCCGTCCGGGGCGTAGCGATCAACTACGGCAGCCGAGTCGACTTCAGAAAACCAGTAGCCGCCGTCGCGGGCGGTTACCGACCTCATCGTGTCCTCCAACTCAAGAACGTCTACGCCGACAAGCTCGCCCTCAGTTGCCAGCTGGTCGGCCAGACGCTCCTTGAGTGCGGCCGCTGTTCGACGGCTGCGCTGCAGTCGCTCCCGACTCATGGCGTAGGTGTGTCGTTGCCCGTCTACCTCGAAGTCGTAGTTCTTGATGATCAACACCGCTACGGTCCACGTTGTGTCGTCGGCTACCGGCTCCCACTCATAGTCCGGCTCAACAGTCGACTCAGGCGACGAGGCCGACTCAACCGTTGTCGTGGTCGTAGGTGTGGTGGTGGTCGTAGGTGTGGTGGTGGTCGCCGTCGTCGGAGCCCCAGCCGCAGCAGCCTGGTCAACTGTTGAATCAGCCAGTGAATCGACCATCGAATCAACGGTTGTTGACCGGATAAGACCGTCGACGCTGATAACCAGTGTTTCCGGTGTCGCCGGCGTCTCCGACGGTGCTGGCCGGACAGCCCCAGCATCACCAGAGACACCGTTCAACAACACGGTCTTGTCATCGCCACCGAGCGAACCAACCAGCAGCGCTCCGCTGCAGACCGCGGCCACCAGCATGCTGACAAACACGGCCATGGGCGTCGAGATACCATCCCGCCCGCCAGTGTTTGTGGGCGCACGCGGACGCCGCCCGTCAGGCCTGACTCGCAATGGAGAGCCAAACCAAGACTTGAATTCCACAGTGCCACCTCGCACCAGCGTCTTGAACTGCTGATCGCTCATGGTAGATGAATGTCCGATGCACGGCGACCCAATCGGTTGGGCAGTAACCTGGGCCGGCAAAGTGAACCAGGCAAACTGAGCAGACAAGCGAACTGCAACGTCAGGCAAGATGAGCGCAAACAACAACAACTCAAACAAAAAGCTGTGGGCCGCGGTCGAAGCGGGCGGAACCAAGTTCCGCGCCGCCGTGTTCGACACCGATCTTCAAATCGTGGCCGAAGAACGCATTCCGACCACCACACCCGACGAGACGCTCGGCGCCGTCGAGGCGTTCTTCGCCAACAACCCGCCGGTGGCATCGCTAGGTGTCGCTTCGTTCGGGCCTCTGGTAGTGGATCGAACCAAAGCCGACTACGGCGCATTGGCCGCCACCCCCAAACCACACTGGTCGGGTGCCCCCATCCTCGGCCGCCTGGCCGCCTCTCTCAATGTCCCATCCGACATCGAGACCGACGTGGAAGCGGCCGCCGTAGCCGAGTATCAAAACGGTGCCGGCCAGGGATACAGCCGAGTCGGCTACGTCACCGTGGGAACCGGCATCGGAGCGGCCTTCGCCGAAGACGGGCTCCCCTACCGTGGACGTGACCACACCGAGATGGGCCACATCCCCGTCCGCCGGGTCGAAGGCGACACCTACGCCGGTCGCTGCCCGTTCCACGCCGACTGCCTCGAAGGCATGGCGGCCGGTCCCGCCATCGGCGACCGCTGGCAGGCCGATCCGTCGTCACTGGATGACCGCCAAGACGTATGGGACATGGAGGCCGCCTACCTGGCGCAACTGGTCCGGGTCTACGCCTACACGTTCGCCCCCGATATCGTGCTGTTCGGCGGAGGTGTCGGAACTCGAGACGGCATGGCGGAACGGATAGCGGAGGCCGTCCACAACGACGACGCCGGGTACGCCGTCAGCGGTGCACCCAAAGTGGCGGCCGCCGGCCTAGGCGAAAACGCCGGGCTGATCGGTGCCGCCCTCATCGCTCGACGCCTTGACGTCGACGGTCGCTGACACCGGGCTCAAACTCGCAACTCAGTCACTCGCTACGACATCACTCGCTACGACACAAACGAGGAACCAATGGATCTCATCGAATTTGAAGAAGGTCAAACCGTCACCCGAGAGGAGGCCGCCGAGCATCTCCGCAAGTTGGCCGACGCCCTGTCACGAAACAATCAGGTTCAGTTCGTGCAAGGTGGAATCAAGACCACCGTGCGGGTCCCCGACCAGGTTCAAATCAGCCGCGAGATCGAAGTCAGCGCTGATGGTGGCGAAATCGAATTCGAAATCTCCTGGTAGATCGACTTCTGGAAGTAGGGACGCTCAGGCACCCGAGACCACCTAAACGACAACCAGCGATACAGTTGTCGCTTGTGGAGTCGAGGACTAATCCGACCGTCCGCCAAACCCGTGGGCTTGTAGCGTTCCTGCTCGGCCTGGCGTTATTGGCGGCATCGTGTGGCAACGAATCCGGAGTGGAAACACTCCCGGCAACACCCGACGGTGAGACCGAAGCTGGCCAAGCCGACCCGGCTGAGGCCGCTAGCGGCGATCAAACGGCGACGACGGTAGATGGCGACGGCACTCAGCCGACCATAAGCGTTCTGTTGGAAGAAGACGAAGCGGCCGAGACATCGACCACGGTCGAGGAAACCACTACTACAACAACCGAGGCCACCACAACCACCGCCGCAGCCAGTGAAGGCAGCGGCGTCACCCCCGACTGCAGCAGTCCGTGCAACGTGGTGTTGGAAGGCGACTCGCTGACGATGGGTCTGCGAGACCTGTTCTGCCTGAAGATCACCGCGGCTAAGTGCATTAACTCCGGCGTCGGAGGCAATCGCCTCGACCAGATGATGGAAACGGCCCGAAACGACGTCGATCTCCATGCCGGCGACGACGGCAACGATGTGCTGTTCCTGTGGGCGGGAACCAACGACTTCTGGCAGAAGTTCCACAGCGAAGACCCAACGGCTAACGCCCAAGCCGTTCACGATCTACACGCCGACTACATCAACGAGCGGCGGGCCAACGGCTGGGACTACATCTTTGTTCTCACCCATCCCCCTTCCAACCCCGAGGCCATCCAAGGGGCAACGCAACTCAACGAGTTGCTCCGGGAGAACACCATCGGGGCTGACGCCATCATCGACGTCGGTGCCGAACCAAAACTGGCCGACCCGTTCGACACGTTCCTGCGAGCCGAAGACGCCGTGCACTACACCGATAACGGTCGTTTCATCGTGATTGACGATCACCTGATCCCGGCGTTCAACTCCCTAACCGGTAGCTGACCAACCTCGCCGGAAAATGAGTGCGTCACGCCAGCTACAAGTCGTTACCTTGAGGCTGTGGAAAATTCGCTCCCCGCACCTCGACACGACTGGACGGTCGACGAAGCCGTAGAAGTACTGGAGCGTCCGCTAAACGACCTCCTGTTCGAAGCGCAAACTCTGACCCGCGCCGTGTTCCCCGCCAACATGGTTGAGGGAGCACAGCTACTGTCGATCAAGACCGGCGCCTGCCCGGAAGACTGCGCTTACTGCCCGCAGTCGGCACAGTACAACACCGGCCTGCAACCAGAACGGCTGATGGAAACCGCCGACATTGTCGCCGCAGCCAAAGACGCCAAAGCCAACGGAGCCACCCGATTCTGCATGGGTGCGGCATGGCGCTCACCCTCAGATTCCCAGGTTGACGCCGTCAGCGAAGCAGTGACCGAAGTCCGAAGCCTTGGCCTGGAGACCTGCGTCACGCTCGGCATGCTCACCGAAACCCAAGCCGGACGGCTGGCCGACGCCGGGCTGGACTTCTACAACCACAATCTCGATACATCACCTGAGTTCTACGGCACCGTCATCACCACCCGAACCTACGACGACCGGCTCGACACCTTGTCCAACTGTCGGACTGCGGGCCTGAAACTATGCGCCGGTGGCATCGTCGGCATGGGTGAATCGAGACGAGACCGAGCCGGGCTACTGACTCAGCTGGCCGCCCTCGACCCGCACCCGGAGAGCGTCCCCATCAACCTGCTGGTCAAAGTGCCGGGCACCCCCTTGGCTAATGCCGACGAGCTCGGCGGCATCGAACTGGTCCGCACCATCGCCACCGCTCGGCTGATGATGCCGAGGTCGGTTGTACGGCTCTCGGCGGGGCGCGAAGGCATGAGTGAGGAGCTGCATGCGCTCTGCTTCCAGGCCGGGGCCAACAGCATCTTCCTCGGCGATCGCCTTCTCACCACAGACAATCCGGGCGACGACACCGACCGGCACTTGCTCGACTCAATGGGCGTGGCCTTGGCCGACAGCCCCATCGCCGCCTCGCACTCACACACGTAGCCGGTTGGCGGCATCGCCCGGGTCTGACGTTAAGCGTCCAGGGCTTCCAGCCAGTCACCCCAGTAGAACTTCCATTCTTCGACGTCGTCGTAAGCTGGCAGCTTCTCGTGCTGGGTCGTGATCTTCACCCGACCTTGACCGTCAACCGGGGCCAAGCTGATTGACACCGCTGAACCGGTCGGGCCGATGGCGATCCGGATGGCTTTGGACTCCGGCCGTGACCGCAATGCCGTTTCATGCCCGGGGAACAGGTCGGCCCGATGATCATCGTCGAGCAACATCTTGCGTAACACGTCAGCGTCGATGTCGACGGTGGCTGTTTTGGTGGCAGCGAACAGGCCATCCGAACGCTGATAGGGAAGGCGTAGCCCGGCGATCCGTTCGTAGTTGACGGTGATGGATTGAGCCCACCACCCGGTCACCTCGAAGTTGGCTTCCAAGTACCGGGCCACTGACGGGTGGTCGTGATGGTCGACTCCGCCGGTGTGGGCTTCGATGACGTCAGCCCACTCGTCGTGGCCTTTGCCGGTTGCCTTTTCCATGGCTTCGTCCGACATTTCCGGTGGAGATACCCACACCCGCTTGCCAGCGGCGAGGCGCGCTTCGGCTTCTTTGGCCGCCTGTTCCAGCAGTACACGGCGGGCCGCCGTGTACCTCTCTCCGGTCTTGGCCATCCGGGCTCGAATACGACGTTTGAATGATTCCTGTGACGTCATTTGTTCAACTGCCTTT
>CALJMD010000311.1 GCA_937981915.1 uncultured Acidimicrobiales bacterium
GTTCACCGTCATTCCAGCAACGGGAAAACCAATCGCCGTCATTCCGTCCATCGGCGGTCCATCGATGTCGGCCACCTGGATCGACGACATCCGAACCTGGTCATCGCCACAGCCCGAAGACGACGGCATCAGCCTGCTCACTGAGTGCCTGCGAGAAGTTGTCGCCACTTCGGAGTCGGCTCACGTCGGGTTGCCGATGGGGCCCGAGACGCACGTCCGTATGCCCCTGAACGACGTCGACCGGCTACGAACCGACGTCGGAGACTTCGCAACGTTTGTTGACGCCACCGACGTGATGGTCGGCCTTCGGATGGTGAAGTCCGAGGCCGAGATCGCCAAACACCAGCAAATCTGCGGGATCGTTTCCAACGCCTTCGACCGCATGGGCGACATCTTGTCGGTCGGCATGACCGAACGGCAAGCGTTCGCCACGTTCCGGGCGGAGATTCTGGCACAAGGCGCGGATGACGTGCCCTACCTGGTGGGCGCCACCGGGCCGGGCGGTGTGGGTGACATCATCAAGCAACCCTCCGACCGTGTCATCGAGCCAGGCGACCTACTGATTTTCGACACCGGTTCCACCATCGACGGGTACTTCAGTGACTTTGACCGCAACTACGCCTTCGGCCACGCCGACCAGGCGGCCAAAGACGCCTATCGAGCAGTGTGGGAGGCAACCGAAGCCGGGCTGGAGGTGGCACGCCCAGGCGCCACCACCACTGACATCTTCGAAGCAATGAACGCCGTGTTGAAAGCCAACGGATCGTTGGGCAACGACGTTGGGCGCATGGGCCACGGCTTGGGCATGCAGGTCACCGAGTGGCCTTCGCACACGGCAACCGACGAGACAGTCATTCAAGAAAACATGGTGTTGACCTTGGAACCTGGACTGTCCTGGGCGCCTGGCAAAGCCATGGTGCATGAAGAGAACATTGTGGTCCGAGCCGACGGAGCCGAGTTGCTCAGCAGACGAGCAGCCCCCGAACTACCAATTATCTGAGGCGAGCCCCCTATGGCTGTTATCAAACTCGACTTCACCACCGACGAGGGGTTCGGGGCCCGAGCCAGGCTGGGCATGATCATTCTTGAAAGCGATCAGACTCTCGAAATCGAGGCCCGACTCATCGACATCGAGGGGGTTGACTTCTATCACTCTCGTATCCCGAACGAGATGGAGGTCACGCCAACCACGTTGACCGACATGGCCGCCCGTCTTCCGGCTGCGGCCGGGCTGTTGCCCACTGACTTCGGCTTTGACGCCATTGCCTATGGCTGCACCTCGGCCTCGACCCTGATCGGTACCGATGGGGTCACCAACGCCATTCGCCAGGCGCACCCCGACATGGCTTGCACCAACCCGATCGCTGCGGCCATCGCCGCCTTCAACACGCTCGGCGTCAGCCGCGTTGCCATTGTCACGCCGTACACGTTGGATGTGACCGAACCGGTGGCCGACCAGTTCCGCAACGCCGACCTTCAAGTGGGCGCGGTCGGTTCGTTTCTTGAATCAAGCGACCTGGTGGTGGCCCGCATTTCAGCCGAGTCGATTGCCAACGGCATCCGCACCGTGGCCGAGGCAGCCGGCGACTGCGACGGCGTGTTCGTCTCTTGCACCAGCCTGCGAACGCTCGATCTCATTCCGAAGATCGAAGCCGAGATCGGCAAACCTGTCGTGTCCAGCAACCTGGCGCTGTTGTGGCATCTGCTCCGCCTGTCCGGCGTAGACGATCAACTCCCCCACCTCGGACGCCTCTTCTCAACCTAATCGAGCCGCCAACGGCTATTGGACCGTGAGCCACGGCGTACACCATGATCGTGTCGGTCCCTGCCACTAGGCTCGGGGCCACTAAACTGACCGTTATGGCCCGAAACCCCCCGGCTCTACCAGCCGACACGTCACGTGAGGCCTGGCAGATACAAATGGAAGCGATCAGCCGTCGTACGGTGGCCGACCGTCTAGCCGAGTGGGAAGCCCTGAACCGCATGGGGGTACAAATGGAAGCCGACAGCGTTCGTCGGCTCCACCCTGAGTTTAGCGAACGTGAGGTCTTTCTTACGTTGGTTCGCCGTCGCTACGGCGACGAGTTGGCCTGCGAAATCTGGCCAGACGTCAAGGCACTGGTCGAGCGACAGGCCGCACACTGATTGACCTGTCGGCCGCACTGGAGCGCGTCGTCGGCGCGCTCGAAGAGGCAGATGTCCCGTACCTCATCGTCGGATCGGCAGCTGCGGCAGCGTGGGGAGTGGCGAGAATGACACGAGATGTCGACCTCGTGGCGATGATCCACTCAGACGAGATCGATGTAGTGCTCGCTGCTTTGGGAACCGACGACCTCTACGTAAACGTCAGCGACGCTAGACGGGCCGCCACCGTTGGTGGATCGTTCAACGTTATCCATCCGTCGTCCGGCGGAAAGGTCGATGTGTTCGTTTCGCCACAGGGTGATGCCTTCACCCAATCTCGGCTAAGACGTCGCGTTCAAGCAGAGACGTTCGGTGTGGCCACCTGGGTCGCCACCGCGGAAGACGTCGTACTAGCCAAGCTCCGGTGGCGTCTCCAATCCCGCTCCGAGACCCAATGGCGCGATTGCGTAGACATAGCCAAGGTGCAGAAACTTGATGACGAGTATCTGAGAAAGTGGGCGCCGGTCTTGGGCGTGGAGCACGACCTAGGCGAGCTGGTGAGGGCCATCAGTGAGCTCGACTAGCTTTGCGCCAGCCCCTTCCCTGGTCGCTATTCCACGGTGACGGATTTGGCCAGGTTGCGGGGACGGTCGGTGTCGCGACCGAGCTTCTCAGCTACGTGAAGAGCCAGCAACTGCAGACAGCAGTTCATGGCCAGTCCGCTGACACGAGAACCGACCATCGGCACCGTGATGTGCCAGTCGGACTGTTCCAGCGCCGGTCGGCTGGAAATTGTCAGCACCCGACCTTCACGG
>CALJMD010000312.1 GCA_937981915.1 uncultured Acidimicrobiales bacterium
GCTGCGACCACCACGCTCACAGAACACCACCGGGGAGCCGCGTTCCAGCACAACATAGGCACCGACGGTCCTGGCTGGACGGCCAGAGGTTTCGGGCCAGGACAATGCCGCACCGTAGGGCTGCGCCGGGTCGGTGGCGGCTAGCACCAGCGTCTCGACGTGCTCGGCGTTGGCTGCGGTGTCACTCGACAGCTTGTCCTGGCGTTGATCGCGAAGACGGTCAACCGCACCGGGCAGCGCAAACTGGGCGGCCCCCAACCCGGCAACGAAATACCCTCGACGAATTTGGCCGCGCTCCTCCAGCTCCTTGAGGACGGGGTAGACGCCGGCGAACCCGCCAGTCGCCCCCTCCGCCAACGCCATCTCTCGGGTTACCACCCCATAGCGTTCGAGTAGCTGTAAGGCGCGACCGGTGGCCGCTTCGGTGGCCGACGCCGGGGGGCGTCGCAGCGGTTCAACCAACGCCCATCTTCCGGTGCCAGCCGGTGGCCCCAGGCGGGACAACGAACGCATGCTGGCGCGACGACTAGCCCTTCCTGTCGATGCCCGACCCCGACCTCGCCCGGACCCTCCCTTGGCGGTAGGCACTGCACCGGCCAGCAGGGCCCGTAGAGCGGTGAACGAATCGTTGGTCACTTCGCCAGCCCAGACCAGGTCCCAAAGGCTGCGCAGCACCTCGGCTTCGGCGTAGTCACACCCGGCTTGTTGAACCGCCGCCACCAGATCCGACCAGAACGACGCGCCAACTTGCGCCAGATGTCCTCGAATAGCGTCATGGGTGGGATCGGCTGGTCGGTCGTCGTCAGAGGCCGGCGGAACAAGGACCGGCACCTGGTCCCGCCAGACCAAACGGACCCGCCCGTTGCCGACCCCAAGAGAACCGGCCCCGACCCACACCACTTCACCGGCCGTCAACAAGGTGTCCAGGTCGGACGGCTGATAGTCGCTTACTCGGGACGGCAGAACATCATTCTCGATCACCGACGCCGGCAGCGCAGCACCTTGCATGGCGGTCAGCACTTCGGCCAGGCCGTCGACACCTTTCAAGCGTGAACCAACGTGTTGCCACTGGGGGACGAACACGGCAAGCGCTTCCGGTTCGACCGGTTCCACTTCCCGACGCAGCGCGGCCAGACTGCGCCGACGTAACGTCCGCAGGACATCGCTGTGGCACCACTCGCGAGAGTTGCCGTCCGGACGGAACTCACCCCGCACAATCCGGCCGTCCTGCTCCAACGTGGCCAGGGCCTTGTCCACTCTGGCCACTTCAAGCCCGAGCCTCTCGGCCACTTCGGTGGCCAGAAAAGGTCCGTTGGTCCGCGAGTATCGCGACACCAGATCCACCAGTGGATCCGGAACCGGATCGGTGAAGGCGGCCGGCAGACCCGGTGGCAGAGCGACACCAAGCGCGTCGCGCAGCCGGGCGGCGTCATCGGGTGCCGCCACACAACTCTTGCCGGCAACCGACACGTCGATCAGACGCCGCTCCGACCGCAGCTGTTCAATCGAGCCGTCAACATCAAGTCCGGTCGAGCGGGCGTCGACTTCACCGACGGTGAGAGGGCCAAGCCACCGCAACAGATCCTCCACGTGATCCACTGTCTTGGCTTGCCAGTCGGGGGCCAGTCGTTGCAGTTCGGCTTCGGTCTGGGCGATCACTTCCGGGTCGAGCAACTCCCGAAGCTCTTCAGCACCGAGGAGATCCCGCAGCAAATCCCGGTCAAGCGACAGCGCCGCTGCTCGCCGTTCGGCCAGCGGGGCGTCGCCTTCGTACATGTACTGGGCGATCCAGCCAAACAACAACGATTGGGCAAACGGCGATGCGGTTTGCGAGTCGACCGGCACCACCTTGATCTTGCGGGATCGCAGGTCGGAGAGAACCGACCGCAACGCCGGCACGTCGAACACGTCGTTGACGCATTCGCGGCTGGCCTCCAACAAGATCGGGAAGCTGGGATATTTGGCTGCGACCGCCAACAGGTCGGCCGCCTTTTGGCGTTGTTGCCACAGCGGCGTACGCCGGTCGGGTCGGCGGCGAGGCAACAGCAAGGCACGAGCCGCACACTCCCGAAACCGGGAGGCGAACATGGCGGTTTGAGGCAACTGGGTCACCAGCAGCTCGTCCAACTCGTCGGGGTCGATCAACAGCTCGTCGACCGGTAGCTGGTCAACGGCTTCCGGCAGGCGGATGACGATGCCGTCGTCGCTCCACATCAACTCGACGTCCCACCCCCACTGCTCGGCCAGACGGTGACGCAGCGCCATTCCCCACGGGGCGTGCACTTGCGCCCCGAACGGGCTGAGCATGCAGATCCGCCAATCCCCGATCTCGTCCCGGAAACGCTCCACCACAATGGTGCGATCGTCAGGCACAGTGCCCGTGGCTTCGGCTTGTTCTTCCAAGAAAGCCAGCAGGTTGGCGGCGGCCAGAGCGTCGAGCCCGTGATCCGAGCGCAACCGTTTGGTGGCTTCGTCTTGATCGACGGTCCGGATTTCTCGAACAAAGGCACCCATGGCTCGACCCAGCTCAAGCGGGCGCCCCGGCCCGTCGCCGTGCCAGAACGGCATCTTTCCCGGCTGACCGGGTGCCGGGGTGACCACCACCCGTTCATGGGTTATGTCTTCGATGCGCCAAGTGCTGGCTCCGAGCAGGAACGACTCCCCCGGTCGGGACTCGTACACCATCTCCTCGTCCAGTTCGCCGACCCTCGTCCCGTCGGGGAGGAACACGCCGTACAGTCCGCGATCGGGGATGGTACCGCCGGACGTGACGGCCAGGCGTTGAGCACCGGGGCGACCCTTGACTGTTCCGCCGACGCGATCCCAGATGATTCGGGGACGCAACTCGGCGAACTCGTCTGATGGATAGCGACCGGACAACATGTCCAGCACTGCGTTCAAGGCGTCGTCGGACAACTCGGAGAAATTGGCGGCCCGACGGATCAACGCGGTGAGTTCAACCACTGACCAGTCGTCCATGGCGCAGGCGGCCACGATCTGTTGAGCCACGACGTCCAGCGGATTCCGGGGGTAACGGGTCTCCTCGATTAGACCTCTGTGCATCCGGTCGACCACCACGGCCGATTCGACCAAGTCGGCCCGATGCTTGGGGAAGAACTTGGCTCGGCTGGGCACACCAACCTGGTGTCCGGCTCGACCGGCTCGCTGCAAGCCCCGGCTAACCGCTCCGGGCGACTCGACCTGTACCACCAGATCGACCGCGCCCATGTCGATTCCGAGCTCCAGCGACGATGTGGCCACCAGGCCTTTCAGTTCGCCGCGCTTCAACCGGTCTTCAATGCCAAGTCGTCGTTCCCGACTGAGCGAGCCGTGATGAGCCAGCACCAGTTCCTGGCCGGGCTCTTCAACCGAGCGACCCTCCGCTTCGGCCGAGCGATTTTCGCCTTCGGTGGCCAACTCGTTTAGTCGGGTGGCCAGGCGCTCGGCCAGACGGCGGGCGTTGACGAACACGATGGTGGACTGGTTTGCCTCCACCAGTTCCAGCAATCGAGGGTGCATGGACGGCCAGATGGAGCGCCTGGCCAACGTGCGAGCCTCAGGGTCGGAGACTGGCTGTTCCTCGACCACTTCGCCCAGGGCGCCCATGTCTTCCACCGGGACGATGACCTCAACCTCAAGTTCTTTGGTGACACCGGAGTCGACAATGGTCACCGGGCGGGGTCGGCCGTCCTCATAGCCGCCGAGGAATCTGGCGATCTCCTCCAACGGACGCTGAGTGGCCGACAATCCAATGCGCTGCGGGCCTCGACCATCAGGTCGGTCACACAACTCCTCAAGCCGTTCCAAACTCAGAGCCAGATGGGCTCCCCGCTTGGTGGCAGCCAGGGCGTGAATCTCATCAATGATGATGGTCTCCACCCCGGCCAGTGTTTCCCTGACCTTGCTGGTCAGCATCAGGTAGAGCGACTCCGGTGTGGTGATCAGCAGGTCCGGTGGATGTTTGGCCAACCGGCGCCGCTGATCGGCCGGTGTGTCACCGGTGCGCAACGCCACGTCTGGTTCATAGAACGGTTCGCCTAGGCGCTCGGCGGCGAGTCGAACGCCTTGCAGCGGCGCTCGCAGATTCTTCTCGACGTCGACCGCCAGGGCTCTAAGCGGTGAGATATAGAGGATCCGAGTCCGTTGGTTGACGTCGTCAGGTTGAGGCACCCTGGACAGCCGGTCGAGACCCCAGAAGAACGCGGTCAGCGTCTTGCCGGAGCCGGTTGGAGCCAGAATCAGCGTGTGGTCGCCGGCGGCGATGCGAGGCCAACCCTGGGACTGTGGCGGCGTCGGCGCTTGGAAGGTGGTAGAAAACCACTCGGCGGCCGGTCGGCTGAAACCGTCAAGCGCCTCATCGGCGCCGTTGACCGGCCGAGCGGAGCTGCCGGCGTTCGCAACTTCGGGATCAGAGCCGGTAGGGGTCACCCGTTCAGCCTAATTGACCCCTGTGTCATCCGACTTTGAGCGACCTCACGCCGCCCAAAATCCGACTATGGGGCGGTCGGGTCAGCTGGGTTAAACGGGTTCCAAGCTGGAGGCTGTTTGGCAAGGTGGTTCTTCACCCTGGCCACCACCTCATCAGCGGGGATGGAAGAGCTACCGCTGTGACCAAGCTTCGGGGTCAGCGAGCCCGGCCCGCTAGCCGTCCACGCTTCTCCGTCGCTTTCCATCGAGGTGAACACCTCGGCCAACGGGCGGAGGTCTCGACGGCGGGGAATCGG
>CALJMD010000313.1 GCA_937981915.1 uncultured Acidimicrobiales bacterium
GGGCACTTCCTCGGGCACGCCCAAACGCTGTCGATGATGCAGTCGGAGTACATCTACCCCGAAGTCGGCGACCGTCTCAGCCCCGACGACTGGGTCGACGCCGGTGCCGAAGTGGCCATCGATCGGGCTCACGCCTATGTAACCAAGACGTTGGCCACCCACGTGCCGGACCACGTCCCCAGCGACATCGACGACAAGATCCGAGAAGCGTTCGACATTCAGCTACCCAAAGGGTAGCCGCTACCCAAGGGGTAGCCGCTACCCAGGGGGTAGCCAGCCACGCCGGTAACACGACGAACGCCGGGGGCGAAGCAATGGCCTACTCTGGCGGTATGCAAACCCCCGCCGTTTCCGAGCCTGGCGCGGCACAGCTCGGCCTGGGCGATCTGGTTGGGGTCATTCGCCACCGGTTGTTAATCAACTGTTGGGTCGACCCAGACGAGGTAGCCCCACTCCTACCTGACGGCGTGCGGCCGCGGATCGGCTCGAATGGTGGGGTAGTGGTCGGCTGTTGCCTGATCGCTCTCGATGACATTCGCCCCTGGCCGGTGCCGGCCTTCGTCGGCCGTTCGGTTCGTGCCGCCGCCCACCGGATCGCTATCGAAACCGGCCCGGAATCGGAACCAACCGGCGGCGTGTACGTGCCGATGCGGCACACCGATTCGCGCCTCACGGTGATGGTCGGCGGCCGCATATTTCCCGGCGTCCATCAGCGGTCGACCATGTCGTCGTCGTGCGATGCGCAGTCGGTTGCCTGGGAGGTTCGGCCAGCGGACGGTTCCGGAGATGACGCGTTCGCCATACAGGTTGCGGCTTCAAGACTCGACTCGACCAACGCCCGGTCGGAAGTGGCCGACATTGTCATCGGGACATTCCTCGGCTTGTCGCCGAACCGTCGGGGCTGTCTGGAGGGGGCCGACATGCAGCCCTTCGACCTTCGAGCCGAGACGGTCAGCTTGACCGAATTGTCGTCGGCGTTTCTCGAGCAGTTCTCGTCGGCCACCGAAGCGGACACCCTGTTGATGACCGGCGTCGGGGTGACCTGGCGTCGAGTACCGGTTGGGCTCGGAGAGTAACGGAACCGCCGTCCGACGCTGACAGCCATCGACCTTCGGACCTACAGTGGCGCCATGGCCACCGACGGAAACGTTCCTGACGCAAAGCCGGACACCCTCAACGAGATAGGTGTTCTCAAACGGCGCGAGATCGAAGCTCGAATGATCGGGCCAATACTGGCCCGGTTGGCTGAGGAGTTCGACAGCGGCCGGGTCTACGAGATCGCCGGTGAAGTGATTGTGGACATTGCCCGGACGCAGGGCGCCGCCCTAGCCGAAGCAGCCGGAGACAACGGCCTTGTGGCCATGGCCGATTCGTTATCGGCCTGGACCGCCGGAGGCGCACTTGAGATCGACGTTCTGGAGCAGACCGAAGAGGTGTTTGCCTTCAACGTCACTCGCTGCCGGTACGCCGAGCTGTATCGAGAGTTGGGACTAGCAGAACTCGGGGCGACGCTGTCGTGTAATCGTGACGGCAGCCTGATGGAAGGCTTCAACCCGAATGTCGAGTTCACGCGAACCCAAACCATCATGGGTGGCGCCTCACACTGTGACTTTAGATACCGCGATTCCAGCGACCGGGAGTCGGAAGATCAGGAACCTGAGTAGCCGTCGGATTGGATGTCGAATCCTCGGTTGAAGCGAGCCCGGGCGTTCTCCCAGGCGATGAGCTGCGTCAACTCAACCGTCTGCCGTTTGGTGAAGGTGGCGCCGACTCTGGCCCGCAGGTCGTCGTCAACGGTTGCCGGAGTGACGGTCAAAGCTTCGGCGTATTCGATGACCAATTTCTCAGTCTCGGTCAGATTGTCGGACAGTCGCCAGTTGGCGACGGCGTCTATGGTGTCTTGATCGATGCCCAGCTCACGGCCGACGGCGCTACCGAAATCGTGTCACCACATGCAACCGATGATCGATGACACTCGCAGCTCGGCCAGTGTCTTGAGCCTGTCATCAACCGAGCGACTCCAAGTAATCCAGCGCTCCATAGCCAACTTGCCGAACAGGGTCGGCGGATGGGCGAGGCTGGTTTTGTAGGGGCCGGGCAGGCAGCGCTTGCGACCCAACACTTTCATCACCGACATCGTGCTCATTATTAATCGCCTTTGTTGGATGTATGCCAGAACAACACAATCGCCGCACCCACGACTGCCAACACCAGCGAGATGGCATTGACCGCATTGTCCGCGGTGGAAAGCGCAGCAGCGGGATTGGCCAAATGCCACAAGGCGTGGGGAAGAGCGAACGACGCGTAGCCGATCGCCGCGGTCACAGCCACCTCCCGTTTGGGCCAGAACATGGCAAGCGTCATCACCAACCCCGAGGCGAGAAGTCCGGCACCGGCATCGAAAGACAGATGATCGTTGTACGGCGGATGAGCGGCAACCAACTGCGGAGCCCAACCGGGAAAGTTGTCAAACCAGCTTCGGGGCGAAACGATGGCCCAGCCACCCGCTATCAGATTC
>CALJMD010000314.1 GCA_937981915.1 uncultured Acidimicrobiales bacterium
CCCCAACCCTCGCGATTGAGGGCGATTCCTTGGGCCGATGTTCCTCCGAAGTTAGTCCCGTGGTAGCCGTGCGTCCGGCGGATAATCAGCTGCTTGCCGGAGTTGCCGCGACGCTGCTGAACGATCCTCGCCATCTTCAGAGCGGTGTCAACAGCTTCAGACCCGGAGCAACCAAGAAACACCCGGGGATCATCAAACGGTGACTTCTCGGCGATCAGCGACGCAACTTCGCGAGCCGGGCCGTTGGTGAACGGATCGAAGATGTTGTAGGTGACAAGCTTCTCTGCCTGCCGCTGAACGGCCTCGATGAGCGAACGTTGGCCATGGCCGACCTGGCAGTACCACAGACTCGCCATACCGTCGATGTACTTCTTACCGGTGTCATCTGTGATGACCGAACCTTCCGCCGACACCACATTGATGAAGTCCGTCTCGCCCTTCGCCGGATAGGCGAACGGATGAAGCAGGTTGTGGGGAACAGTCATCGCATCTCCTCATTGAGCAGCAAGCATTGTTGCCGTTTGTAATCCATCGACAGCTTATGTCTCTTCGGAAGGTTAGGCCATCGGGGCGATTCCGGGCACTTTCGACGGGCGGGCAAAGACCTCGTCGAGCGCCGGCCTAAACGCCTCGACCGGCAAGTTTGCATAGTCCGGGTCGAAACAATTCTGATCGTACTGAGCGCAGAAATCGACACATGCCTGGTAATGCGGCGAACCGACATATTGCTCGCGAGCATTGCGGTCACCCCCATGGTGGTCGAAGTAGTAGTAACCCTGGAAGAGGCCGTGGTGTCGGACAACCCAGAGGGTTTCGTCGTCAACATAGGGGGCCAGAATCGCTGCGGCGGTCTCACTGTGGTTGTGAGGTGCGATGACATCACCGATGTCATGCAGGAGGGCGCCGACCACCAGGTCGGCTGACTCGTCGGCCCTAAACGCTCGACTTGCGGACTGCAAAGAGTGGTCATAACGATCGATCTGGTAGCCGAGCTTCGGTCCTTGAAGACCCTCTAGAACCACAAGGAGATGATCGACCAAGGTAGATCTGGCATGGTCCTCGTACAGTACCCCTAGTCGTTCGTAGTCAGCCCTGCTGCCGTGCTCCATCGCCGTCCAGGCAACGGGTTCCGGCTCGGGACGGGCACCACGATCACCCGTTGTCGTCATTCGTCTTCTCCGATAGTCCTACGATCTGACCCCCCTACGATAGGATGCGCAGCTGAGAACGCTGTACCCGCCCAGTGGAGAACAAATCCATGAGCTCAGGCAAGATTATCTACACCTACACCGACGAAGCGCCGGCGCTAGCCACCCGGTCATTGCTTCCCATCGTCGAGGCATTCGCCGAGGCCGCTGCGGTCGAAATTGAAACGCGAGACATTTCTCTCGCCGGCCGGGTCCTGGCCACACTTTCGCCTTATCTCCCTGAGGACCAACGGGTGCCAGACGCACTGGCCGAACTCGGCGAGATGGCGCTGACACCTGAGGCGAACATTATCAAGCTGCCCAATATCAGTGCCTCGGTTCCACAGCTCAAAGCGACAATCGCCGAGCTGCAAGGCGCAGGCTACGAGTCCCTTCCGGACTATCCAGACGAGCCCGAATCAGACGACGAAAAGGCTATTCGCTCGCTGTACGACAAGGTCAAGGGAAGCGCCGTGAATCCGGTGCTACGGGAAGGCAACTCAGACCGTCGAGCTCCGCGAGCCGTCAAGGACTACGCCAAGAAGCACCCTCACAGCATGGGCGCATGGTCGCCTGACTCGATCTCACACGTCGCCACCATGTCCGGCGGCGACTTCCGCTCCAACGAACAGTCGGTCACCAGCGGGTCGGATGACACCTATCGAATCGAGTTTCACGCCGATAACGGTGCCGATCCGGTCGTTCTTCGTGACGGACTTCCCGTTCTTGCCGGCGAGGTCGTCGACTCCACGTTCATGTCGAAGACCGCACTGGTTGACTTCCTGAACGAACAGGTCAACGATGCCAAATCGACGGGTGTGCTGTTCTCGCTGCACATGAAGGCCACGATGATGAAGGTTTCAGATCCCATCATCTTCGGTCATGCCGTTCGTTCCTATTGCAGCCGTCTGTTCGACGGACACGGTGCTGCTCTGGATGAGGTGGGCGCAAATCCCAACAATGGTCTCGGCAACGTCGTAGCCGCATTCGAAAACCTCGACGACTCACAGCGTGCGGCTGCTGAGCAAGCGCTGGCCCAGGACTTGGCCGACGGTCCTCCGCTGGCAATGGTCAACTCCGACAAGGGCATCACCAACCTGCATGTCCCGAGCGACGTCATCATCGATGCCTCCATGCCGGCAATGATTCGCAGCTCGGGCCAGATGTGGAACGCCGAAGGCGAACTGCAAGACGTCAAGGCTGTGATCCCCGACAGCAGCTATGCCGCTCTTTATCAAGCCACGATCGACTTCTGCCGGGACAACGGTGCCTTCGACCCGACGACGATGGGGACTGTTCCCAACGTCGGCCTCATGGCCAAGAAGGCCGAAGAGTACGGTTCGCACGACAAGACTTTTGAGCTAGCTAACGCCGGCGTGATGCGGGTCGTGGATTCAGCTGGCGCCACCGTCATGGAACACTCCGTTGGCGAGGGCGATATCTGGAGGATGTGCACCGTCAAGGACGAAGCGGTGCGCGATTGGGTCAAGTTGGCCGTCTCCCGGGCACGAGCCACCGGCTGGCCCGCCGTCTTCTGGCTCGACTCCACCCGTGCCCATGACCAACAGCTGATCACCAAAGTCAACGCCTACCTCGCGGACCACGACACCAATGGTTTGCAGATAGAGATCCTCGCTCCGGCCGAGGCAACCCTGTTCACGCTTGAGCGCAGCAAGGCCGGGGAAAACACCATTTCGGTTACCGGGAACGTACTTCGGGATTATCTCACCGACCTCTTCCCCATTCTTGAGCTCGGAACCAGCGCCAAGATGCTGTCAATCGTCCCGTTGATGAACGGTGGCGGACTGTTTGAAACCGGCGCCGGTGGTTCGGCCCCCAAGCACGTGCAGCAGTTCGAGCAGGAGAACCATCTTCGATGGGACTCACTCGGAGAGTTCCTCGCGCTATCAGTTTCCTTCGAGCATCTTGCCGAGTCAGCCGACAACCCACGGGCTCAGATATTGGCTGACACAATCGACGCCGCCACCGGACACGTCCTCGACCAAGGACGGTCCCCATCTCGAAAAGTCAACGAACTCGACAACCGAGGATCACACTTCTATCTGGCCCTCTACTGGGCCCAAGCGCTTGCAGGGCAGACCGGAGACCCGGACCTGGCGTCTTCCTTCGCTCCTCTGGCTGAGGCCTTGGCTCAGAACGAAGACACCATTGTGGATGAGCTAAACGAAGTTCAGGGGCAATCGATGGATATCGGCGGTTACTACTTCCCGGATCCTGGCCTAGCGGAGGCCGCCATGCGTCCGAGCCAAACGCTCAACCAGCTATTGGCCGACTTCGGCGCCTGACGAAAAGGTGTTCAGGCGGCGGCGTTAGAAGCCACCGTCCCATTCGTCGTAGGAGTCGCCTTGATACTCCGGTATTGGTTCGGACGGGTCGCCTGTTGGCGCCACATAGTTCTGTTGTCGAGGGGCTCTATCTGGCGACGACTGGCCACGAGCCTGACGATTAGATGCGTTCCCATCCGATCGACCGTCGTTGTCAGAGCCGTCACCCTCCGCTTCGGGTCCATACCCGTAGCACATCTGGACGCCGTCAACGTCGAAAGGCCGCCCGAGCGATCCGACAGTAAACGACGACCAGTCGCCAGACTTTTTCTGGACGTCGATCTTTCCGCCTTCGGCCAATGCCTTTTCCAGGTCCTCGACCGGAGCCATGACCGCCCACTTGTCTGTCTTCGTTTTTCGGAATCGAGGCGGAATCTTCTCGCTCACAGGGTGTCCTCTCGTTCGGTCAATGAGCCAGCGGCCGACTCTAGCGGATTCGACTGCCTCCTCAGCGGGACTGCCTGGCACTCACCTCGGACCATCAAGCTCCGGCTGGCACGTGGGACACCAGTAGCTACTCCGGCCAAGGCGGCCCTCGTACGTGCGTCGCACCGGTGTCAGGCACCGAAGGCAGGGGGCCCGCCACCGCTCGTAGACGAAGTGCCGAGGCAGCCTTCCGAGCGGCCGCCGAGCCGGTTGCGTTCCGGTTGACGTCGACAACTGAGGTCGGGCGGCGGTGGTTACGCGGTAGGCGTTCCCCGGCTGCGAATGGAGGTGCAACAGCTCTGATGCCGTTGCATAGACCTCCACCAACTGCTCATCGGAAACCAACTCAAGAGGAGTTAGCGGATGGACTCCACAGATGAATAGCACTTCTGACTTGTAGACGTTTCCGATACCAGCGGCGATCTCCTGGTCGAGAACGACATCGGCCATCAGCTCGCCCGACCGGCTGCGAAGTCGGGCCCGGCGCACAGCAACATCAACGATTGCCGGACGATCATCTGGCCCCACGGCAAGGTCAGGTCCAAGGTTGACAAGCGGTGACATGTCCTCGTCTCGCACAAACGTCTCGACAACCGGAGCGCTGTAGCACCGGGCTACCCCGGCTTCCGTTTGTATCTCCAGCCGGAGCTTTGGATCGCGACGCGCCCCCTCAGCGGCTCTTGTAGTAGACGTTCGCCAGTAACCGCCCATACCCAGGTGCACACGCAGACTCAGTCGACGGTCAAAGTCGATCAGCAGGTGCTTACCGTGGACCCGCAGCTCTTCGATCAGTTGACCGGAGCGGGGTCGGTAGCCACGTATTTTTCTGGCCCAGAACAGCTCGACGCGATGACCTTCAAGTACCGGTGCGACTCTAAGCCGGGCCTGATGGATCGTGTCGCCTTCAGGCATCTACAAACGGAGCCGGCGCCAGCATGTTTCTAGGACTGTTGCCAAGGCAGTTTCGACTTCCAACCACCTGATCGCTGAGAGTCCGGACCGAGCGGCCCCTCGAATCCAGCTGTCACGTTGTAGGCCTGGGTAAACCCTGCGTTGATCATCGCTTGGCCTGCCGCTTGGGATCGAGCGCCGGACCGACACAAGACCACGATCGGCTGCTCGGCAGTCAGGCCCTCCGTTGCCTCCGTCAAGAAGGCCGCGTTCTGCTCGCCGGCCGGAAACGTCGACCATTCGACCAGGCGAACCTGCTTGCCAAGAGAACCAAGGTCGGGCACACCGACAAACGTCCACTCAGCAATCGTGCGCACGTCGATGAGCACAGCGTCAGGAGACTGCAGAATCTCCCATGCCTGCTCAAGAGAAAGCTCTTCGGGGCTCATTGGTCTGTCAACGCCTTCGGTAGGCCTGTCGGCGGTCATGGTCAACCAAACCGACGGGTGGACGACTTAGTCCCCCAGCGTAAGCCCAAACTCCTGTGCGGCGTCGGCCAACGACTCGATCAAATACTGCCCGAACGACCTATCACACGAGATCAGGTAGCTGTCACCGGCCCGAACGATGTCGCAACTGACCTTGGCAACGCTGGCCGAGACGGCTGATCCGGGTGGTGTCATGTTTTCCGACCAGTCAAGACCGCAGACCTTCTCGAGCATCTTGGTGGCCCTTGGTCCTGAGACCTGTACCAGCGCCCGTCCGTGAGTGAGATCAACCTCGGACCGCAGGCCCGACGTCGGTACGTCGGCTCGGGCACGTTCGACACCATCAGCGGGACCTATGAGCCAGAACTCGTCCGGTCGCATCCCAACGATGAGCACATCGCCATCGGACCGTGCACTTCCGAACGACACCGCCATCCAAGAGGCGGCTGCACTGGCCGGGTCGCAGCGCATCGTCAGCTTTGTGAGGTCCGCTCGATCAGACATTGTCACACCGTCGGAACCGTCGGCGAACCCTGCCGTGGTCGGGGTGACAACGGCGCTTGAGCGGAAGCTTGGCGACGCAGCCGTCGATGAGGTGAGATCCAGGTCTGTTGTCTTAACCACGGAGTCGACTTCCTTCGGGATCGTAGTGAGCGTGATGGGCTTGAACTTCGGCTTCGACGCGCCGTCCGTCGGTCAGGAGAACCGTGACGATGTTGCCCGCTTCGGCGTACTGCTGTTCAATCTGCCCGAGGCAAATCGATCGGCCAAGCGTCGGCGACATACGACTCGACGTGATTCGTCCGATGATTTCGGTCGTTGTACCTCGGACCAGCTGCGAGGCTTCCTCGGGCACGACCTGTGGGTCAAGCGTTTGCAGAGCGACCACAGCGGGGCGGCGCTTCAACACATCAGGATCGCTGGTTTCAAGCTCCCAGGCCAGTTCGGGCTTGCCGACAAAGTCCTCTTTGTCCATCTTGATTAGCGGCGTCATGCCAGTCGACGGGGCTTTAGTCAGGCCGTCGGTGTCTTGACCCACGATGAAGTGTCCCTTTTCGAGACGCATGATGCGCTGTGCCTCGATGCCGAACGGGCCGACGCCCAGGTCATCGCCTTGTTCCAAGAGCTGCAGCCACAGATGCAGGGCGTAGCCGGCGGGCACGTGAACCTCATAGGAAAGCTCACCAGTGAAACCAATGCGCCACACAATGCAATTGGCGACCCCGGCCACCGTTGCGGTCCGAACCTGCATGTACTTGAAGTTGTCAGGGTCGAGATCGAGTTCAGGAGCAAGTCGTCCGATCAATTCTCGACTCTTCGGCCCGGCCACGTTGATACTGGCGTAGGCACCGGTTACCGGGGTGACATCAACCTGCCACGACGGTCGCTCGGTCTGCAACCAATTCTCGGCCCACTCCCACACCGTCCCGGCACCGGAGCTGGTGGTGGTCATGAGATACCGATTCTCGCTGAGCCGACCGGTGACACCGTCGTCCATGACAACGCCGTCATCGGCGCACATAAGTCCGTAGCGCACGCCGCCTACCGGCAGCTTCGACCACTTGTTGGTGTACAGCAGGTTGAGTAGCTGCGGCACGTCTGGACCCTGCAGGTCGAGTTTGCCGAGTGGGCTGACGTCAATGATGCCGACGTTTTGGCGGGTGTTGCGAACCTCTTGGGCCGCGTTGCCATAGTGATCAGGTCGAATCCACGCGCCGGCGACCAACGGCACCGCTCCATGAGCCTCATGCCAGTCCTGCAACGGTGATCGTCGCACCGGTTCGAAGATACGTCCGGCCAAGCCTCCCAGCGAGATCGGCGCAAATGGCGGCCGCCATACCGTCGTGCCGACCTCGGCGATGGTCTCGTCTCGAGCCTCGGCCAGTACGGCAACCGTGTTGACCGTTTCCAGCTTTCCCTGCGAAGGACCCATCGTTGCCGTGGTAAATCGCTTAAGCAGCTCGACAGAGTCGAACCCTTCAGCCGCAGCGGCAACCAGGTCCTTGGAGGAGACGTCTTCGGAGAAGTCAACCATGCCGTGGGTCGACGAGCGGTAGAGCTCTGGGTGATGCCGATGCTCCAGGCCCGCCCGGTTGTCCGACGGCCACGCCGGCTCCGGCCCTTGCACAGCGCTGGCCCGAGCCGTGGCCGCTTGCAAACGGTAGGCCGTAACGGCTGCCCTGGAGGCCGCCAACTGTCCGGTCGATTGCCCGTGAGCGATCAACTCTTCAAGCGATCCGTCGCCGATCATTCCCCCGGTGGCCAACACGGTCTCTGGAGGATCTGCGGGAAAGAATCGTGCCGCCGAGGCGTCATACACCGGACGGTCTCCCGACATGTTCAGCAATGACGTCGGGGCGGTCCAGCCGACTGCAGTGACCAGCAGGTCGGCCTCACGACTTGACCCGTCAGCCAGTACGACTCGCTCGACCCCAGTCGAGGAGCCTTCAGCCGCCGTGATGCCGCCACCGTTGCGAGCGTCAACCACTTCGACCACCGACACACCAGCTGATTCAAGGTCGGCGGCCGCCTGATCACCTGACTCGTTGCCGGCAAGAACAACAGCCCGACTACCCGGCCGGACACCGTACATGTTGACGAGTCGGCGAACACCGCCCGACAACATCACGCCAGGTCGGTCGTTGCCGGAGAAGACGTAGGGCCGCTCAATAAGCCCGGCAGCCACGACCAAGACTTTCGCCCGGGCCTTAATAAGTCGTTCGATGACTCCCGGATGGCTGCGCTGAGCGATCGAGATCCAGTTGTCGTCGTATCGGCCGGTGACCGTCGAGTCGACCAGAACTTCCACGCCCAAGTCGACCAGGCGCTGACTCATCTCGCGAACAACAGCCTGATCGGCTTCACTACCCCACCGCAGGTGGCCGCCCAACCCGTACTCGTGCTCGACCAGCATGACCTTGGCGCCCGCTTCGGCCGCAGCGATGGCGGCAGCCATCCCCGACGGGCCGCCGCCGGCCACAACAACGTCAGGATGGGCATAGCGCTTGTCGTAGTTGCCATGCGGAGTGTCGAGATCGATCGAACCTCCCGGGGCGAACGTGGCCAACACCTTCTCATAGAGAGGCCACAGGCGCTGCGGGTGGATAAAGGTTTTGTAGTAGAAACCGGCGGTCAAGAATCGTCCGACGAGACCGTTGGCAGCCTTGATGTCTCGGTCTACCGACGGCCAAACGTTCTGGGCCGACACCTCCATACCCTCCGCCAACTGGCGGTGGGCGGAGCGCACGTTCGGCTCGTCACCGACCTGAAGCAGAGCGTTGGGATCCCAGTAGTCCATGCTCATGTAGGAGCGCGGCCGATGGTACTTCATGCTGCGCGAGATGATTCTTACGTCGTTGGCGAGCAGCGCCGATCCGATTGTGTCGCCTTGATAGCCCGACAGCGATCGACCATTCCAGGTGAATCGGACTGTTTGGCTGCGATCGATAACTTCGCCCGGGCGTGCTGATAGTCGAGAGGTGCTCATGCCTTCGTCCCCTTCTTGTTGCCCGGAATCGGTGGATTGCGGAACTCATTTGAACCGGTGTGGCGTTCCAACTTGAAGTACCGGCGGCACCCGGACCGGCAGTACCAGGTTTCAATCAACCATCCAGCCGGATTCTCTTCCATATACAGGTAGTCGCGCCACTGTTCGGGCGTAGCGCTATTTGGGTCGGGCCGACTGTGCGACTCACCGACGTATCGGAGATCCGACGAATTTCGGGGCCCGCAATGGGGGCAGGGAACAATCAACATGCCGGATCACCTTGGTTGCGTTTGACGGCGCTTTCTGGACAAGACCTGTTAGTGGCCAACGGAAGCCGCTCCCTTCTCGCCGACCAGTTCCCCAACAGGGAAGCGATCAAGTGCGAACGGTGCGATCAGCTTCGGAGTCTGATTGGTGGCGATGCACTCGGCCATGGTCTCGCCGGAGACCGGGCCGGCCTTGAAGCCGTATGTTCCCCAACCGACATCACAGAGGAATCCTTCGACCGGCGTGAAACCCATGACCGGCGAGTAGTCCGGAGTCATGTCGCATAGGCCAGCCCACTGCCGGAGCAGACGCATCTTGGACAGGCCGGGCATCAGCTCAAGGATGTGTCCCGCTAGTCCTTCCGTGAAGTCCAGCGATCCAGCGATGTTGTAGTTGTTGAACGGATCGACGGCTGCACCGAAGACCAGCTCACCTCGGTCGGTCTGGCTGACGTAGACGTGCAGTGACCCGGAGACGACCACTGCCGGAAGGAACACCTTCACCGGTTCGGTTACCGCGGCCTGCAGTGGACGGGTGTAGATCGGAAGTTTGATCCCGGCCATGCCGGCGATCAGCGAGGCCCAGCCGGCGGTTGCGTTCACCACGATCGGAGCAGAGATGTCGCCCTTGTTGGTTCGTACGCCGGTAACTCGCCCGCCGGGGCCTTTGCCCTCTGGTCCTGTTCCACCTTCGACCAAGATGTCGAGCACCTCGGTCTTTTGGTGAATCTCCACACCGTGGTGGTCGGCAGCGCGGGCGTAGCCCCAGACCACGGCGTCGTGGCGAATAATGCCGCCCGGCGGGTGATAGAGAGCTCCCAGAATTGGGTAGCGCGAGTTCGATGAGGTATCGAGACTGGGGACCAGTTTCTTGATCTCATCCGGATCGATGACCGACGAGTCGATGTTCTGCAGCTTGTTGACTTCGGCCCGCCACCGCATTGTCCTGACGGCGCCGTCGTTGTGAGCCAAGGTCAAGTGACCTCGCTCGGAGAACATCACGTTGATGTTCAGATCAGCAGCCATGGAGTTGTACAGCTCGAGTGAACGATCGTAGAAGGCAACACCCTCGGGGGTCAGATAGTTGGATCGCACAATCGCGGTGTTTCGACCGGATCCGCCGCTACCGATGTAGGCCTTGTCGACCACGGCCACATTGGTGATTCCGTGGTTGACAGCCAAGTAGTAGGCGGTTGCTAGGCCGTGGAC
>CALJMD010000315.1 GCA_937981915.1 uncultured Acidimicrobiales bacterium
TCGGGTCAACGCCCTGTCACCTGGCCCGCTCCGAACCGAGCTGCTGATGAGCTACCTCGACACCGACGAGAAGAAGCAGCGCCGCCTGGTGCACGTGCCAATGGGCCGGTTCGGCGAAGCAGCCGAGATGGCTCAAGCCGCCTTGTTTCTCGCTTCCGATATGTCGTCGTACATGACCGGGTCCAACCTTCAGGTCGACGGTGGGATCACCGCCGCTTACGTCACGCCGGAGTAGCGCCGCTTGGTCGTCTAGCTTCTGGTCAGGACGGGGAGCAGGGCGGCGGCCACTTCAGCCGGTCGCTCCTCGTGGGCGAACAGGCCGGCACCTGCGATGACTTTGAGTTCAGCGTCGGGGAACGTGGCTACTTCGCCCCGGGCCTGGGCAACCGGGAAGAACGGATCCTGGTCACCCCAGACCAAGCGAACCGGAACGGTGATCCTCCGGTGGACGTCGACCAGCTGATCGATGAGTTTCGTGTCAAAGCTTTTGAGCAGCTTGATCCCGGCGTCGCGATGGGCCGGTGAGCGGTGCAACGGTTGGAGGAAGAACTCGTCGAACTCGCCGTTCAACAGATCGGCGTCGGCGAAGGCGTCGCCGAGGATGAACGGGTTGGCCCGAATCTTGGTTTGACCGGCAGTCCAACCCAGGGCGGCACCGATGCCCGGCACGTTGCGCGACGACAGAAACAGTTTGAACCGCCAACCCAGCCCGCTTGACATCTCGGTGTTGATGAGTCCCATGGCCCGCAGTCGGGAGTCGCCGACCACGGCGTGTCTGGCCGCCAACCCTCCGCTGTTGTGGCCGACGACGGCCAACTGGTCCAGGCCGAGGGCCTCGATGGTGCGCTGAATGCTGATGATGTGCTGGTCGAAGGTCAAACGGGTGGAGGCGCCGAATTGGCTGGAGCCGGTGCCGGGCAGGTCGATGACATGGCAGGTCACGTGCTCGGTGAGATGAGGAAGCAGGGTGCGGAACGTGGCGCCGTGCACCGGCCAGCCGTGGACGAACAGAACGTCCGGTCCTTCGCCTGCCCGGCGGTAGGCGACATGGCCTTCGCCGACATCGATATGGCGTAGCGGCTCGTCTCGGAACAGTTGGGTGGCTTCGGCTTCGGTCATGGTGGGCATGGCGATCCTCCGGTTGGCCCTCGTGTCACTATCCCGGCATATCCGGGTATGTAGTGCTTACTACAAACACCCTAATTGCAGTAATTACTACAATCAACCCTGTGGGATACAAGCACACCCGGGACGACATATTGGCCGGCGCTCTCGACACTGCGTTCGAACACGGCTTCAACCGCTTGACCTTCGGCCGGGTCGCATCCCAGCTCGGCATCAACGACCGAACGGTCGTCTACTACTTTCCGTCCAAGGACGAGTTGATCTCAGCTGTTCTGGCCGCCACCGGTGAACGGCTGTTGACCAGCCTGGCCCCGGCCATGGACGGGACGGCTCAAAACCATCTCGACCTGGTTCGCGCCGCTTGGCCGGTGCTGGCCACGCCCGAGGCTGATCCGGTCTTCGCCCTGTTCTTCGAAGCCAACGGCCTGGCCGCCGCCGGGCAGGAACCGTACCGGACTGTTGTGCCGCAGCTGGTCCAGGGTTGGATCGACTGGTCGGCCTCCCTGCTGCTGGGCGCAGGCGAGGCCGCTGAAGCTGATGCCGCGGCTGAGGTGGTGGCTGAAGCCGAAGCCGCAGTGGCCCTAGTGGACGGGCTGCTGCTACTCCGTCAGCTGATTGGGCCTGAAGGTGCTGATCGGGCGGCCCGCCGCCTGGGAGTGGTCTAGGTCCATGCGGGCGCCTCACTTTTGCCTGAGCTCGAACAAGTGGGACACTTGTGCCCATGCGTATCTTTCGCCTCGGTGTTCTGGCCTGCGACCACATTGACGACCCCGAACTGATCGAGGCGGCCGACGGCGTCGACTACCACGACATGTGCGCCGATCTGGTTCGCCGCCACCAGCTCGACCTTGACGTCGCCGTCGAAGTAGCGGTGTACGACGCGGTCAACGGTGAGCTGCCCGGCCAGCCGGGTGAATGTGATGGCTGGATCATCACCGGGTCGCGCCACGACGCCTACCGGGACGACCCGTGGCTGGTCGCGCTGCGAGACTTCATCGTGCAGTTGTATGAGGCCCGGGCTCGAACGGTCGGGATCTGCTTCGGCCATCAGGCGGTGGCTCACGCCCTCGGCGGCCGAGCCGAACCGGCCGGATGCTGGAAGGTGGGTCCCCACGAGATGACGGTCGAATCGACGCCGTGGTTCGACGGGGCGACCGTGGCCATTTACGGCATGCACCGGGACGTGGCGTCACTGCTACCGCCCGACGGAGTTGACCTCGGCAAAGGAACAACCGCCGAGCACCCCATCTTCACCGTGGGCGACAGCATCCTGTGCATGCAGGACCACCCCGAGTTCAGCTACCGCTACGAAGCCCAGCTCATCGAATCCCGCCGGTCACGCACCGGTGACGAAGTTGCCGACGATGGCATGGCGGCCATGGCTGCTCGGGAAGCCGACGGCCAGCTGGTGTCGGAGTGGATCACCCGGTTCCTGTTGGACGACCGTCGCGCCGGCCACGAGGCGGCTGGCTAGGTCAACGTCGTGAGAGACATCGTTGCGCCAGAAGGAATGCGGACCGATGAGTTTTTGCTTCGCCCGATACTGGAGTCTGACGCCGAACTCGACTACGAGGCGGTGGTCGAGAGCCGAGACTTCCTGAGGATCTGGGAGGGAGGCGGCTACCCCAAAGACGGCTTCACGGTGGAAGACAATCGCAAGGATCTGGCGAAGATGGAACGACGTCACAACGAGGGTCATTCGTTTGCCTACACGGTCATGGACCTGGCAGAGACGGAATGCTTTGGATGTGTCTACATTTCGCCGACCGACGTGAGCTGGCTGACAGAGACGGTGGTTACTGCAACGAGTGATGCCCGGTGGTTCGATTACGACACGGTCATCCAATTTTGGGTACGAACTTCTCGACTGGCGGACAAGCTAGATCGACGACTGCTTGATGCACTCGGGCCTTGGCTCAGTGATGATTGGCCCATCAGAAGTCATGTCGTGATGACAAGTGCTGCGCTCACTCACCAGGTGACCATGATCGAAGGTGCTGGCCTGAAGCGAGAATTTGAACTTCGCTACCCCGACGGCGGCGTCGATGCCGCCTACGCCTAGCTCTCCGGTGCGCCCGGCAGTTCAGCGGCCTAATCGGTGACGGTGGCGATCGGCTGTCTCGTGGTTTGTTGAGGTTCCATGCGGCAGATCCAGGTACAAGGATTGTTTGACTAAATCGAACAAATGTTCGATTTAGTCTGCTATAGTGGTGTGATGGAGGCAACCACTCGACCGATCACTGGAGACGATCTCTTCATGGTCGACGCGCCGGCTGACAGTTCAGTCGATTGCACGATTGATGACACCATTGCCACCTTCAACTTTTTGTCGGACCAGATAGCGAAGCTTCCTGATGTGATGCAGCTGTCTCGGTTGTCCGAGTTCGAACGACAGCTTTCGGCCCGTCGCCTACTCGTTGCCGCGAGAGTGGCCGGCTCATCTGGTGATAGCCGTTCCGATCGTCGCCGAGCCCGAGATGTCTTGAACACCGGGTCTGAATCCTCACGCTCTATTGGCCGTGATGCCAAGCGGGCGGCAGCGGTGGCCGCCAACCCAGGGTTGGGTGAGGCGATAGCCGGCGGAACCATTGCGCCTGACGCTATCGACCACCTGGCCAAAGCTTCCGATGCTGGGACCGGAGAGGTTCCGGATGAGTTGGTGCAGACAGTTGGTGGCTTGACGCCCGACCAAACAGCAGACGTGGTCGAGCGTTATATGGAGGACCAGATCAACGTCGACGAAGTCGAGGAACGCTACCAACGGCAGATGCAGGCTCGAACCGTGCGTCGCTATCGAGCTGGTGGGCTCGCCGGAATTGCCGTTGAGGGCCCGGATCAACTCGTTGACGCCATGTGGGCGCATCTCGACACCGCAGTCGATGGTCAGTACCGAACCGAAGGCGGTCGAGATACCCCGGTCGAGGGTCGCAAACCGCTCGATCATCGACGGTTCGATGCCATACACAATGCCCTGACCGGCCAGCCAATGGTCGGTCGTAGCGGACGGGCAGCCGTAGTCATAACCATTGACGGTGACGGGTTGTTCGGTGAGCCTGACAGCCCGGTTGTTGGTTGGCAAGTGGGTACCGGGCCGCTGCCGGCGGACTTGATTAGCCAGTACCTGCAGACTTCGCCGATTTCGGTGCTTATCCAAAGCTCCGATGGTGCGCCGCTGTGGCTTGGGCGCACTCGACGTCGGGCCACCGATCAACAGTTCCTGGCCTTGGCCGTTCGTGACCGCGGTTGTGTAGTGTGCCGGGCGAACATCACACGCTGCGATGCCCATCATCTGATGCCGTGGACGGCCCCTGGGCGAGGAACCACCGATATCGACCAGATGGCGTTGCTGTGCGGTCGCTGTCACGGTGACCTTCACTATCGAAAGCACACGCTGTACCGCCAGCGCGGTCCCGACGGTCGGCCAGTCTGGGCCACCCGTCCGGCCACCCCGAGCGAAACGCCGAAACGCAGACCAACCCCGACCCAGCGGGAATGAACGCTCAGTTCAACGACGCTCCGTTTAGTCCTCCGGCGAGAGAGTGATTCGGGT
>CALJMD010000316.1 GCA_937981915.1 uncultured Acidimicrobiales bacterium
GACCGACTTCGCACCACAGCGGAGAGTCACAATCGGATCATGGTCGTCGAGGTTATGGGGCGACACGTTGGGCATATCGCTACGTGGTCGGGGATCGCTGGGGGAGCGACCATGACACTCATACCGGAAGAGCCGTTCGACATTGGCGCTGTTTGCGAATCGCTGCAGGCCAGGCACGAGGGAGGACGGTTTGCGTCGCTGGTCGTTGTCGCCGAAGGGGCGAAACCGGTTCCCGGCACGATGCCGATTCCTGACGAAACCTACGACGAGTTTGGCCACATCCGCCTTGGTGGCATCTCACATCGTGTCGCCGATGAGATAGAGCGCCGCACCGGGATCGAGACCAGGGTCACCATCTTGGGCTACGTCCAGCGTGGCGGTACGCCGACTGCGTTCGATCGTGTTCTTTCAACCCGCTACGGGATAGCCGCCATCGACGCAGCTCACGACCAGGCGTGGGGCTCAATGGTCGCTCTACGCAGCGATGAGATCGTGAGGGTGCCGTTGTCGGATGCAGTGGCAGAGCTCAAAGGTGTTGATCCTGAACTTTGGGACGTGGCCCAGCAGTTCTTCGCCTAGGCCCGTTTAGCCACGCTCGCTTCGGTTGCCGAGCACAAGCGGCTCGGCGCGACGCGCCTTATGGGTCTTCGGTCTCGTCTTCAGATTCGGGCACGACTGGCTCTTCCGCTGTTTGGCAGTCGTTGAAATCCGAGACCCGGAACGGACTTTCGATTGCTGTTCCTTCATCGTCGGTGAGCCGTAGCGGTATCTCCTCGGCGTCGACGAAGGCCACGGTGGTAATCCGAATTGGGTTGTTGATAAACGTCAGATTGGTGATGGTGCAGACAATCTGACTGACGGCCTCACGAGCCTGTCGCGGAGCCTCTGTAGCTGTCTCCTGCAATAGCGGTGAGACTTCAACGGTCAACAGACTGGGCTGGTCTTCTTCCAAGCGGCCCAGGTTCTTCGCTTCGAACGACGGGATTACTCGCGAGATGAGATCGGGGAACACCTCAAGTTCGGCTTCGCTCGGCTGAATCTCCAGCTCATCGAGAATCTGCGGGATTCGAGCCTCGGGTATTGCCCGGTTGAGAATCCTGAGCTGCCCGTCGGCGCCGACAAAGTAGAGCTCGACGTTGGTCGGGTCGGCTACCGATGGCGACGTTGTTGTCGTTGTTTCGCCGAAAACGATTTCGTCGTAGTCGTCGGCACTGAGATCCTGTGGTCCTTCGTCGACAGGAAGAGCGCACGACACCGCGATGATGGCCGCCGCCACGGTTGCCGAGGCAGCACCGACGAGTCGGTTCCGTCGAAAACGGAATCGGCCTGCGTCTGCTAGGCGGGAGTTGATGGGGGCGCTCATACCGCCATCTCCTCCAGATCGCCTTCGTACTCGCCAACCGGCATCTCGACGACAAATCGGGCCCCGCTCTTGCCGTCGGTCCTCTCTGTGACCCACACTCGTCCGCTGTGCAAGTTGACATGCTCGCTCACCAGCGACAATCCCAAACCTACGCCGGAGTCTCCTGATCGTCGCCCGGCGTCGGAACCGGCACGACTGAACCGGTCGAAGATTCGGTCTCGGTCGTCGGCCGGTACACCCGGTCCTTCATCTTCAACCATGATCAGCACATTGTCGCCGACCTGCCGGAAGCGGATTGCGGTGGCACCGCCGGCATATTTGGCTGCATTGTCAACCAGGTTGGTGATGACCTGGGCCAGTCTGCGCTTATCGGCCGTCATCCACAGATCGCCCTCGCCGTCCGGGGAGATCAGCTCGATCTCAGGACTGCGTGATTGGGCAATGACGTTAACCAGAAACTCGGCGAGGCTGAAGTGGCTGAGGTCTAAATGGGCCGCTCCGGCGTCCATGCGGGAGATTTCCAGAAGATCCTCCACCAGGTGCTCGAATCTGTTCAAATCGTCTCTGAGGAGGCCTACGGCCCGCTGAGCAACCTCTGGCAGTGAACCTTTGCGGCGCTCAAGCACCTCCAACGACGCAGTGAGTGTCATCAGCGGTGATCGGAGCTCATGGCTTACATCGGAGGTGAACCGTTCGTCGCGTTGAATGCGCGCTTGGAGGGCATCGACCATTTCGTTGAACGACTGCGACAACACGGCCAAGTCGGGGTCGATCGACAGATCGAGCCGGGTTCCGAAGTCGCCTTCGGCGATGGCCTGAGCCGCTTTTGAAATGCGATTCACCGGTGCCAGCGCCCGACGAGCCGAATAGTAGCCAAGAGCGGCACCGGCAAGGCTGGCGGCTACCGCAGTGGCGAACAGAATTCGACGAAGGTCGGTCAAGGTCTGCTCCAGCCCTTCAAGGCTCAACACCTCGTAGTAGCTCGCATCCAATCCTTCAAACTGGACCCCGATGCCGTAGACCGTGGCGCCGGATTCCTCCTGTTGAGACGATTCAGGAAGTTGGTACACGTCGTCGGCAACGTTGAACTGCACGACTGCTGCTCTGAGGGCGTCCGGCTCGCGGTCGCCAGGCACACGGCCGACGGGGTTGGCCTGACCGGGGGGATACAACAGTGGGAAGCTGTCGCCTCGAAGCACGGTGGCTTCGATCAAGGTCAAGTATCGTTCGGCCTCGTCTTCGGCACCCTGTTGCTGGACGGCCTCAAGCTCGTCCCGTACGATGCGGGCGTTTTGGCGAAATCGCTCTTCAGCCGTTGATTTCGCTGAATCCAAAAGGTTGTTCTGGGCAATGGTGAAGCTGACAACGGCTACCACCGTCGACAGCAACAGCGCGCCCACCGCGTAGGCGATGGTGATACGGGCTTGAAGCCCCCGCCACCAACGTCGGTTTTCCACCCCTACGGCTGGAGCTTGTAGCCCAGGCCCCGCGAGGTTACGACGTAGCGAGGGCTGGCTGGGTCGCCTTCGACTTTGGTTCGGAGCCGGCGGACGTGAACGTCGACAAGCCGACCGTCACCGAAGTAGTCATAGCCCCAAACTCGCTCGAGAAGGACTTCTCGGCTGAAGACCTTGCCCGGCTGTGAGGCCAACTCAACCAGCAGTTTGAACTCGGTTTTGGTGAGGTGGAGCTCTTCGCCGTTCTTGAGGACAAGTCCTTCATCAGGGCTGATCTCCAGCTCTCCGACCTTGATGCGCTCCATGTCGCCGGGTTCCGATGCTCGGGCACGCCGAAGCATTGCCCGAATTCGAGCCGAAAGCTCTTTCGGGGCGAATGGCTTGGTGAGGTAGTCATCGGCACCTGCTTCAAGACCTGCCACCACATCGTGAGTATCGGCGCGAGCCGTCACCATGATGATCGGCACGTCGCTGGCCCGACGGATCGAACGGCAAACTTCAAAGCCGTCAATCCCCGGGAGCATGATGTCGATAAGAACGACGTCAGCCGGCTCGGTCGTGAACGAATCGAGTGCCGATTCGCCGTTGGCGGCTTCGGTGACGTCCCAGCCCTCTTCTTCGAGAGCCATAGTGACCGCTTGCCGGATTCGCTCGTCGTCTTCGACGGTAAGTATTCGAGTACCCACAGTGAAATTCTGCCTGATCCTTGACCGATACGTGCGGATGCCGGTTAGTCGGTTCCGACACGGCTCTCTACGCTAGCCGTTTCTTGTGCCAGTTTTAGCGCGTTGGCCAGATCCTTGGCCAAGGGTGCGTGGGCGGCGATCATCATTTGGGGGCTCGGTTGGCCGCCGTCGACGGTTTGACAGTGACCGCCGGCTTCTTCCACGATCAGCCATCCCGCCGCGTAGTCCCATACGTGCAGACCGGTCTCGAAGTAGGCGTCGAAGCGGCCCATGGCGACGGCGCAAAGGTCGAGAGCCGCCGAACCCAATCTCCGCAGATCACGAATTCTTGGGAGAAGCTCGGCCACTACGGCGCCGTCCACGGCTCGATCCTCAGGCTTGTAGCCAAAACCAGTGCCGACCAGTGCTTTGCCCAGCGGAACATTTGTTGTCACCGAAAGTGGGACGCCGTTGCGGTAGGCGCCACCGCCCCTGGTTGCCGTGAACAGCTCATCGGATTCAGGATTGTAGACAACCCCTACAACAATGTTCCCGTCCACTTCGGCGGCGATCGACACGGCGTAGAAGGGAATCCCGTACACGTAGTTGGCGGTGCCGTCGATGGGATCCACGTACCACTCCACTCCGGAGGTTCCCTCGACCCCGGCCCCTTCCTCTCCGACAATTGAGTCGGTGGGCCGAACGGCAAGGATGCCTTCGGTGATCAACTGTTCGGCGTGTCGGTCAGCCTCGGTCACCGGATCGGTGTCGGAAGACTTGGTTGTGGTCGTGCCGATCGCTTCGAGGCGCATAGCCACCGTCGCTGCCCCGGCAGTTCGCGCCAGGGCAACGGCTAGTTCGAGGAGTTCGTCATTCATTTCGGTGCTGGTTGACCTGTTCCCCCGGGTTGTCCGGGTGTTGTATCGCCAGAGGTGGTTTCCTCGACGTCACGCACGGCGTCTTCACTACGTTCGGGGTGCTCCGTTTCCTGCCACTCGCCCATGGCCCGTAGGGCCAGGTTGGCGACGATACCGACACCAACTGCACCGGCTATTGCTCCCAACAACGCTCCGGCGGCGGCCCAAATAGAGCTGTTGGCCATGAGGTCGCCGATCCCGTACCCGATCAGTAGCCCGAGAACGCCGCCGGCCGTGATACCGCCAAAAGCGATCCAGCGAGCGACAGGGGACGGGTCGGCGGCGTGCGGAATGGGCGCAATAAGGTCTTCGAACGGTGGTACCGGAAGCGGTGCGGAGCCCTGGGCTGGCACTGGGGGAGACCCACCGGTCTCGGTTGGTTCTACGCCGTCTTCTGAAGCCACGTCCAAGATCGTAGTGCTGTTTGGTCTCCTCGACGCCTGTGCCAGTTGTACCGCCACGTCTTGTACCGCCACGTCGCCGGGGCGTCTCGAGGTAACCGGTGACGACGAGTCTGAAGAAAGCGCGGGGTGCAAGCCGTACTAGGCTGACCGAGAAGCGGCCAACAACTCTCGTCTCGAGAGGCCCCCAAGTCAGGTGCTGCCATGTCCGATTCCGAAAATGTCAATGAGCTTCGTCGCTGGTCGGTGGCTGCTGGTCTGCTGCTAGAGGCAGACCGGCTTCTGTTGGTGGCAAACCGGCGTCGCAACGGTGCCGTCGACTGGAGTCCGCCCGGAGGCGTCATAGACCCCGGCGAACAGCCGCTGGAGGCGCTGACGAGGGAAGTCATTGAAGAGACCGGCCTTGTCGTACCGGAGTGGTCCGAGCCCGTATACCGCGTTGAGGTAGTTGCCCCGCACGAGGGCGGATTTCACCTCGATGTTCAGGTACATCATGCGTTGTCCTACAGCGGCGAAGTACAGATCGACGACCCCGACGGCATCGTGTTCGAAGCCAAGTTCGTGGAACGAGCAGCGTTGGGTGATCAGATTCAGGACTCGCCCCCTTGGGTGGCCGAGCCGTTGCTTGACTGGTCAGCGGGAAATGACGGAGACAACCACCTCTATCGGTACCGACTCATGGTGAGCGATGGTGAACGGCAGGTTCTTCGGCTTCATGACCAGCGGTAGCCGAACCGGCTCCGGTGACCACGGTGTGTCGGTCCTTCACGTCGACATGGATGCCTTCTTCGCCTCGGTTGAGGTTCTGCGGCGGCCAAGTCTGCGTGGCCGCCCTGTCCTGGTCGGAGGGGCTGGACCCAGGGGAGTGGTCGCCGCCGCCTCTTACCCGGCCAGAGTGTTTGGTGTCCGTTCCGCCATGCCGATGTCGACGGCGCTTCGCCTCTGCCCGGAGGCTGTCGTGCTCGATGGGGACCACGCCTCGTACCGGGCGGTCAGCACTCGCATCATGGAGATCTTTCGCGATGTGACTCCGGCCGTCGAGCCGCTGTCGCTTGATGAGGCCTTCCTCGATGTCTCCTCGGCTCGCTCGTTGCTCGGCGAAGCCGAAGAACTGGCCGCAGGAATCCGGCGGAGGGTGCTTGAACAAGAGGGTCTGCACTGCTCGGTCGGTGTCGCCCGAACGAAGCATGTCGCCAAGTTGGCGTCGGATGCAGCCAAGCCTCGAATTGTGGGCCGTCGAGTGAAGCCGGGACCAGGAGTGATCGTGGTCACCGCAGACGACGAGGCCGACTTTCTTCGGCCGTTGCCGATCCGGGCGATGTGGGGTGTGGGCCCAAAAACTGCGGAGAAGCTTTCCCGTCTAGGCGTGGCCACTATCGGTGACATCGCCGACTTGGATAGCGACACCGTCGTTGCCTGCCTCGGTGAGGGGGTCGGCCGACACATTCACGCTCTAGCCAACGGCATTGATGATCGGCCGGTGGAGGTGGATCGACCGACAAAGTCGATTAGCCAGGAATCGACCTTTCCCATTGACCTCGTGGGCTCTGACGATGTCAACGCTCAGCTGGTTTCACTGGCCGACGGCGTCGCCTCGAGACTTCGCCAAGCTGGGCTCTACAGTCGGACGATCTCAATCAAGGTCCGGCTCGGATCGTTCGAAACAATGACTCGCTCGGTTACCTTGCCTGCCGCCACCGCTGGCTCGCGGGAGATCGCGGCGGTCAGCAAGGAGATGTTCACCCGGTTGCACGCAGATCGTGACGTCTTGACCGCAGGTATCCGTCTGTTGGGCGTTGCCGCTGGTGCGTTAACTCCTTCGTCCAGTCATCAACTGACCTTGGACCTGGCCCCTGAGCCCCCTGTCGGCGGTGTGAAATCTGGCATGTCCACTCCATCGGGTTCCGGAAGCGTTTTTGATGTAGTCGATGGCGCGCTTGGCGAAATTGATGACGGCGTCGATGATGCCGTGGACGTAATTCGATCGAAGTTCGGCGACAGAGCTATTGGTCGGGGCAAGTCCCGGGTTCGTCCTGATGCCCGTGATCAAGGCTCAATCGAGACGTCAGATCGCCCGTAGATCCTCAAAGATGATGGATTTCTGGTTCGTTGCGACCGTTTTTTGTCGTCGTAGGCTGAAGGGTGTCACGTAGCCGCCGATTGAACACACGATGGTCACCTACGATCCTTCGCCACTTGTTCGCCACTGGAATAGCCGGCAACTGGGCGGAGTTTCCCAAATAACAGCATTGAAGTGCCGGCCTGCGTTGTCCCTCGCCACATCTTGCGCGAGACTGTAGATAGCAAGCGATGAGGCCCTTGCCGGAAGCCGAAGGACCCAAACTATGCCCCTATCCCCAGATGAGCAGCGAATTCTCGCCGAGATAGAGGAAAATCTCCACCGCACCGATCCTCGCCTTGCTCGCGAGGTTGGGGAGACGACTGTCTACCGGCATGCGCTTGGTTCCCTAAAGTGGACGGCTCTATGGTTCGCGGTTGGCCTTGCTCTTATGGTGGCGACGCTTCAGATCCACTTCCTGCTGGCCTTCGCCGGTTTTGTAGTGACGATGGGTGCGGCGATCGGGTTTGAGCGCAATCTACGGATGATGGGCCGGGCGGGGATCGACCAATTCACACGGGCCTTCCGAGCGGCGAATCCCGCTTCCGGTCGCACCGATGAAGACCTCGTCGACGACCCGGACAACGAATAGCATCTTCGCTACACGGCACAAGGGCTGCCGCAGAAGTCTTTCCAGGTAGTCCGTCCGATTTGGGCCGCGCCGATTCCGGTGCGGCCGTTTGCGTTCTACGGTTGCTCGGCGGCGCCAACCTCGATCAGATCGCCCTGATGCCCGTTGTTCTGCCGAAGTGTCTCGGTGATCAACTGACGGGGAGATCCACGCCGCAGCAGACGCCGAGGATCGAGAATACGGGCCAGTCGAGACGGCTTTGGTAGCAGTTCGGATACTGCGCTGGAAATCGAATCGCCGAGTTGGTCGGCTTCACCGGCCTGAGCGTCACTCACCGCGGCGTTGGAGAACCTCGACGCAGTGGCCAGTTCGGCCAATTGGCGCATCTGGTCCGAGCCAACGGCGCGATCGTCGACCAGTCGCCCGGCGAACTCGGTCCGGGTTTCAGACGGGGTCCTGCGCTGTCGGAGTGTTAGGTCGTATTCTTCGCAGACCTCGGCCCAGGCCACATCCACTCGATCCGCTGGCGAATTGCACGCCATCCGACGGTTTCGTCGTCGAAGGTAACGGGCGGTGAGAACCGTCGCCGGGTAGGCGGCCAGCAAAGCAAGAGCGCCCACCAGCCGCCACGGAATCGACGGCAACGACAATCCTTCGGATCCTGAATCGCCGGAGCCGGAAGGCTCAGGCTCAGGCGTCAACTGATCGTTCGGGTCTTGGGGGTTGATTTCCGATGGCAGTGTTTCAGGCTCGGGCGTAGGTTCCTCTAGAGCATCCTGAGCCGCCTGCGATCCCTCCACCAGCGAGTCCTGCTGGGGCGTGATGTTGGTGTAGTTCGCTGCACCCGGAAGACCGCGGCCCGGCGTTGGCTCGAACGCCACCCAACCGAGTCCTTCGAAATACACCTCGGGCCAGGCATGAGCATGACGGCCCGTGACCGTGTAGACGGTGTTGCCTTCCTCGTTGGTGGACGGATCACCCCAGGTGAAGCCGGTTGCCACTCTGGTAGGAACGCCCAGCGACCGGGCCATCAACGCGAAGGTGCCGGCGAACTGCTGACAGAAGCCTTTTCGCTCATTGAGGAACGTCTCGACCGGGTCATCGCCTCTGGGGCCCAGATCGAGGCTGTAGTCGTATCCCTGGAAGTGGCTCTGCAGGGCCAGCATCTTGTCGTACGTGGTGGTTTGGCCGGCGGTTACCTGCTGCGCCAAGTCGGAGACTTCAGAGGTCAACGTGCCAGGCAGCCCGAGGTACCGCTCGGCTATGTCGGCGGGGATCGTGTCAGGAGCAGTTCGAAGCTGGTCGACGGTGAAGCTGGGAACCGATGACACGACTTCGTAGATGACGCCGTCACTGTCCTCAATGCCGTTCGACACCGTTAGGGAACTGCTTTCACCGTTCCACGTCAACTCCGCTGAAGTCTCCTCAATGCGGGCAGGAGCAAATGCCGCTGGTAGCCAGATCGCGGCCAGCGATCTGATCTCAATCTTTTGCCGCAGCTCCCGGCGTTCACCTCCGAGGTCCTGACCGGGAAGATTTCCGTCTTCCGGTGAGAAATCACCCTCAACCTTCCAAAGGTTGTCCTCGTACTTGTCGAGACCGGCGATGCGCCAGTACGTCGATTCCTCGGACTCAACGGTGAAGAGAACTTGGTCTCGCTGTTCGACGAGCCGCTTGTCGATTTGGACGTAGGGACTGACCACTCTTCGGACCGGGTCGCGCTGTTCAGCGAAGCTGTACATCGGTTCCGCATTGGCCCAGGGAACTCGCGGTCCGACGAGTACACCGCCGGCCACTGCTACCGCGGAGAGAATCAATGCACCTCGAGCCAGAGTGCTCGGTCCGAGTCGCTCGTGAGCGGGGAGCCACACCGTTTGCTCGACCAGCTTGGCCAGTCGCTGGGCCACCGCCCAGTTGGCCAGGCCGAGAGCGAAGAAGATCGTGGCCAGAACCTGATACTGGCTGGCCGAAATCGGCGGAATGGCGGTGAAGAGGAAGATAAGGCTGGATGGGAACACGGGCTCGAAGGCCAACCGCAGTCGCATGGCCCCCCAGTCGGTCAGAAAGGCCATGATCCACGCCGCGACCATCGACGTTGCGATGAACGAATCCAACGTGGGCACCGGCGACTTCTGGCCTTGGAAGTTGACGACCAAATCGTCGATCAGAACTTGGAGAGTCGCGATTGTCTCGCCGGTCGGGATCAAGCCAAGCGTGGCGGTTCCCGGTGCGTAGGCGTTGATGATCAGCAGGCCGAGCAGGCCGAACGACCCGAGAGCGGTGAGAAGCAGCGGTACACCCAGTCGCCTGGACACCACTGAAACGGCCGATGAAAGAAGCGCTGCGCCAACGATCGGAATGACGGCCCGAGGCTCAGCAAACACCCGGATGAATCCCAAGATCGCGCTGGGGACGAGCAGCGCGGATGCAAGCTCAAGCCAGAGCGGAGCGACGTGTCGGGCCGGGGTGTTCTGCATGAGTCGTTCCTAGGTCATCCGTTGCCGAGTCAAGTGGAGGAGGGTCTAGCCACCTGTGAACCGGCCACAGCGTTGTTCCATTTCATTGGGAAATTGTTTTCGTCCGAGTGAATCACGAACCACTCCGGCATCTGCCGACGGGGACGCTGACACGACACTGCTACCAGAAGACCGAAAGAACCAAGAATTCGTTCGAGCGCTTTCTGGAGACTTTCATCGAAGCTACCACCTATGACAACCAGTGTTCCGCCGCGAGTCGAACGCGTCACTTCCTCAATTCGTTGAACGATCGAGCCTTCTCGAGATCGACCGATCAGAGCTAACTGTTCGTCTACGCCCTCTAGTTCCGACCTCGTCCGAATCTCGGTCGGGGTTGGCGTGGCGGACGTAGCGAAGCGAAGGGTATCGCCACCGTGAAAACCTGCGTAAAGGGCGCTGAGCGCTGCCGAGACCGCCCGTTCGAATCCGTCGTCGTCGTAGGCATCAGGCGAGACGTCGAGAAGGATGGTGACCCGCCCGGTTCGCGGCCGCTCATCTTGTCGGACAACAAGGTCGTCGGTTCGGGCCGAGGCTTTCCAATTGACCCGCTTCAGTTCATCTCCGATCACATATGGTCGAAGAGCGAAGAACTCTTCCCCCGATGTCGCGATCGATCGGATTTGTTGTTGATCGGTCGCTGGGTCGCTTCCGGCGACAGCGACGAGTGGCGCAAGGTTGTACAGCTTTGGGTGGACGATCATCTCGGTGAGTCGAGCGGCACGAATCGTGGTTGTCGTCAGCCCAAGATGATCACCGAGCGTGATGTCCAAGGGACCAACGGAAAGACGGCCTCTGGAGCGGGCCGGCAACCGATAGGCCAGTCTGGCATCTTCTTGGGAATTGAGCGGGGCCACGTGGACCGATGCGCCACGACCGTCTTCGAGTTGGTCATACACCGACATCACAGGACTCTTGCGTTGCGACCGATTTCGCAAGACAAGATCGATCCGCGCTGTCGTCCCGGCCCGAAGTCGTGCCGGGGTGGCGGTTCGGCTAACGGCAACGTCGAGCCGTGTTGTCGAGGTGTAAAGGGCCGTGAGCGCCACGACGACCGCAGCGGTGGCGGCCAGAATGTACAGCTCCATGAGACCGAATAGCCGCGCTGCGGCGACAAGTAGGAGAACTGCGACGACCAGTACGAGACCGGCCCTCGTTAGTTTCATCTCGCCCGGTCGTAGGGGACCGGCACCGCCCGGAGGATGTCGGTTACGACGCCTGCTGACGTCGCTCCTTGAATGGTGGCGTCGGGGCGCAGGAGGACACGGTGGGCCATGACGTAGGGAGCGACTGACTTAATGTCGTCGTCGGTCACATAGGTGCGGCCCTGGGACACAGCACGAGCCCGTCCGACCCGTTGAAGGCTCAGAGTGCCTCGGGGAGACAATCCAAGAGCTACAGCCTGATGCCTGCGAGTGGCGTCGGCCAGATCGATCAGATAGTTGCGTAGTTCGGGGGCGATCTGAACCGCTGACACCATTTGTTGCATGGCAGCGATGTCCTGCAGAGACGCGACCGAGCGCAATCGACCAACGAGACCGTCGGTTTCGTGGGTGCGGAGAATGTTCAGCTCTTCCGCACGGTCGGGGTACCCGACCGAGATCTTCATTTGGAAGCGGTCAAGTTGAGCTTCCGGCAGGGGATAGGTGCCCTCTTGTTCGATCGGGTTCTGAGTAGCCAACACCATGAATGTCGAGCTGAGGGCGTGGGTGACGCCGTCGACCGTCACCTGGGATTCGGCCATCGCCTCCAGTAGCGCTGACTGGGTCTTTGGCGACGCTCTGTTGATTTCGTCGGCCAAGACCAGTTCGGTGAAGATCGGGCCGGGGCGGAAATCAAAGGTTGATGAGTTCCGATTCCAGACATTGATCCCGGTTACATCGCCGGGAAGCAAATCCGGCGTGAACTGGATTCGTCCAATTTTTGCTCCCACCGAAGCGGCGAGGGCTTTAGCCAACAGCGTCTTGCCAACACCGGGTACGTCTTCGACAAGAAGATGTCCTCCAGAGATCAGACAAAGAAGTGTCTGCTCAACGACGTACTGCTTGCCACGTACGACCTGCTGGATGTTATCCCGAATGGCGTTGAAGGCTGAAGCGAATTGATAGGCCCGTGTTTCATCTAACACCGGGGCTTCAGTTGTGCTCACTTTTGGGCTGCCTCCTATCCGCTCCTCGTGGCAGGGTATCGGATATTCCGGTGTTCGTATCGGCACTCACGACCATTCGTCACCGCATCGATTCGGCGTGCTCACAACACCGTTGTCGTTTTGCGATCAACGTTGTCATCGACTTCTGTATTCGGTCGTGGGCGTTGACTTGTGCTGTGGATTGGTCCCATTCTCGCAGTAGATGTTGGTGGAACCAAACCGGGGCGAGCGGGACTGTCGTTCTGGTTCGCCTTACCCTCCGTGGGCGGTCTGGTCGTGGTTCCAAGAACGCAGCCACTCCAGCCATTCAATGACTTCGTCGGCCTGTAGGGCGTCAACGCCCACGCCGCCCGACGATGTGGAACCGTACGCGGTGACCATTCTGAACTTGATCCACTGGCGGTCGGGTATCGGCAACCAGGGCTTTGCTCGCCACCAGTGGTTGGGAACATGGGATCGAGCGGCCCGGCTTGCCGTCGCCCAGAGGTCAGGGCGTCGGGCGACGCCTGCCGCCACTGACGACCACGACCGAATCGACGTTCCCTTGCGCGACTTCACTACTTCTGGCACGTACTGATCGAAACCTTGAGCGGTGCCAGCTACTTCGGCGTGTCTTTCCACGGGCCACTGTCGGCTCGAGGTTCCTTCGGCAGTCCCAGAACCATCTCTCCAATGATGTTGCGCTGCACCTGGCTGGTGCCGGCGTAGATGGTTCCGGCCCGGGCATTGAGGAACGTGCCAAGCCATGATCCGGAGTCATTTGGCGCACCGGGCTGATCGGTGGCGAAGGCACTGCTCGGGAGTTTGCCGACAAAGTGCATGCCATCGGGGCCGAGGATGTCGACCGCCAGTTCGGTGACGAGGCGATGGTACTCCGACCAGTAGAGCTTGAAGATCGAACCGTCGGCGCCCGGGTGGCCGCCTTCGAGAAAGGCGGTGAGGGTTCGCATGCCGAGATACCGCATGACTTCGACCTTGGAGTAACACCACATGAGGCGTTGGCGGATAACCGGATCGTCGGCTCGCCCATGCTGGCGCGCCAGCTCAAGCAGTCGATCGAGTTCGCCCTTGAAGGCGATAGGAGTCTTTGCTGCTGCTTCGCCGCGCTCGAACCCGAGAAGGGTCATGGCGACGCCCCAACCGCCGTTTACTTCGCCGATCACGTTTTCTTTGGCTGTTCGGGCATCGGTGAAGAAGACCTCGTTGAATTCGGCTTCTCCCGACAGCATTTTGATCGGCCGCACCTCGACACCCGGTTGATCCATCGGGCACAGAAGGAACGTGATACCTCGGTGTTTCTTTACGTCGGCATCGGTTCTTGTCAGCACGAAGATCCAATTGGCCAGATGTCCGGCTGAGGTCCAGATCTTCTGGCCGTTGATGATCCACTCGTCGCCGTCGAGTTCGGCTCGACAGCCCAGATTTCCAAGGTCGGAGCCTGCGTTCGGCTCGGAGTAGCCCTGGCACCAGACGTCCTCACCGCTGATGATGCGGGGCAGGAAATGCTTCTTTTGTTCTTCGGTTCCCCACTGAACGATGGTGTTGCCGACCATCTGGATTCCGAAGACATCGTTAGGCCCGCCGGTGGGCACACCGGCCTTCTGGAACTCTTCGGAGATGATCACCGACTCGAGTGGTGTGAGCCCGGCCCCGCCGTACTCGGTTGGCCAGCTGAGAGCGAGTAGTCCGTTGTCTCGGAGAATGTTTCGCCACTGCTGTGTGAACGCCAGGGCGTCGTCGCTCGACAGCGCACCAACCCCGCTCCACTCGGCGGGAAGATGTTCGGCCAGGAACGCCTGAATCTTCTCTCGGTAGGCTTCGGCTTCCTGCGAATAGTTGGCTTCCATGTCAATCAAATCCCCTCTTGGGCAGCCTGGTGATGGTCGAGCTGTTGTGGTAGCGCCTGACAACCGGATATCCGGCCCTGACTGCTACATCGCCGAATCGTTACCCAACGGTATACGGCGCACGGCTGGTTCAGCGAACCGATCGGCCGGTACGTGGCCTCAATACTGACGCTCCCATTCTGGGCCTAGGCGGCCAGACGGTCCAGATACGGCGTCCAGGCATCAGGAATAGCACCGGCCGCCACCTTGACCCACACGTATTGGGTCGGCGCTTTCGGCGGTTCTCGGAGGCTGAGGTGACAGTCGGCGAGAAGCCGGTCGGCCTTGGTTGTGTTGCACTTACGACAGCAGGCGACGACGTTCTCCCAGGCATGAGGACCGCCTTTGGAGCGAGGGACCACGTGATCGATACTCTCGGCTCGAGCGAAGCAGTACTGGCACTTGCCGAGGTCTCGTGCGAACACGGCGCGGCGGCTCAACGGCGCCGTCCTCTTATACGGAACTTTGACGAAATACCGAAGACGGACAACGGAAGGCACCGGTACCGAGAGCTCGGCCGACGAATAGACGTCGTCTGATTCCGCCAAGACGTCGACGCGCTCGGCCAGAGCCAAGATCAGCGCCCGTCGTCCGGACACAACACCGATCGGCTCGTAGGTTGCATTTAGAACCAAAGCCCGTGCCATCTCCAAAGACTAATCGGCGAGGCCGAGTCGTGAAAAGTAATAGGCCGCGGACGACAACACAGCGATTGCTGCATCGGGGGTTCCGCCTGGTGTCGCTACCGAGCTTGGTCGACCATGGCTGTGAGAAAACCCTCGATGAGATTTTGGCGAGGAATGGGATGTCGTGGGGGTCCCAGCCCGGCGCGAACAACTGATGGATCGATCGGTAGTTCGTCTGCGGAGTGTTGGGGATCAGTCAACATCCGGGTCAGCTGCTCGGCTGGCCACCGCTGGATGACGGCGCATTGAAGCCGGGTCCAACTTCGGGTCCGTCGCTGCGACAGTCCAACCACTTTGTAGCCATCGACGGACACTTCGCCGTGACCGAGACCGGCGAAGCACAAGAGTTGCCCGGATCCCTGGCTTGGCCCGCGATGGGAGGAGATGACGGCATCGGTGATGAATTCGGCCAGCACGGCGGCCCAGATATCACCCAGCCAATGGAACGCCTTCGCGAGGTCGTGGTGCCACAGCGGTGACGTAACCGGTATCAGCACATCGATCCACACATCGTGGTCCACGTCCAGGTAGACAAGTCCGCCGCCCGAGCGGCGTTTGCAGATCTCTAGTTCTTGTTCGCCCAGGTCGGCGTTCCGTAGTGAGCTGTTCAGAACGGCCTCGGACTGGGTTGACCCGAGTACCAGCGCCGGTCTTGAGAGACTGCGAGTCCATATCTCATGGCCGACCTGTTCCGGCTGGTAGTGATGGAATGAGTTCGCATCGCCAGTGCTGTTCCAGATCACCCAGTCGCCCGACTGTTTTTGGATTTCGACGTCGCGTTCGTGGGCCAGCCTGGCGAGTTCGCTCGGAATAGGAGCCTGGAGTACATCGTTGGGCGGGAGGGCCGGTTTGTTGGCCTGGGTCATGCTCCCCATTGTCGCCTGCTCGCCCCACTTCGCCCCACTCACCTCCCACCCAATTCTCTGAACAGGTCGAAGAGGGCTTCGGGAGTTGCGGTTGTAGGGAGTTTGGCGGCCAAGATCACACTGTTTTAGAGGGTTTTCGGGTGGTGGGCCAGTGCTGGTGGGCGTTGCATCCGCTGGGTGCGACATGCAATCCGATGAGATTACGAGCTTGTAATTTCGAACATTTGTTTGCACTCTCCGTGAGATCTTCGCGCAGAAAGGAGTGAAAATGGTTGCGTTGTGGGGCGAAGTGGGTTAATTTGGCACCTAGTGGGAGACAAGCCCACGAAAAGGGGCCTATAGCAGGCAGTCGCACAGGCAGTCACACAGGTAACTGCAGCCGGGCCCCACTGAAGAAGAACTAGTTAGAGCGAGACGAATGGAGAAAGAGGTGAGGATGTGTTTGTCGGCCAATACGAACATGCGGTCGACGACAAAGGCCGAGTGGTCCTTCCCGCCCCGTTTCGAGCATTCGTCGCCGAGCGAGGGTATGTCACCCAGCTCGATGGTTGTCTCGGCCTCTGGAGTGAGGACGAGTTTCGGCAAGTGGCCGAAAAATGGAAAACAGAATCTGCAGCGTCTCGCATTTCAATGCGAGTGTTCCGCAAGCTCATGAACAGCGTGAGAGAGGTCAAGCTCGATGCAGCCGGCCGGATCACACTGCCTCGTGAACTGCTCGATGAGCTGGGGTTCCAGTCGCAGGTAGTAATCAGCGGTTTGTTCGACCGGGTCGAAATTTGGCCGGCCGAAACATACGCGGAGGACCTCGACACGCAAGAAGCAGCTGACGAACTGGCTGAGGCGGTAGCCAGATTGGGTCTTTAGCCCAGGGACCCAGCGGGAACTCAGATACCCGTACACCCGAGACCTTGAAAGGAGGCTGGGCGAACCACAACACAATATCGTTCATCGATTGCCTCCCGGGAGGCGAAGAGAGGTGCTTCTGCCCCACGACTCCGCCCGCTACTTCTCTTAGCGTCCCCCAGGAGATAAAACCTGGATCGCGATGCCGTCCGGGGGGTTATCGATGGCCGATACGTGAGCTGGGGGTGAGCCCTAATCCGCTAATGGATCCTCGTAAGGGTGAAACTCCTGAACAGCCGGAAACCGCAGGTGACGAACTTGCTCCGGTAAACCTCCGATCGTTCTCCCATCAGCCCGTCCTCCTTGACGAGGTAGCGGAGCTGTTTGAACCGGTTCCTGCTGGAACATTCGTTGATGCCACGCTCGGTGGAGCGGGCCACGCTGAAGCCGTCTTGGCTTCGAGGCCCGACTTGGCCTTGATCGGAATTGATCAAGACGCCGACGCCCGCCAAGCCGCTAGTCGTCGGCTCGACGGCTACCTCGACCGGGTTCAGATTGTCGCCGGTCGATTCGACAGCTTGGCCCGGATCTTGCCCGAATACGCTCAAGACACCGATATCACCGGTTTCCTTTTCGACCTTGGCGTCAGCTCACCACAGCTGGACCGACCAGAGCGCGGTTTCAGCTTCCGAAACGATGGTCCGCTCGACATGCGCATGGACCGATCGGCCTCATTGACCGCTGCCGACGTTGTCAACGAATATGACGAACGATCACTCGGTCGCATCCTTCGCACCTACGGCGATGAACGATTTGCGTCTCGCATCGCCGCCACCATCGTGGCATCACGACCGGTGAACACCACGAGCCAGTTAGCAGCGATCATCGTGCAGGCCATTCCAGCCGCCGCTCGGCGGACCGGGGGCCACCCGGCGAAACGCTCCTTTCAGGCCATACGTATTGAAGTGAACGACGAACTGGGAGCATTGGAGCGAGCGCTGGAAGTGGCGCTGGATGCCGTCATCCCTGGTGGGCGGGTACTCGTACTCACCTATCACTCGGGCGAAGATCGAATCGTCAAGTCTGCCTTTCGTCGGCGGTCAACGGTTGAACATCCGCCAGGCCTGCCGGTCGAAGTAGAGAAAGCCGACTTTTCAATCGTGCGGCCAGCTGTCCGGCGGCCGTCGCCAGACGAAGAACAAGCCAACCCGCGAGCCCGAAGCGCTCGACTACGGGTCGTAGAACGAATAGCCGCGTGAGGGCGGTATGCGAACAGATTTCATGCGTTGGGAATTAGTACACATCTACAGGAGCCAGGAAAATAGCCGTGTCAGCCGCCGTCGCTCGTAAGAGGAGCACCCGAAGTAGTCAGACGACCCGCCAGCGGGCTTCGTCGACGCGGACCCGTTCGCGGCGGCCGCAGGCTCGCCCATCGCGTCGAGCCGGCTCGGCCACGGTCAGCCGGCCCAGCCTCCAGGTTTTCGATCAAGTGGCCATTCGGAACCGAGCTCGTCGTCGCTACGCAATCATCGCCACCTTTGTTGTTCTGTTGGCAGGGTTGTTCGCCGTGGCCCTCATCCAGGCCCAACTGGTGGCAAATCAGCATCGTCTCGATGGCCTCCGAAGCGAAATCGCAGAATCGGAAGCGGAACACACCTTGTTGCAGCGACAGGTTGAAGAGGCCTCGGCCCCTTCAGCCATTATCGACCAAGCGATGTCGATGGGAATGATTCGGGCAACCAACCCGGTCTACCTGGCGCCGAGCGAACCGGCAGTAGCGGTTCCGGTCCCTATCTCGTTGGGATCGACGCCTCGTGACACCGAGGAGAACCGAATTGTTGCCGCCGCCGACCCTGACGTCGTTTCCGCTGGAGTTGAAGCTGCCCTGGAGGCGGTTTCTTCCTCCGACACTGGTTCTTCGTCGGGCACTGATTCGAGCCGAGTGGTCTCGCAGCCAACCGAAGGTGCTGCCACAGAGGCATCCGGCGAGACCCGCAGCGGGTCGCTGGCCGGAACCACCGTTTCATCCGAGGGATTCGGTACGCCATCCCCGGCAACGCAGGCTGAGCGACCATCCACCGTGGCAGACATTGTCGTCGAGTCCGCCCTTCCCGTGATCGACGAAGTCGATACCGTCGCCACCGATGACACCTCGTCCGGTCCTGCCTGGGCCGGGGCAATTGCGGAGGCCGGTAACGGCGGATGACGACGATGCTTCGGGCTTCGTCCCGCGATGAGCGCCGCCGTGAGGTACGGCGAAGCCGGTTCCGTCGAACCAGCAACCCGAACGACCCGCTCAACCGCCTAATCGGGGTTTTTGCCGTCATTGCCATTGTCGGGGCCACCTTTGTGGCCTTTCTGATAGATCTTCAGATCATGCGTCCGGAGCGATACCGGGAGGTCGGCGAGAGCCAGCGGGCCGGTGTCCGCTCCCTGGAGGCGTATCGGGGCAAAGTTGAAGATCGCAACGGATTCGTGTTGGCGTCGTCCACACAGGGGCACAACCTGATAGTTGACCCGTCTCAGGTCGAATCGCCGGCAGTGACCGCTGAGCTGCTCGCACCACTACTCGGCATGAATTCAATTGAAGTCCTCGACTATCTCGTTGGCGACGGACCTGAGGACCGCTACGAGATGTTGGCAACCAACATCGATGACTCGGTCGAGACCGCTCTGCTGGAGTTACGCGGCCGACCCGAAACTGCCGAGTTGACCGGTGGTTTGTACCTCCAGCCCTCCGAGCGTCGGATCTATCCGGCGGATCAGTTGGCCAAACCAATTGTTGGTCGGGTCGACACCGGGAATGAGGGAATTTACGGGGTCGAGGCGCAGTTCGACGAGGCCATGATCGGTATCCCCGGTGAGGAGCAGTTCGAGCGCGGTCGCTTCGGCAGCATCAGCGGTGGTCAATGGGACGTCACGCCCGGCGCCGCCGGTTATGACGTCGTACTAACCATCGATCACCGAATCCAGTACGTCGTCGAAGAAGCGCTGCTTCAGCACTGCGAAGAGACAGGGGCCAAGGGTCTAACCGCAGTCCTCAGTGACCCTGCGACCAGCGAGATTCTGGCTATGGCATCGGTGGATCGCGACGACGAAGGTTGCCTTATTCCCCGACACAACATGGCACTCACCGAGCAGTTTGAACCGGGCTCCGTTCTTAAGCCGATCAGTATCGCAGCCGCAGTTGAGGATCTCGGATTTACGTCAGCCACCTCGATCGAGGTTCCACCGTCCATCTCCATCGGCGGTCACTCGTTCCGAGACGACCCAACCCACCCGGCCGCTCCGTACTCGATGGCCAACATTTTGTCCGATTCGATGAATGTCGGCACTATCAAAGTTGCGCAACAAGTTGGTCCAGGTCGGCTTCATGACTATCTGACCCGCTTCGGTTTCGGCTCGCTTACCGGTGTTGGGGCCAAGGGTGAAGAGTCAGGCTTGGTTCGTCCGGTTGACGAATGGCGGGGGAGTGACGCCGGCTCGATCCCAATCGGGCAGGGCATAACTGTCACAGCCGCTCAGCTGGCAGCCGCATACAACGTGTTTGCCAACGACGGCGTGTACCAGCCGCTGTCGTTGGTGCGTGGCTTGCGAAGCCCCGACGGTGACTTCTTTCCGCCACCGTCGGTTCCGGGGAAGCCTGCGCTTCGGCCAGAAACAGCCGCCGAAGTGACGAACATGTTGGTCGGAGTCGTCGGCGGCGGTACCGGCAAGAGCGCTCAAATCGACCGATATACCGTGGCCGGCAAGACCGGCACCGCATGGAAAGTGTTCGAAGACACAAACGGGGTGACCGGATACGGCCAGGACGGGAACCGCCGCTATGTGGCCACGTTCGCCGGTTATGTCCCGGCTCACAATCCGCGCCTCTCCATGGTCATCGTGGTGGATGAACCTCAGCAAGGTTGGGCGGCGTCGACGGTCGCCGCTCCAGTGTTTAGCGACGTGGCTCTCTACGCACTACGAATTCTCGGTGTTCCGCCCGACGACGGATCGGTAGATCCGGGTGCTCGGGTGAAAGCCGAACCTGCCGCCTCCCAAGCAAACCCTGAGCTCGACTCGGATGGAGCTGAGGTGGTTCCCGTCGGCGACGCCATGGCGCCCGATGACGGCGCTCAGCCTTCACTCGGCCAGGATGAACCGGACCTCGCAACGGACGGTCCCTAGTGGCTATCTCGATGGATGACCTGGTCGACTACCTGGCTTCGCTGTTTCCGGAAGCTCGCTTGGTTGCCAAGTCGCAATCGTCGGCCGAGCCCGAGAGTGTTCTTGTCGACGCCTCCCATGATTCACGCGCCGTCGGGCCCGGATGGCTTTTCTGTTGTGTTCCCGGCCACGTGGCCGACGGG
>CALJMD010000317.1 GCA_937981915.1 uncultured Acidimicrobiales bacterium
TACCGTGGGCGACCACAGCATCCGCATTGTCGGCATCGGTCGCTCATCCACCGACCTCTATCTGATTCACAACCTGGTGTTGCGAACCGACGAAGACGAAAAGGTGATCATCCCCATCTTTGAGGGGGCAAAGCTTCCACCCGGAAGCGGCACCGTGGCCTGGCACGGGAAGCTCCTCACCGTCACCGAACAGGTCGATACACCGCCCGGCATCAAGTTGGCGCCGTGCGCCCGTGTCAACGTCAGCCCGATCCCGGACGACTACGTCTCACCCAACGAGGAAGACCCCTCAGGCCACTGAACACACGCCACCGGACATCCCCTAGGGGATTTTGGGGGATTTCCTGGACTCCCCAAAGCCAGACAAGATGATCTCATATTACTCATGAGTAACTCTCTGGCAACTGGAACACAGCGGGGCGACGCCGCCTCTCTCAGCGATCTGGCCGGAGCGGCCAAAGTTGGCCGCAACCGAGCCGTCGACTTCTACCGGGCAATCGCCATGCTGGCCGTTGCCTTCGGGCACTGGATGGTCATTGTGGCCTACCGGGACAGCGACGGCTCCACGGTCACCGGCAACGGGCTGGAGTTCGTGCCATCCTTCGCCTACGCCACCTGGATCCTTCAGGTGATGCCGTTGTTCTTCATGGTCGGTGGTTACGCTTCGGCCGCCTCACTCGACTCCAAAGGCATGGGTGGACTTGACGGGGGCCGGGCCTCCACCTCCGGTGCACGCTCCACATGGATTGCGTCTCGACTGGCGAGGCTGTTGCCGCCGGTGGCCGCACTGGCCGCCTTCTGGCTGGTGGCCTTGGCCGCTGGAGCCGTCACCGGAACCGGCGCCCTCATCGGGGCCGGTGCGGTGGCCGCCGCCATCCCGCTGTGGTTCGTGGCCAACTACACCGCCGACATCATCTTGGCCCCTCACGTGCTCCCTTGGTTCCGTCGCTCACCGCTGGGCACGGCGGCGGTGGGACTTGGCCTGTTCGCCTTCTTTGAAGCCCTCCATCTGCTCGGCCCGGCTCTGCTGGAACCGGTCGGACTCGGCTGGGTGACCAAGGCCGCTCACGTGAACTGGATCATCGGCTGGTTTCTGTTCCAGATCCTGGGCTTCGCCTGGCGTGACGGTTTGCTGCCCACCGGCCGCCGCCTGGCGGTCACGGCGGCTGCGCTCTGGGCGCTGGCTATCGCCGTTGTTGCTGTGGGACCGTGGCCGGTGTCGATGGTGCACTTCCCCGGCCTGGCCTTCAGCCCCACTCATCCTCCGTCGCTGGCGCTGTTGTTGTTCGGGTCCGCCCAGTCGGCAACCGCTATTGCCGCCGCCCCTCGCATCACCGTCTGGCTGGAGCGACGGGCCAACGCATGGAAGGCCGTGGTGGCTGCAAACTCGATGGCCATGTCGGTCTACCTGTGGCACATGACGACCGGCGTGATCACTCTGGCCGTGTTCGACCTGACCGGACTGTTGTCGATCAGCGCCTTCACCGCCACCCCCGGTTCGCTGACCTGGTTCCTGGCCAAGATCCCGTTCGTGGTGGTCTCGATGATGCTTCTCGGATTGGCGCTGCCTCGCTTGGCTCGAATCGAGCGGGACGCGCTGCTTTCACCCAAGGCCGACTGGCCCGACCGCGGCTGGGTGTCCACGATCGGCCTGCTGGCCGGTGCCATCGTTGTGTCGGTGGCGTTGAAAGGTTGGACAGCGGGCAACGTCGGCCTGTTGGCCGGCTGCCTGCCGGTGATCATCGTGGCCGATCGGGCCTTGGCCCGAATCGTCGGACGCTCATAGTGACCGTGTCAATAGCAACCGTGTCAATAGCAACCGTGCCAACAGCGACGGTGTCTATAAGAGGTACAGCGGGACTAGGAGTCCACGGCGTTGCGGATGGTCTGGCGCAGCCCGATGTCTCGGATCGAGGTCAGAGCGGCTTCGAACTGGGCGACGAAGGCTTCGTTGCCTCGGATGGCGTCGTCGAAGGTTGGCTCGAACTCGAGGAAGGCTGCCGGGTTGTCCACCGAAGCCAGGGCGTTGGGACGAATTTCGTCCAGCAGTGGGTCAGGGCCGAGTTCAATCTCGTTGCCTGCATCGCTTATACCGATCAAGCACTGACACCAGGTGGCCAGGAACAGGGCGGCCAGCTCGGTGGGGCCACCGTTGGCCAGGTGGGCGCGCAGGGTTGGCAGCACAAACTTCGGCAGCCTGCTCGTTCCGTCCATAGCCAATCGGAGGATCTGGTCGCGGACCTGCGGGTTGGCGAAACGTTCGAGCAGGGTTTCGATGTAGGCGTCGAAGTCCATGCCTTCCACCGGGTGGAGCGAGGTCTTGGCTTCACGGTGGAGGAATGCTCGCACGAAGGCCAACACATCGGGGTCGGCCATCCCGTCGTGAACAAGTTCGATTTCGAACAGGTGAGCGGAGAACCCCAAGACCGAGTGGCCGGCGTTCAGCAACTGCAGCTTCATGTGCTCGAACGGGCGGACGTCTTCGGTGATGATGATGTCGAGCGACTCCCACGGCGGCCGCTGCCCGGCGTAGTCGTCTTCGATGACCCACTGGATGAACGGCTCGCAGACAACGGGCCAACGGTCATCGATCCCAACTTGCTCGGCGAACCACTTGCGATCAGCGTCGGTCGTGGCGGGAGTGATCCGATCAACCATGCTGTTCGGGAACGAGACGTTTTCGTCGATCCAGGCCGCCAGGTCAGCCCCCGTCTGTGCTGCCATCGCTTTGACGGCCAACGCTGTGACGTCGCCGTTGCCCATGACGTTGTCGCAGCTCAGCACGGTGATCGGGCCGATGCCGTCGTTCATGCGTTTGGCGAGGCCGGCGATGATGGCGGCGAAGGCTGACTCCGGGCCAGCATTCGGTGAGTCGGGGGCGAATTCGCCGGTGGCGTCGTCGACGGGGTAGCCGCCTTCGGTGACGGTCAGCGACACGATCTGGGTTTCCGGTGCCGCAATCTTGTCGACCAGGGGTTGAGGGTCGGGGTGAGCCAAGATGTAGTCCACCATGGAGCCGATCACGGTGGATTTGTGACCTTCGCTGCTGCGCTCGACCACAGTGAAGAGGTGGTCTTGAGCGCCAAGGGCATCGGCCATTCTGGCGTCTCCGGGCAGTACGCCGGCTCCGACGATTCCCCAGTCGGTGTTGCCCGTCCGACAAAGTTGGTCGACGTAGGTAGCCAGGTGCGCCCGGTGAAACCCACCCACACCGATGTGAACGATCGAGGGCGTGACAGCTGATCGGTCGTAGGTCGGAGGCGAGCTGTCGGCTGGTAGGGCGGCAATTGCAGCATTACTAAGTTCAAAAGTTGTCGACACACGAAATAGTGTATTCGAATCGGCGACGCTCACTTCGGTTCTTGGTAGCCGCGCGCTGGTGGTGATCGCCTCGAAGCCCGCTAACGTTCCCCTCGCCCTGAAGGCCCGTCGTTACGGCGATGGGTTCAGAAACTGGTTGAGGGCGGCCGCCACCTCGACCCTGGTAGAGCTGGACGAAATCAACACGTCGACGGCTCCGATGGAAGTGTGAACGTGTCCTCGCATGGCGATCTCGCGAGCATCCACCCCGGCGGCCTGCAGCGCTTCGACGTAGGCGGTTCCTTCGTCTCTCAGCGGATCGAACTCAGCGGTGACCACCACCGTTGGAGGTAGCCCGGTTAGATCACCGCGGAGTGGAGCGACCCGGACGTCAGCGGCGGTCTGTGCATTCGGCCCACCTCCGGCCGCTACGTCGGTTCCCGTGTAGTGACCCCAGAACCAGTTCATCAAGTTCTGGGTCAGTATGTAGCCTTCGGCGTTTTCGGTGTATGAGGGGTGGCTCATGTCGGTGTCGACTACCGGGTTGAGCAGCGCCAAGCCGGCGATGTCGTCAACCCGCCCAGCGTCTCGGGCCTGCTGTGAGACCACGGCGGCCAGGTTGCCACCGGCACTCCA
>CALJMD010000318.1 GCA_937981915.1 uncultured Acidimicrobiales bacterium
TCTGTTGCGCAGGCCGCTTCGATGATGGTTTGCCACCCGGTACAGCGGCATAGGTGAGCGAGCAGGCCCTGCTCCACGTCATGTCGATCAAGGACCGGTACGGCCGAGCCACTGCTCTCTTCAGCCCCATCTTCGGTGCGAGCCAACGCTTCGAGGCGCATCACGATGCCAGGGGTACAGAAACCGCATTGGCTGGCCCCCGTGTCACAGAACCGAGAGGCCCACGCCTCCCGACGGGCGTCGTCCAGACCCTCAACCGTCTCCACTGACCGGCCCCGCACTCGACGCACCGGAGTCACGCACGACACGCGAGCCTGGCCGTCGACCAGAACCGTGCAGCAGCCACATTGCCCCTGTGGGCTGCAGCCGTCCTTCACCGACGACAGCCCTAGCTGGTACCGCAGCGTGTCCAGAAGCGACCCCTGCGGCTCATCAACATCGATGGTTTCGCCGTTGACTGTGATCTGTAACACGCTCATACGGCTCAAATCCTATTGCCGGTACGGTCTACTACATGTCAACCCACCCCGATGACACTCTGAATTTCGCTGCAGATGGCACTGTGAATTGCACTGCCGGGACCGCCCCACTGAGCAGGCGAAGCTTCCTCAGTCGATCCGCCTCAGGGGCACTGAGCGCCGGCGCAACCTGGGCCGTCCGAGGCGCCGCCTTCGGAGCCATAGGCGCTCCGCTGCTGGCAGCATGCGGTTCGCAAGAGCCGCTGGAGCCAGCCAACATCGCCGCCATGTTTTCACCCGACCGGGTTCTGGTGGCCGGCATCGAACAGCGAATTCCGTTCGCCATCATCGCCCCCAACCCTGAGACCCGGGACCAGACCGCTATCCCCGACGAGGGCGAAAGCGTCACGGTCGCGTTGATGTCGGGCACCGACCAACTGGACTCGGTCGACCTGGTCGGCAGCCTGGTGGCTCACGATCACGTAGAGGGAACGGCTGACGATCACCAGCACGCCGATCTGCTGCGTTACTACCCGGCCCGTTTCACCATGCCCGAGCCGGGTATCTACGACCTGGTCGTCACCATTCGAGGGGTCGAGTCGACGCTTCCGGTGCAGGCGTTCGACGCTAACGACGTCTTCATTCCCATCGCCGGTTCAACGCTGGCCGGCTTCGACACGCCGACGTTCGACAACCCCGAAGGGGTCGATCAGCTCTGCACCCGGGTGGAAGGGCCATGCCCGTTCCATGAAACCAGCTACGCAGATGTGTTGGCCGCCGGGCGACCCAGCGCCATTCTGGTCGCCACCCCGGCCTACTGTTCAACCGCTTACTGCGGCCCCGTGGTCGACACGTTGATGGACGCCGCGCAACAGGTGCCGGGCATCGACATCATTCACACCGAGGTGTACGCCAACGCTCTCGAATTCGGGGGCAACTTCACCGACCCCGGCATTCAGGTGTCACCAGCGGTGCAAGCAATGGGCCTCCACTTTGAACCGTCGCTATTCTTGCTCGACGGTACAGGCACCGTGTTGGACCGGATCGACAACGTGTTCGATGTCGACGAAGCCGTCGCGGCGTTGACTCTGCTCGACTCGCTGTAGCAGCAGAGCATCTCAGGAAAACGCAAACGAGGCACCAACGCCATTGTTGGTGCCTCGTTTATTCACTGAAACCCGAAGGTCTCAGTTGTAGAGGATGGGGCGGGTCCCGAATCGCCCAAACGGGCCCGCCCCGTCCTGGATGGCTGAGGGCCCCATCCAGGAGATTCTGTTGCTAGGCCTGTCGCTGGGGCGCCGGAGCGGACCCAGAGTTAGGACGGTTTGATGCAACAGTGTCGTACACCGACGGCCAGAAGCGATCACGTGCTGCCCAGATTCCGCCCACACCGTACTTGATGATGAGGATGGCACTCAGGGAGGCAAAGATTGCGTTGGTCAGCGTGTCGACCATGTCACCGGCAATGCCGGCCTGGTCAAGAGCGGCCAGGCCGAAGATCAGCCAGACACCAATACCAGCGGCGTTCACAGCGAGATTGCTGTAACCCTGACCGGCGGTAACTCCACGAACCAGATCCTTGACCACGTTGGCAACGATGCCACCGATGACGATCAAGACCAGGGCTACAAGAGCCTTGGGGATCCAAGCAATCAACTGATCGAACGGCTCGTTGAGAGCGTCGATACCGAGTGCCCCGAAGGCCAGCTTGAGCACGATCAGCATCAGCATGTAGTAGAGAATCTTGGCTACGAATCGACCGCTGTCTGCATATCCGGCCCGCTCAAGCGGGGCGCCGATACCGGCACGGTCGAGGTAGTAGTCGAGGTTGATGGCTTTGAAGACCCGCCGAACGATCCGAGCAATAAATCGGGCTACGAACCAGCCGATGAACAGGATGGCCAGGAAGCCGATCAGGTTCGGTAGGAACCCGAAGAGCTGATCGAAGAACCCGGTGATTCCGCTCTGAAGCGAATCGACGATTTGAATACCCTCATCGACAGCGTCACCTTGAAGAAGCATTTGTTCTTACTCACTTTCTTGTGGGAAGCAAAAGACAGACGGCGCAGCGGCGTGATTGGTCGCGAGAATTTGGCGAATTTTCCACCCGACTGCTTAATTACCGTCCACCTCGTGTTTTACTCGAAATCCCCCTACCGTTTGTGGGACGGTCCGAACATGGGGCCTAACAGCACCATGGATCGACCTGAGGGTCCAAGGAGCGACTGGCTTGGATTCACCGCACAATGGTGTCGTGGTGATGGTGGCCGCATCTGAGGCTGATCAAAATGAGAACTTCATCTGGGCGAATGAATAGAAGAGGCCTTGATCGAGGCGGCAAGAGGCCGCCGACGGACGAGGACCTGGCTCTTGCGTCGGCACTTGGCCGCTTCAGGGCCGCGTCCGCTCTTCCCGCCGTCGAGTTGGTGCTACCGATGAGTGCGTTGCCATCCATGACCATGCCGTCCGTGACCATGCCGTCAATTGCATTGCCTTCGATTGCATTGCCTTCGATTTCACTGCCGGTACCGCTGGCGCCTGGCGAGACGGGCTGGCGGATACCACGATTCCTGCAGAACCTGCTCACGGCGATGTCAGGTGGAGCCACCGCCGAAACCAGTCAGACCTCCGGTCAAAGCGAACGAGTCTCACTGGCCGACCGCCGAGCCCAAAAACGTGGTGGAGCCGGAACCGGTGGTGACGAACAGTCAGCCGACCCAGAAGAGCTGCACCAGCTTGTGGTCGATCACGGCGATGCGATCTACCGCCTGGCGCTCTCGGTAGTACGGGACAAATCACTGGCCGAAGACATCGCCCAGGAAACACTGATCAAGGCATGGCTGGCGTTGCCCACCTTCCGCGGTGATTCATCGCTGCGAGGCTGGGTGCTACGCATTACCCACAACACCGCCATCTCCACCATCCGTCGACGACGAGCCGTGGTCATCGATCCCCACGACATGCCCGAGACCCCAATCAAAGTGGAACGATCGGTTGAGTCTCGGGTACAGGGCGGAGTCGTCATGGACGATTTCGTCGAGGCGCTCGATTTGCTTGATGAGCTTTCACGGTCGATTGTGGTGCTCAGAGAGTTGGAGGGACTCAGCTACGACGAGATCAGCGACGTCCTCGAGGTTCCCTTGCCAACTGTCAAAACACGACTACTCCGAGCCCGTCGGAAACTCGGCGCAGCGTTGAGGGAGTGGGAGTAGTGGCGAGCCTCTTTCACCCCAACAAGCGAGCGCTGCGTCAGTGGCTGAATGACGAAGCAACCACCGACAAAGAGCGCCAAGCCAACGACAAAGTCGAACGGCACATCGCCACCTGCGAGCGCTGCGCCTCGACCATAGAATCGATGTCGGCTACGCCGGCCGAAAATCCGGGCATAGACCTGACCGAGGAGGTCGGTATCCGGCAAGCCCTCGGCACCGTCCTCGCCTCACCCGAGGATCTGACCGAGCGTCTTGAGCAGAAGGTAACCGCCCGTCTCGATTCGCGGATAATGTTCGATGTGGTATCTGATCTCTTCGGGGCTGGGGTGGAGACATCAATGTTGCTGCTGATGGAGGAGAATGATGAATAGTTGGATCCTGGCGCTGGTCGCCATCGTCGCCGGTGTCGTGCTCGGGATGATCGCGTCGAGGCTGGTGTTTCGCCTAGTCGCCTCAGCCAAAGGCGAGGCCATCAAGAACGTGGCCAAACCGATCAGTCAACTGGTCTTCTCGTTTTTCATGGTGGGAGGCTTGATCGTTGCCTTGGGCTTCATCCAGCCGACAGCGCTTGATCAGCTACCGAAGGACGCCATTGCGTTCTTCCCCAAGATTCTTACGGCCGCCATCATCATCATCGTGGCCCGGGTCCTGGCGTCGTTTGCCGCCACGGCCATCTCTCAGGCCACCTCCCGGATGCCGCTCAACATCGAGCGACAGATCCACATGGTCGTCCGGTCGCTCATCTACACCCTGGCGATCCTGCTGGCCGTCAGCACCATCGGTATCGACACCGAAGTGGTCAACATGGGCCTGGCCGCCATCTTCTTCGGTGTCGCCGCAACCCTGACACTGTTGATTGGGCTGGGTGGACACGGCGTCGCCCGCGAGGTCGCTTCCAACCGGGCCATGCGTCGCTTGGTTTCCGAAGGTGACATCGTGATGTTCGATGATGTCCAAGGAAAGGTCACCGGAGTTCATCCGACGACCATCGAACTCGAAGACCCGGAAACCCAACTGACCGTCCTCGTGCCGGCGTCAAGGTTCGTCAACGAGAAGCTGACCGTCAAGCGGGCGGCCGGAAGAGCGGCACCAACCGCCGCCCGAGCCGAGGCCTAGAACTGAATCCCCGGGCGCAGGCCTGGGACTCCTCCCAGAACGACTCCGGCTACGTCTCGTTGGCGGCGTCGTAGTCGGCCAGCGCTGCGTCGACTAGGTCGAACATTCGAGCGGTACAGCTCTCCATCTCGACCGGCGGAGCGATTTCTTCCACGATTTTCGTGGCAATCTCGGCGAACGTGGCGGCCGCCGGTGAACCCGGTCGCAGCGCAACCGGTTCGCCGGCATCACCCCCAGCTGACACTTCGGGTTCTATTGGAATCCGTCCGATCAGCTCGACGCCGGCTTCCTCGGCTAGTGCCTCACCGCCCCCGCTGCCGAACAACTCGAACCGCTGCCCGTCAGGGGCGACAAAGACCGACATGTTTTCGATGACACCCGCCACTCGCAGGTAGGACTTGCGGGCCATCGAGACGGCGCGGGCGGCAACTTTCTGCGCTCCGGTAGCCGGCGTGGTCACCACCAGCATTTCCGCTCTTGGAATCATCCGGGCCAAACCCATGGCCACATCACCGGTGCCGGGCGGCATGTCGATGAGTAGATACTCAAGGTCGTCGGCCCAGGCCACGTCTTCAAGAAAGTGCTGTACCGCCCGGTTCAACATCAGTCCACGCCACAGCAACGCCGATTCTTCGTCTTCGACCAGAAACCCCATGGACACCACGTCGAGACGTCCGTCGGGTAGTCCGTCGGCTGTCGGGACCGGCATCGACAGCGGCTCGATGACCGCTCGATCTCCATCGGTTCCCCCACCGAGGCGGCCATCCAACCCAAGCATTCGTGGAATGGAGAAGCCCCAGATGTCAGCATCAATCACTCCGACGTTGCGGCCCTGGACCGCCAGGGCAACTGCCAGGTTGGCGGTCACCGACGACTTGCCAACGCCCCCTTTGCCCGATGCGATGGCCAAGACGCGAGCCGTGGCCGGAATAGCGGTTTCGGGGGCTCGGTCAGCAGCGTTCTTCCTCGCCACTGCCATCGTCGCCGCCTTCTCTTCCGGGGTGAGTTCGGTCCAGTCAATCGACACCTTGGTTACGCCGGGAAGCGAAGCGATCCTGGTCTTGGTGTCCCGCTGGATCTGTGCCCGCAGCGGACAACCAGAGGTGGTGAGAGCAATCTTCACCACCACCGAACCGTCGTCGGCCACCTTGGCCCCCTTGGCCATACCCAGTTCAACGATGTTGCTGCCGAGCTCCGGATCGATCACACCACGCAGAACCGCCATGATTTCATCTTCGGTGACTCTGTCTGCGACCATGTTTTCAGACTAACAGTCGCCCCGCGAACACGCCCCGGTAGTGCCAGCCGACACCAACGGTCGGAAATAAACCGGCCCCATCCGGCGTTACACTGATAGCACGGAGGTACGCACAACTATGATCACGGTAACCGACGCAGCAGCCATCAAGGTTAAGCAACTGCTCGACCAGGAGGACGACGAGTCTCTCGCTCTTCGGGTTGCGGTACGCCCCGGCGGCTGCTCCGGCTTCTCCTACGAAATGTTCTTTGACGGCGAGGTCGCTACGGAAGACGAAGCAACCGAACACGGTGGCGTCAAAGTCATCGTCGACCCGACCAGCGCTCAACTGCTGGTTGGCGCCACCTTGGACTACAAGGACGGCCTGCAGCAGACCGGGTTCTCGATCGACAACCCCAACGCCCAGCGCAGCTGCGGCTGCGGACAGTCGTTCTCGTAACAACCCGCACGTAACAAAACGCTGAAAGACCCGCCCATTGGGCGGGTCTTTTTACGTGCAGTCTTCTGCTGTAAATCAGCTCAGGTCAGGTCATGACCGTCGAGGAACTCAGGTAAGCATCCCTGAAGCGTTCTCGATGTACTGACCGTGACCGGGGGCAATCGACTTAATCCGATACGACTTGACCTTCTCCGGCAAGCCTTTCGGGACACCCTCGTCGGTGACATGGTCACCGGTCAGCAGCGTTCGCTCCTGTTCGAGAACGAACGAAAACTTGCTGTCGGAGCCTTCCTCAACGGCCACAGCCGTCATTCGAAACTCGGTGGCGTCAATCTTGAAGCCGTCACCGAGGACCTGATCAGCACCGTCGAAACCAGCCGGAGCGACCAGCTCGGCACCCGTACGCTGCTTAAGCTCGGCGGCGGAAGCCGAATAGTCCTCACCGGTGTCAGTCAACACGATCCAGCGAATGCGGTCGCCGCCACACCCGCACAACACGTCGAGGTGTTGATCGCTGCTGGGGCCGGGATCGACGATCACAATCTCGTCGATGCCGACCAAATAGGTGTTCAGGCCGGGCTCACCCTCGCTGCTCTCGCTGGCGATCCGACGCACCAGTGGGCTCAACGCCCGGGCTACACCCGGTGTGATTGGTGGAAGTGGAACTTCTTCTGTAACAGACACAACCTCTCCTGTTCTCACGGTCGCCAACGAGGCATGTCAAGCACACGTGCGCTAGCGCATGCGGCCTCGTCGACCGACTCTTGTTCTGGGTTTTCTCTGGTAGCGGCGACGCCAATGACGTCGCGTTGTTCCCCCCGGTAGCCCCCAACCGGAAAACTCGAGGGAACAAGAAGGGCGGCGGGACGTACTCTCGCTGCTTCGCTAGCACACTTGCGAAGGCGGTCACGTACACCGGCCCGAGTGGGTGCCACGGCAAAATGGGCACCGGAGGCAAGAAGAGGGACCGAGACTTCGGTACGGATCGCTAGGCCCATCAGCAAAGCGTGCTTCTTTACCATCACGTTCCAGTCTATCCGGCCTAGCAACATAACGAACCAGGCGATAGCGCCCGCAGAGGTTAATCAGAATGACAGTCAGAATGACAGTCAGAATGACAGTGGTGTAACACCATCGTTGAAAGTTGTAGGCGGGACCGTGCACCTTCTCGGTCAGTTCACCCGGCTCGAGACCGACACCGAACCCGACCGCATCGCCGGGTAGCCTTGGGCCGTGGATCCAGACGCGGCACCATCATCCGCTTCCCCAACGGTCGAGCCGCAGGACACCGACGGCAGGAAGCGGCCACCTTCGGTTGACCGTTTGGCCCGCTCACTGGCAGGCCACGGCCTGCCTCACCCTCTGGCGGTACAAGT
>CALJMD010000319.1 GCA_937981915.1 uncultured Acidimicrobiales bacterium
GTCTCAACGTCGCCGGCTACTTCGACCCTCTTTTCGCGTTCGTTTCCGGTGCCGTTCAAGCCGGGTTCGTTAACGATCACGACGGGCACCTGCTGCAACCGGCAGCCACTGCTGTCGAGGCAGTCAGGTTGGCGGCAGCCGGGCGAACAGAGCAAACATCGTCCAGCCCGGCGCTGTGATGGACCCCAGCGAGTTCACCCGGGCCGCCGAGGTATTCATCGACGATGCCGTCGAGAGTGACCTGGCGTGTCCGGCCTATGGCGCCATCTTGCCACCGAAGCTCTTTGATCAGGCCATTGCCTGGCAACGCCATTGCTTCCACGGCGGGTTCGCCGGTGTTCATTGGCCGGCAGCGTACGGAGGTCAAGGGCTCGACAACGAGCACTACATTCGCTGGAGTGTCGCTTGCGCCGAGCGAGGAGTTGCCCCGTACGCCAACTTCCAAGGCTTCGTTCTGGCCGGGGCGGCAATCTTGAACTACGGGACCGAGGAACAGAAACAACGGTTTCTGGCCCCAACCTTGGCGGCCGACATCACGTGGTGCCAGCTGTTCAGCGAACCCGACTCCGGTTCGGACCTGGCCAGCCTGTCAACCACGGCCGAACCCGACGGTGACCGGTGGCGAGTCACCGGCCAAAAGGTCTGGTCATCAACCGCCCAATTCTCCCAGTGGGCCATCCTTTTGGCCCGCACCGACCCGACTGCCGCACACCACCGAGGCATCTCGTTTTTCCTCTTCGACATGGCGGCTGACGGCGTGGAGGTTCGACCGTTGCGGCAAATGACCGGCGAAAGCGAGTTCTGTGAAGTCTTCCTCGACGGTGCTGTCGTCGAGCCCGACGGTCTGCTCGGACCGCTTCATGGGGGATGGGGCGTTGCCATGTCGGTCCTGGCTGACGAACGAGCCGGGGTGGCCTCTACTCGTGCCGGGCTGAAACGCCAGACCGCGTCGCTACGCCACTCGGCCTCGGCGCAACAACCGGCCGCGTTCGATCGCGTGTACTCCCTTGAAGCCGACGCTGCCGCCATCGGACACCTCTTTGCCCGCGTCGGCGGCGACTCCAAACTCGGGCCGCTGTCCAAGTTGGGGTTGACCGAGTTGAACACTCGGATAACCGAAACCGAACTGGACCTACGGGGAGCGGGCGGCATGCTGGTCGACGCCGCAACCGAGCCGTTTCTCTACGCCCCCGGAATGCGTGTAGCCGGTGGCACCAGCGAGATTCAACGCAACCTGGTGGGCGAGCGCCTCTTGGGTTTGCCTCGAGAACCACGACCGGGGCCACCCGAGACCGGGGCGTGAGACTACGTCACTTCGCTGTGGCCGCCAGCCGCTGTGACCGTCGGCAGCGCGACCTGAACCAGCTGTACCGCCGCCCGCTCGATCAGGTAGCCACGTCCGGGCGAAAACAAGGTGGGGAGACCCCGAGGAAATCGACAGTCAAAGATGTCCTCGTCGCGGTCACCGTCGGGCTGCAACACCAGTCCATGACCGGCTGAGCGCAACGCCCGAACCCACGTGTCGTAGGCCTGAGCGGTTCTGAACGATGCTGCCGCGGCGACGACGGTGATAGCACCGTCACGACCGTTGAGAATGAGATCGGTTAGCGGGCCTGAGGCCGCAGTGTCTTCGAACAGGCTGTCGGCGTCGTCGATGACAATGAGCAGCGGATCGACATCGCACCCGTTGAGGAGGTCCTCGGTTCGGGCCGAACGTTCCTCCGACCACGCCTGCATTGTCGAAGCAAACTCCGCGGTGACAGCGCCAGGCCATTCAGCCAGCTCGCTACTTCGACGGGGCGCCACCACCCGTTGCTCCAGCTGGCCGCCGCCGCTCTGACGCAACAGCGTCAGCAGGGTCGACGTCCGACCGGACCGAGGCGGGCCGACGACAAGCAGCGTGGCATTGTCGACGAAGTTGACGGTGACCGGTCGACGGCCTCGACCAAGGCCAACGGCGACGGCATGCAGACCGGTCGTTAGGCCCAGAGCCGGATCGTCGATGCCCACCACGTCCGGCAACCCAAGCAAGACCGGCTTCCTGGCCGCTATCCCCGCTGACCGCAACATTCGTTCCGAGTCGGCGGCCAGAAGGCTCACCGCGTCGACCTGCTCCGCCACGCCAACCGAACCTTCACCGTTGGCTCGGCTCAAAACCGGCACCGCCGTTTGCATTTCGACCACGTCGTCCCCCAACCCGACGACGAGGGTTCGACCCGGTGGCATTCCCGCCGTGGACGGAGGTGTCCGAACGTCCAACGCCCGGTAGTCGTCGGCCGACGTCATTCGTTGCACGAGTCGAATCCCAACCGATGCCAGGCACTGATGGGGAATAGCGGACCGTTGATCGGCCGTCATCACCACATGCACGCCGGAGCCTGGCATGTCGCTCAACAGTCGAGCGAACTCGTCGGCCGGTCGTCCGAACTCCATTGACTGCAGCGTGGACCAGAACGCGCCGAACCCGTCGATCAGGACTAGTAGCGATTCGTTGTTGTCGTCGCGTCGACCGTCGGTCACTGCTGAGCGCAGACGCTCCATCAACAACGCCACTCGTTCACCGTCGTCGGCGGCGATCACGTCGCCTACCAGAGGGAGGTCAGCCAGGTCGGCCACTGAACCAGCGCTGTCGACCACAACGACTTCCGGGCCCGGCATGCGAGCGTCGGCCGATCGGGCAGTCACCGAGCAGGCGATGGCTCGTAGCAGCGTCGATTTGCCGGAGCCTGATGTGCCGTAGACGGCGACGTGACCGGCCGCCTCCAGATCGAGCAGCATCGGGACCTGAGATTGACGATTGGGAACATCAAGCAAGCCGATTGCCACGTCGCCAAATCGGTGGGATGACGGTGCACGTCCGTTGTCTCGCCGCTTGGAGGCCGGGTCGACAAACAGCAGGTCGGGCAACGCTACGACGTCGGGAAGCGGCGGCAACCACGGCCTATGCAGCGGACGCCCGACGTCGTGCGCGCCGTACACCGTGGTCTGGCTCTGGTCCGACGCCGCCCCGAAATCGCCGCCGAGCTTGGCCCAGGCGGCACCGGCCAACGCCACTAGAACTTCAAGTTCACTGTCGATCGGGCCATCATCGCCGGCAAGGCGCGCTCGGTCACTTGACTGAGTCTCTTCGACAACGTCGGCCAGTGCCACGACGGTGGCCGAC
>CALJMD010000320.1 GCA_937981915.1 uncultured Acidimicrobiales bacterium
GGCTGCAAAGCCGTGCCAGTGATCATGGGCGTCGTCGCTTACGTATGCATGTAGGGCCTTGCGGCCGTTCTCGTCAGACATTGATGAGCTACCTTTGTTCTCTCATTGCGGCGGATATCTGGCTCGGCTGAAAGGACCGAAGTAAACGGTTAACGTTTCGTCGAGAATCCTCGACAGTTTGCGGCGGTTTTCCATTTGCTGCCCACGCACAAGCCAGCTCAACGAACACTAGCGGCAGTCTGGTTGAATCTCAAGGCTCATGGCTGAAGAAATCAGCCCACTCCATCTGTTCCGTTGGATCTGAATCCACACACGTTGTACACGCCTTAACCCCCAGCTAACCGTTCCTTGTAAGACGGTGGTGGAGGCCTCAGCCGTCGCCGAATCGAATTGAGCCGCCGCCATCGAGCACGAGAGTTTGCCCGGTGATCCATGAGGCAGCATCGCTGCACAGATAGTTCACTGCTTGAGCGATGTCGTCGGTCTCGCCCAGTCGCTTCAACGGATACTGCTGTGCCACCTGCTGCCCGCGCTCGCCTTCCCAAAGGGCGCGGGCGAAGTCGGTTTTGATAAGCCCAGGCAGGACGGCGTTGACCCTGACGCTCGGTGCCAATTCCGCTGCCAACTGTCTCGTTTGGTACACCAGCGCCGCCTTCGAGAGTCCGTAGACCCCGAGCATGCGACTTGATCCCAATGCAGCCACCGAGGCAACGTTGACAACTGCTCCGCCGCGTTCGGCCATACCGTTCTGCCAAACCAGTTGGGTCCACACCAGCGGCGCGGTGACATTGACTTGAATCGTCTTGTCCCAGCGACCAATATCGACATCGATCATTGGGCCGGCGTAAGGGTTGGTAGCGGCGTTGTTGACAAGGATGTCTATTGCCCCGAGATCGCGTGTCGTTGCCTCGACCGCCTCGCTGGCGGCATCGGGGTCGCCGACGTTGGCGGCCAGCCAATGACAACCTGCTCCGATCTCATTTGCCGCCTGCTCCAGGCCTTCAGCTTTCCGCGAGACGATCATTACCGTTGCCCCCGATGCGACTAGTTGGGAGGCAATTTGTTTGCCGATTCCCTTCGAGCCTCCGGTTATCAGCGCCACTTTTCCGTCAAGTCCTACGTCCACGAAGCCAAGAGTAGATCGCAGCGTGGCGCGGCGCACTATGAGGCGAGCGCGGGTGATGTCAGCTGTTGGCCAAAACCAGAAATAGGGTTAACGTCGCCAACAATCCCACTACCAGCCATTCGATCCGATACCGGGTGGTTCGCTCCTCGGCCAAGATGGCCTCGGCGGCAGTGGTGCGGGTCTGAATCATCACCAACTGATTTTCAAGGGCACTTAACAACAGTTGCTTTCTGGCCGCCACCTGGCGTGATGACTCCAACTCCGAGACCACATCGCCGTACTTTTCCTGAAGGTCACGAAACACTGACTCCGTTTCAGTCAGCTGTGTCGCCAGTTCGGTGACCTCAAGATCCGACGGTGGGCTCGGCTCTTCGGTAACAGGTGTCGATTCCGTTGTCCCGTTGGACGGGTTGACGGTTGGTTCCAAGTGCGGAGAGGAACGAAGTTGAGCTCGCCTGATTCGAAGCTCGCCGCCGTGTTCCGGGGCAAGTGGGGAGACAAGGCGTTCAATGGCGAGCACCGAACGATCAAGAGCATCCGGGTCTCTCGGGAGGTTGAAGTGAGCCCACTTGTTTCTTGTGTCGATCAGTTCCCCAATGATCCCTCGAAGGTCGACGCCGAAGTAGTCGGCGAAGACGGGACCCCAAAAGCGGCGCAGGACGAGAAGCTGAAACAGCGGATCGGTGTCACCGTGTTCGTTGGACCGGCCGAGACGATTGGCCGCTGCCTCCCGCCAGGACTCTTCGTCCTCGAAGTAGCCGGCCATTCGCCCGTCGATGAATGGTCCAAGCACTTCGGCCATCAATTCGAAACAGTCGGCCAACAACGCATGGCGACTCAGACCGCTGACCCGTTCGGCTCGGACGTTGGCCGCGGAGGTTTCGACCGTCGCCGTGTCGTCGGAACTGTCGAGTTCGTCGTCACCGGTCGTTCTGAGGTTGTCGGCTGTCATCGAAGGGCAGTCATCGGGGCGAGGCAGTTGTCGGGGCGCCGAAGCGTGATCGCAAGGCGAAGTCAAAGCGAAACGGAGGGTGAAGCGAAACGAAGGTCGAAGCGAAAGTAAAGCGAATCGGTGGAGGTGCCGGTCGGCCTAAGTCGATCGAACTATCGGATGCCGGGCCGGGGGCACAGCCACCTGTCCCCATCGGACTTGGGGGCTGGTTCGTAAGTCGATCGTTGGTAGGTACGTGTTGAATCCGCCTCGCGGGTCGCTGTACTCAACTCCTGAGCAAAGATGCCGTTTATGAAGAGCAGTGACTGAACAGCGACTTCTCACCGGCCCTGCGGCCGGACTGTTTACCGGTATTGTGCTGGCCGTCATCTGGGTGGCGGCGCTGAACTACCTGTATGAACTGTCAACAAGCGACATTGTGCTGCTGTTGACAGTGGGCTGCATGGGCGCGGTCGGCGCGTCGTTGGCCACGTTGGTGATGACCGCGGCAGCCCGTCGTGAGAAGCATCGCTTGGACGAAGCTGAGCATTTGGCCCGCCACGACCCGTTAACCGGCCTAACCAACCGCGCCGAGCTCTTCAACCAACTTGAGACGTCTCTGGCTTATGCGGCCGACAACGATCTGGTACTCGGCGTTCTGTTCTTGGATCTGGACCGCTTCAAAACCATCAACGACTCGCTCGGTCATGAGGTCGGCGACGAGCTTCTGAAGATCGTTGCTGATCGTTTGAAGTCGACCGTCCGAAACACTGACATTGTTGCCCGCCTGGGTGGAGACGAGTTTGTGGTGTTGTGCCGGGGTTTGATGCTCGGCGATTCAGTCATCGCGTCTGCGAAACAGATCTTGAAGGCGTTCAAGGAACCTATTTCCCTTAACGGCAAAGCTCATGTCGTATCCACCAGCGTTGGTGTAGCCATCGCTGAACCCGGCGACGATCGAGAAGCCGACAGTCTGGTAAGCGATGCCGATGCCGCTATGTACCGGGCCAAGCGAGCAAAGTCCGGTTTCGCCGTATTCGACGAGGCTCACCGTCAAGAGGTGGCCGACCGACTCGACATCGAACGGGCCTTGGTCCACGCAATCGAGTCGGGTCAGATCGTTGTCTACTACCAGCCGATTGTCGATGCCACCACGCACCTGCTGTACGGTTTCGAGGCGCTGGTCCGCTGGCATCACCCCGAGAAGGGAATGATCCCACCAGGCGAGTTCCTGACCATCGCCGAAGAGGCCGGAATGATGGCCCGCATCGGCGAGCTGGTCCTTCGGGAGTCGTGCGCCCAAATGGCGGTGTGGAACCACGCCGCTCCCGGGGCTCGACGAATCCGAGTTGGCGTCAACCTGTCGGAGCAGCAACTGACCGACGACTCCCTTCCCCGCATCGTCGCCGAGACACTGGCATGGTCCGGTGTGGGACCTGACCAACTCGTCCTGGAAATCACCGAGGATGTGATCGTCGAACATCTCGATGGCCTAGCTGTTCTTCGACAACTTCGCGATCTCGGTGTCTCCCTTTCGATCGACGACTTTGGAACCGGTCAATCGTCGCTGTCCTACGTAAAGCAGTTCGACATGGTTTCGACGCTGAAGATCGACCAATCGTTTGTCCGAGACATGGAGTCGGCCAACGCTGACCGGGCCATCATCGAAGCCGTGGTGGCCATGGCCACCGCGCTGCAACTGAAGATCGTGGCCGAAGGAGTGGAATATCGCGGCCAACTTGAGGAGTTGAGGGCACTCGGAGTGACCCTCATCCAGGGGTACTTGTTCGGAGCCCCGATGCCAGCAGACCAGATCAATCCTCTCACCATGTTCGCCGAGCGTCCGGCGCCGATGCCGTTTCTGTCAGATGAACAACAGGACGGTGGGGTCAAGTTGCCGAACGTTCCAGCGCAACTACTCCAAGGTGGACGCGCCCCAGCCACACCTCAGGCGGCCGCCGCCGTCGGAGTTGCTGCGCCGCAGACGGCTCCGGTTGATGGGCCCGCTGTACCGCAACAGCCAGCGCCCTCGCCCCGGCCGGTTCCGGCTCCTGCACCCGCAACCAACCTGGACAACACGCAGGCCTTTACTCCCGACTTTGCGGGGGCGCACCCGACGCCTACCCCGGCGTCGCCGCCAGCAGCCAGGCCGGCACCCGTCCATCACGACCCGACGCTGGCGCCAGCGAACCAGCAACGGCCGGCACCCGTCCATCACGACCCGACGCTGGCGCCAGCGAACCAGCAACCGCCGTCGCCGAGGACGAACGCCCCCCGACCGGCGCAACAGCCGGTGTCGAGCGCCGAAGCGACCGACACCCAGTCGAGGAGACAAGCCGATGCCCCCGGTTCACTTGCTGCGCAACTTCTCGCTCAGGCATCAGCCACTCAGGGGCCGACGGCAGGCGAGCAGCCGACCCCGTAGCGCGGCACTGACGATTACCGATGCGGCGTTCCTCAGTCCAACGGGGGAGGGGCGACAAAGTCGATCAGCTCTTCGACTGCACCAACCAGTGACGGGTCAAGATCGCGAAAGGAACTAACGCGGGAGAGAAAGACGCGCCACAGTTCACCGGTAGTGCCGCCAAACCCTAGTTCTGTAAGCACACCGGTCTTCCAGTCCGTGCCCCGTTCGATCACCGGCCACCGGTCAAGTCCGACAACTGACGGTTTGATGGCTTGCCAGATGTCAACAAACTGGTGGCCGCGGATGAGCACGAACTGCTGGGCGGCTTCGGCCGCCAGCATCGACTCCTTCGTGCGTTTGTCCTGACGGAGGTGGTCAAGCAGGATGCCAAGGCGTCGGTCTGGGCTAGGCCCGAACTCGTTGATGATTTCGGTGAGATCGTCTGCCCCGTGCATCGGTTCTACCACTACGCCTTCGACGCGCAGATCATCGCCCCAAATCTTCTCGACCAGGTCTGCGTCGTGGATGCCTTCCACCAGTATCCGGCTGGGTGAGGCAACTCTGGCCTTCTGCTGCGGCGGGGCGACCGAGCCGGAGGCGGTAAACGAAGGTGTCGCTTGTGTCACCGGAGCTGGGGCGACCAACGAAACCGTCTTACCTCCGACAGAGAAGGCGCCGGGGGCAACAGGGAAGTCGATCTCTCGATTGTTGCGCTGGCGCAGCGTCACCCGCTGCGGGTTGAATCGGACCACTTGGCCGACAACGCCCGACGTCCGATGCCGAACAGACAGGCCTGGCGTCGCTGGTTGAGCGGGCCACGTCTTCTTGGCCGGGCGACCACCGTCAGGCTGATCGATTGGGCCACTGAGGATGCCGGACACGGACGGAAACTCTACCACGCCACTCGTGGTGGCGTACCTTGAACAATCATTGCTGCGGGCATCGAACAGCCACGGGCGCGGTGCCGAGCCGTCATGACGACAGGCGCCGCTAGCCTTGGGGCCGTTGATTCTTCTGGATGCAGTTCGTCTCAGGGTCGCACGACCCGATCGTGATCTGTTCCGCGACGTCACGTTCACGGTTTCCTCCGGCGACAAGATTGGGCTAGTCGGGATAAACGGGACCGGAAAGACGACGCTGCTTAGAGTCCTGACCGGCGAGTTGACACCCGACGAAGGCGAAGTTCGCCGGGGGCGAGGCGTGCGAATCTCGGTGCTCGATCAAGCCGGTGATCTTCCTGGCGGCACGGTGATCGAAGCTATGGGAGCGGCGGGCGAGGACCGGTGGGAAGCCGAAGCCGTACTCGACAAGTTGGGGATGGGCGGTCACTTGACTCGCTCCGTCGAGTCCCTGTCAGGTGGAGAGGCACGTCGTGTGGCGCTGGCACGAGCCTTGGTGCGGCCCTGTGATCTGTTGGTGTTGGACGAGCCCACAAACCATCTTGATCTCGACGCCATCGACTGGTTGGTGCAGCGCCTGGCTCAGAGCTCGGCCGGGTTGCTGTTGGTAACACACGATCGACATCTTCTCGACGCCGTGACGTCGCGTATGGTCGAACTAGATCGTGGCGGTGTGTATGTTCACAACGGGAGCTACTCGGATTACCTCCAAGCCAAGTCTGATCGCGAGGAAGCGGCGGCTACCGCCGAGGCTGTCCGGCGAAACTTGGCCCGATCCGAACTGGCCTGGCTCCGTCGAGGTGCCCCGGCTAGAACCTCGAAACCCAAGGCGCACATCGAGCGGGCCAAAGAAATCATCGAAAGTCGACCGGAAGGACCGGCTCGTGCTGGCCAACTTCACCTTGAATTTCCGGCCCCCCGCCTTGGTGATGTGGTCATAGAGTCACAGGATCTGCGTCTGGAAACGCCCGACGGTCGGCTGTTACTTGAAGGGCTGGATCTCGCTCTTGACCCGCGGGAACGTCTGGGAATTGTTGGACCGAACGGCGTGGGTAAGACCACGCTGCTAGACGCCCTTGCCGAGCGGTCGACCCCGGCAGCAGGGCAAGTGGTTACGGGGGCTACGGTCGAGCTGGGCTACTACCGACAGTCCACCGATGAACTTGACCCCGAGGCTCGAGCCCGCGACGTCGTAGCGGGCCCCCACCGGGAGGCCGACTGGACCGATGCCCGTCTGCTGGAGGCGTTCTGGTTCGACACCGACACCCAGTGGGCGCCGGTGCATACGCTTTCGGGCGGCGAACGACGGCGGCTGCTCTTGTTACAGGTTCTGGGTCGCCGGCCAAACGTCCTCTTCCTCGACGAACCAACCAACGATCTCGACCTGGAGACACTTCGAGCACTTGAGGACTTTCTCGACGAGTGGCCAGGCGCTGTCGTCGTCGTCAGCCACGATCGGGCTTTCCTCGAACGCGTCGTGGCCGACGCTCTTGTCATCGACGGGACGGGTTTCGCTGGTCGCTGGCCCGGTGGGTTCTCCGCCTGGGACAGCCAACGACGGGGCAAGAGCGGAAAGCGAGACAGCGTCCGTCGCCTCTCTGAGTCACCGGGCAGTCAGCAGGCACAATCAACCGGCGGAGCAACAAAGGCACGTAGCCGGACGGAGACGGCGTCCAAGGCCGGTTCAACATCGGGCCGATCGACAAGCACTATCGGTCACTTGATGAGAGAGACCGAAAAGGCGATGCGTCGGCTGGAAAAGACCAAGGCCGACCTGGAAACCCAGCTGGCCGACGTCGGCGACGATCACCAACGCATGGCCGAAGTCGGACAGCAGTTAAGCGAAGTGTCATCCGAGCTGACAACGCTCGAGGACAAGTGGCTCGAATTGGCCGACGAACAGCAGAATCGATAGCTGCGGAGGCCGTTCACCTAGTGGTGGGTTGCGCTGGCTTCGATCGGGGTCTGACCGGTACACTCTCGGGCCTTGCCTGACTTGACGACGCAACAGAACGGTGGGCCTGCCCACGGCGGCCCGCAGACCCGCACCGAGAGCCAGCTCCGCAAGCTCGACGGCATCAAGTGGTCGAAATACGGTGATGCCGTCATCCCGGCATGGGTCGCCGATATGGACCTCGCCCCGGCCGAGGTGGTTACCGATGCCATCCAACGTGTCTTGGACCTTGGCGACTTCGGCTACAACTTCGCCGATGTCGACCAGCTACTTCCACTGTTTCGCCAGTGGCAGGACCGCTATCACCACTGGTCGCCGGAAGAATCGGAATCGGCGCTGTTCTGCGATGTACTCCACGCCATCGACATCGCCCTCTGGCTTCACACGAAACCGGGTGACGGTGTGGTGCTTCTCACTCCTGTGTATCCACCGTTCATCGGAGCGGTAAACGGTGCCGGCCGCAAGATCGTGTCGGTTCCCTTGACCCAGCCGGATTGGACGCTGGACGCTGAACGGCTAGCCGCCGCTATCGACGAGAACACCAAGGTGCTGTTGCTGTGCCACCCACACAATCCGACCGGGCGAATGTTCACACAACCCGAGCGGGAAGCGATCGCCGAGGTTGTGTTGGCCAACGATCTTCTCCTGATCAGTGACGAAGTGTGGGGCGATCTCCTCCATGACGGGCCCGGTGCTTCGTCGGAGTCACCCGACCGGGGTCGCCATGTGCCCATGGCATCCATCGACGGTCTAGCGGCATCAACGTTGACTGTTACGTCGGCGTCGAAGTCGTTCAGTCTGGCCGGTCTTCGCTGCGCGGTCGCCCACCTTGGCCATCATGGCTTGAGAGCTCAGTTTCAAGAGCTGCCGAAGCATTTCCTCGGTGCAGTATCCACTCCCGGGGCGGCGGCTACCGCGGCGGCTTGGTCTCAGGGCCACGAATGGCTCGACCAGACTCGCTCGTTTCTGACCGACCGGCTGGACCAAACCATGACGCTCGTCGAGTCCAGACTGCCCGGTGTCACCATGCGTCGCCCGGAAGCCACCTACCTGGCGTGGCTGGACGTATCAGAGCTGACGCCGGTGATCGGTTCCTCCCCGGCCGCCTGGTTTCTTGAACATGGCGGTGTTGCCCTTGGCGAAGGAACCGACTTCGGGCCCGAGGGTTCCGGTTTTGTTCGACTGAACTTTGCCACATCGCCGGCCATTCTCGACGCCATCGTGGACCGGATGGCCACTGCCTTGGACAGCGCCTAGCGCTCTGGCATCAAGCCGGGTCACCGATACGGCTGGGAGGTCGAACCGTCGGGTGGCCGATCTCATAGCGGTCCGCCCCCGGCTTGGCCCTGCCAGCGGTTAACCTTGGTGTGCGTGGGACGACGATCGGGTGATCTCATCGATCGACGGTCGGCCGAGGTGTCAGCGGCCGAAACGGCAAACGGTGAGGACACGCGTCGCCAAATGGTCTCGTTGGCCGCCATTGGCTTTCTGGCATCGTTACTTGTCGTGGCCGGAGGCACACTGGCGGGCGCCGCTGAGCCGAACGGATCGACACTGTGGTGGTCGGTGCCTGCAGTTCCTGTGCAGCCGTCGCTCGGTCTGCTCCCAGCGCTGTTCGCTTACTACGGCGGCCTCATCGTTCTGGTGCGCGCCTGGCTCTTATTGCGACGATTTCATCAGTCAAATCCGATGACGTTGGGCGCTGTCGCAATGATCATCGTCATGTGGGCGGTGCCCATGCTGTTGGGGCCGCCGCTGGGAAGCCGCGATGTGTACGCCTATGCCGCTCAAGGCCGCATGGCGGAACAGGGCCTGGACGTCTACGAACAGGGCCCGGCCGATCTAGGGTCCGACCCGGTGCTTGATGCTGTTGATCCGCTGTATCTCGATGCCCCCGTCGTCTACGGGCCGGTGTTCGTCTCGATGGCCTCTCAGGCGTCATCGTTTGCCGGTGGGAAGCTGATAACGGCCGTGTACCTCTTTCGAGCCATGGCCGTCGTCGGGCTGCTAGCGGCCTCGGTCGGTGTTTGGGATCTGGCGCGAAGTCTCGGTCGGGACCCGGTGGACGCCCTCATCTTGGCCATCGCCAATCCGCTGGTGCTTTTCCATCTCGTCGCCGGAGCTCACAACGAGGCCATCATGCTCGGTTTCTTGGTGAGCGGTGTGGCAATTGGCCGTCGCCCCGGTCTCCGTCACGTCGGTATCGCGCTGTGTGCGTTCGCGTCCGCTGTCAAACTTCCGGCGATCTTGGCTGTTGCCTTCCTGGCCTGGCCCTGGGCGATAGAGGCCCGGACATGGCGACATCGGATCGCCCGATTGGCGCTGTGTGGGGCGGAGGCACTCGCCGTTGTCGCTCTGACCGGACGTGTAACCGGATGGGGATGGGGCTGGGTCAACGCTCTGGCCTCGAATCAGCCGGTGGACGCGTACCTGAGTGTGACCAGTGTGCTGGGTGGAGCGATATCGCTGGCCACGGGGCTCAACCCGGAGACGGTGCTAGAGATCGCCCGGCTAGGCGGCCTCCTACTGGCCGGTGGCGTCACCATGGTGCTGCTCCTGCGACGACACGAGACCTGGCCGACTGCACTGGGATGGAGCCTGGTTCTCTGGGCGTTGATGCATCCGACCACACAACCCTGGTATTTGACATGGGGGTTGTTGTTCTTGGCGGCGGCGACTGCGGGGGAGCGGAACAGAGTGTTCCTCTCGGGATGCGCCCTGGCATTGTTTGCGGTGCTGCCGATCGGCCCGCAGCTTGGATTTGTGGTGCTCGACGCTAACGGGGTTGAGCAGATTGTTATCGGTTGTTTGGCCTTGGCCGTCTTGACGTTCAGTCCGGGGAGACCGATTCGCCCCAGATTCCGAACGGATCTGGACGACCAAACCGTGTCGGTAGTTGTTCCAACTCGCTCCGAAGCGGCCAATATTGGACCGTTCATCGACCGGTTGACTAGTGCCGTGGCCGACGTCGAGGAGCGGAACCTCCCGGCTGTGCAACTGCTGTTTGTCGATGACAGCGATGATCAGACCCCTCAGGTCATCGAAGCTCGTCAACATCAGATGCTGAGTACATCACCCGCCCCTGGTAGCCCGACAGTGACCGTCGAGTTACTCCACCGCAGTCCGGAACAACGCTGGGGCGGCCTGGGCGGGGCAGTGGTAGACGGGTTTGCCATTGCTGCCGGTTCGACCGTGGTGGTGATGGACGGCGACCTGCAGCACCCGGCTGAGCGGATCGTCGACTTGTTGGGCCGGCTCGATCATCAGGTCGGTATCTCGATTGCCAGTCGGAGGGTGGCCGGTGGTCACGACGGTGATGGCCTAACGGTCCCGCGGCGAGCTCTGTCGCTGGCCTGTTCGACAGCGGCCCGCTTGTTGTTTCCCGCCCGGTTAGGACGGGTCAACGACCCGCTGTCAGGCTTTTTCGCTGTCGATCTTCGTCGAATCGACCTGAACCGACTTCGCCCGGATGGTTTCAAGATCCTGGTCGAATTGCTGGCGACTCACCCGGAATTGGGTGTTTCCGAGGTCCCGTTCCGGTTCGCCAGCCGATCACAAGGCTTGTCAAAAGCGTCTTTCTCAGAGGGAGCGCGATTCGCTGGTCATCTCATCGACGTTCGTATCCGGCAGCTCAAGCCGTGGGCCGGAGCGTTCGTCGGGCAGCTCGGTCCGCAAGGACCCCAGCCACAACCAGCACGCAACGGGTAGCACCAGCATCGTCAGGTTGCGGGCCAGTAATAGCGACGAGGCGACCGGGTCGGTTACACCGCTTGGACTAAAGACGGCCAGGGTTACACCGGTGATCAGGCACGTCCCGGCGATAAGCCACGACGGGTGGGCCCATCGGAGCTTCGGCGTCGCGGCCAGAATCGCCGCCCAGGGTGTCAGCCACAGCACGAACTGAGGTGACAGCAGGGGAGCGGTGGCCAGCAGGACGCTGATTGTGCCGGCCATGACTGCGGCCAACCCGACAGCCGGGTCGAGATCCGAGCGCCGAGTCGCGGCGCGGGCCTGCCAGGCAAGGCTGAGAAGGACAGCCAACGCAGCCACCCGTCCGACTGTTGTTGTCGCCGTCGAGATCGTTCCAGTCCGGTAGGCGTTCAGTTCCAGCACCGGATCGGCTGGCTGTCCGGCGATAACGTCACCCAGCGTCGTGAGAAGCCCCCCGGTCGACTCGACGTGCCATCCGGACGCTCCTCGAAGTGACAGCACCTGGTTAATGGGATCAACACCGATGCCGGACCATCCGAGCCACAGTCCGACAAGTACGGCACCGATGCCGCCGGTCACTAGGGCGGTT
>CALJMD010000321.1 GCA_937981915.1 uncultured Acidimicrobiales bacterium
TCGGCCAATTGATCGGTCAGCTCGTCGGCCGAGCGGGCCACCGAACCGGCCATGCCACTGGCTTCCGCCACCGCGGCGAAGTCGATCGCCCCGTAACTTAAGCTCGACAGATCACCGTGCTCCGGCCGATGCTTCAACCCAATCAGGGTTAGCGCCGCGTCGTTGAACACCACCACCGTCACCGGAAGATCCAGGCGGGCCACCGTCTCCAATTCGGCCAGACACATGGCCAGACCCCCGTCACCGACCAAGGCCAGAACAGGTTCATCGGGACGGGCTAGCGCCGCGGCAATGGCGGCCGGGAGCGAGAACCCCATGGTGGCCAGGCCGTTACTGATAAGAACCCGGAACGGCTCAGCGGCGGCGACATTGGGCATGATGGCCAAGAAATGTGCGCCGGCGTCAACGGTCACCGTGTTCGGTTGATCAAGCGCAGCCAGTGACGACAACGCTGCGTCGACCAGGTCCATCGGGCCGAATCCACCAGGGCGCTCTGCGCCCAATCGGGCACGGCAACTAGATCGGTAGTTTGACGCCGCGTCCGGTTCCCAGCTCGACTGCCAGCCGGTCTCGGTGACGGCGGCCACCAACTCGGCCAGCGTGGACGCCAACGGACCAACCACGTCCAGGGTTTCCCCGAAGAACTGGTGTGTGGCCGTGACCGTCGACAATGTGATCACGGGTACCGGGCCAGACCATGGCGTCGGCATCGGTTCGACCGGATCGAACCCGACGGCCAGAACCAAATCGGCGTTGCCCAACAGCTCTTTCTCCAACGAACCGCTGGTGTACAACCCGGCCGACAACGGTCCTTCGCTGTCCACCACACCCACAGCCTGATAGGTGGTCAACACCGGGCATCCCAGTGCCCGCAGCGCATCACGCACCGGCCGCGACGGCAGCTCACCTTGCTCGCACACTGCGGCCTCCATGCCGACAATCACCACCGGACGTTCGGCGGCCGCAACCAGGGCGACCGCTTCGGACAAGCTCCTGTCAGAGACAGCACCGTCTGCCCATCCAGCAGCCAAAGCCGAGACAGAACTCGAACTCGTCGGACCGGGCGGATTGGCAGCCGCCGGGTCATAGTCCACGTGAACCGCCCCCATCGGCCACGTCGCCGCCCGGTCGAGGACCGACGACAGTTCATCGTCGGACAGTAACGACGACCCGGTCACCGACGTCACCGACACCGGAGCCATCATGGCCCGCTGGTCAATCTGCTGATGTCCGACCGTGGCTCTCTGCGCCTCCACCACTGTGTCGGTCACCACCACCAGAGGAAAGCGATCCAACGTGGCTTGCGCCGCCCCGTTCATCACCGACGCCGCTCCCGGGCCGCGGGTGACGACAACGGCAGCCGGGCCGCCGGTTAACAACCCGTACGTCGACGCCATGATCCCTGCCGCCGTTTCCCCGTGAGTTAGCACAAAGCGCATTCCGGCCGCCGATGCGGCCCCCACCAGATCCAAATTCGGGCCCCCACCGGGAACCCCGAACAGTGTGTCATTGCGTTGGGCCAGAACGGCCGCCAGTCGATAAGCGAATTCAGACATCGACTCGCTAATCTAGTACTGGAGGGAAAGCGCGGGGTAAACGGCGATCCATGAGCGGGATAGACAGAACAGGCGTTCCAAGAGACGACCATTGGGGTTCACGCTGGCTGACGGCCGGTGTCCCCGACGTGCCCGGGTTTGCTCAACTCCGCCTCGTCGGCTCAGGCGGATCCGCCAGCGTGTACCGGGCGGTAGAGCTCCGACACGACCGACCAGTGGCGATAAAGATTCTTGACGTTCAAGCCGGCGACAGCCAAAAACGGGCGTTCAACCGCGAAGTCGAAGCGATCGCCAGAATCGAACCTCACCCCAACGTGATCACCCTGCTAGGTAGCGGCGTCACGCCCAACGGTCACCCGTACCTGGTTTTTCCGTTCTTCGACAGTGGGACATTCGCCGAGTGGATCGATGAACGAGGTCCGCTTACCTGGTCGGCGGCCGCTGACATCGCCATCAAAATCTGCGCCGCAGTGGAAACCGTGCACCGGGCCGGGCTGATCCACCGAGACGTCAAACCGGCCAACGTGTTCATCGGGGTCACCCCCGCCCACCCCGTCCTCGGCGACTTCGGCATATCAACACTGGTCGAGGGCATACCCACTCGCACCGTCAAACAAGCGGTGACCGTCGGCTACACGGCACCCGAAATTCTTCACGACGAACCGGCGACCACGGTCAGCGACGTGTACTCCCTCGGCATGAGCATTTTCCGCATTATCCAGGGTCTACACGCCTACTACGCCGAATCCCCAGCCGCCGTCATGCGCAACGTTCTCAACCAGAGCGACGCACCTCACCTGTCCGCCGGCGTACCACCATCGCTCGACGAGGCAGTCACCAGGGCGCTAGCTCAAAACCCGGCCGACCGACCTCAAACAGCGCTGGAGTTGGCTCGCGACCTCCAAGCGGTGCAAGCCGACCACTACCTTCCAGTCACCCCGGTCCTTGTGACCGGCGAACCGGGGGTGCTGGGCGAAGACGAGCCCAGTCCCGCCGTTCGAGCGTCCCCCGCTCGCTCCGATTCAACAACCGAAACCGTCTTCCCCACCCAACCGGTCGCAGAAGAGCCGCCGCCATCGCTCTTCGAGCCGCAACCCGGCGCCGCCGTCGAACAGAACCCGCCTCAGGGTGAACCCGCCATCGAACAACCGCTGGCCGAACAACCGACGGCCGAACAACCCGCCGTCGAACGGCCCGAGGCCGGGGCGATCCTGGCTGCAGCAGTCAACGACGACACCCAAAGCAGCGCCGGCACCGCTACCGAAGCCACCGCCGCTCCTACAATCGACAAGCTGCCGGCGGCTGACTCGCCGCCGCAAACGGCGGTCAAAGAAGACAACGTGCCGAAATTACCGCGGCCCCTCAGCCGCGACGCCAACAAGCCTCCGCCGGGGCGGCGACCCCGCATGGGGCGAATCAGCCTGCCGGATCAACGCCCGCCAGCCAGTCTCGACATGCCTACGCAGTCACGAATACGTCGACCGCGCTCCGACCTTCTGACCCCCAAAGTTCCGACGAAGAAAACCCGATGGTGGTCTAAGCTGGCTCGGAAATCTGGGAACGCCTGAACGACTCATACAGTTCGATGATGTCCGGATCGATCCTCGATTGACCTTCGGGAAGATGGTCATCGGACATCGCCACCGTCTGATAGTGCTGGAAGACGGCATCAACGTTCGACGGCGAACCGGAAGTGACCGCCGCTCGCAGTCGCAGCCGGTGCAGTTCAACCGAGTACGGGTTGGCAAGCAACCCACGAGCCGCCGACCACTCGGCCAAACTCGGATCCTGGAACTGGTCCAGCGCTAAGGCCGCCACTGTGCGGGCTGCCTCATCCACCAGTAGCGCAGCGTCATGCCAGTGGCCGCCGTCTCGAGGCCAGCGAGACGTGATGTTGGCGTACGGCACACCGTCGACCAATTCGAGGGCCTCGATCAGCAGCTCGGTGGCTTCGGTGACATCAGCCGACTCAGCCTGGGCGACCATGTCGACAAAAACATCCAGATCGGTTCCCACCATCGGACTCAACGTGTAGCGGTCGTCAGCGGCAGAATCCGCAGTGATGGCTACGCCGTCGGCCCCGGAGCCGAGGCAACGTCTGGCGTCG
>CALJMD010000322.1 GCA_937981915.1 uncultured Acidimicrobiales bacterium
GAAGTTCTCGTCGCCGAGCCGTTGGCGATGAAACAACTCCAACAGGTCGCTGCTGTTGGCTTCGATCAAGCCTTCAACCTCGTCAGCGTTGGGGGCAAAGTCGGCCAGAGGAAGATCCTCAACCACTAAGAAGACGTGGACATGCTCCCGATTTAGACGACCAGGTCGATCGTCGACAAGAATCTGCACGCCAAGCGGCACTAATCGATCTGGATCAACAACGACACCGGTCTCTTCGGTCAGTTCGCGGACGCCCATCCGCGGGGTCTCACCTGCGGTTAGATGACCGGAAGCGGTCAGGTCAAGACATCCGGGAAAGGTCCGGGAGCGAAGTGAGCGGCGCTGCAGGACAACACGCGCCCCGACTTGTTCGCCATCGGTAAGCGTCGACCGAACCGCGAGACAGTGAAACGTGCGATGCCACAGGCCTCGCTCGTGCACTTCTTCTCGGCTGGCGGTCCCTACTACCGTGCCGTTACTGTCCAAAACGTCAAGTAGTTCTTCACTGTTATTGTCCGGCAGTACCGTCACGACGTTGCTTCCTCATGGCCTTGCTTTTTGGCCACCCGACTAGCTGGGACCGTGGCTACTTTGGCCGGTTCTCGGCCTGCTTGACTAACCAATCGAAGATCTGCTCGTGAGCATGGTGCATTTCGGGATGCCACTGAACCCCGACGATCGAGCAACTCATGTGCTCGACGGCTTCGATGGTCCCGTCGGTCGGGCAGACAGCGGTTACTTGAAGATCGGTTCCCGGCTGGTCAACCGATTGGTGGTGAAGGGAGTTGACCGGCAGCTCATCCCGCCCGTAAATCCCTCCCAGAATAGAACCCGGCTCCAAACGAACGTTGTGGACACGAGTGTCGGGATCGACGTCATACCGTGCGTGGTCCGGCTGATGTTGATGAAGGGTGCCACCGAAGAAGACGTTGATCACCTGGATTCCCCGGCAGATCCCGAGGACTGGTAGCTGTCGCTTGACCGCTCCCTCAAGCAGTGCGAACTCGAAATCATCGCGGTGCGGCTCGTAGTCGCCGTTGCCGTCAGCCTCGGCCCCATAGCGAGCTGGCACAATGTCGGCGCCGCCAGAGAGCACGATGCCGTCCAACGACTCAACAAAGTCCAGCGGATCGCTGTCTGTCGGCAAGTGAACCGGTAGTCCACCAGCCGCTATCACCTCGCGGGCATAACCGGCGAAGTAGACGTCTAGGTCAACGTGGCCCAATGCGGGTGGAAACCCGGTGATATCAGCCACTTTCTTGCGGCGTCCCGGCAGTCCAATGATCGGTTTCGTCACGGAGGCGATGGTAGCAAGCTCACGAGTCGAGACGCCGGAAGGTCGCCGCCGTGTAACACAACGACAGTGCTCAACCACTGAAGTAGGGGACAGGCTTACCAACGAGGTCCCAACCCAAGCGACGCGACAGTACGCTAAAAGGATGCGCGTGCGAGCACCAGGATCATCGGCCAACTTGGGCCCTGGATTCGACGTACTGGGTCTGGCGGTGGCCCGCTACGTGTGGGCCAACGACGAGGGGCGAGGCGAATTGTGCTGGGATGGGCACATCGCCCGAGAGGCCTTCGAGGCCGCTGGTGGGAGTGGAGAACTGTGGTTCGAGTTCGATCTTGAACCCGGTCGGGGGCTGGGTTTCTCAGCTGCCGCTCGAGCCGCGGGTGCTTACCTGGCGTACCGTCAGGGCGGGGCCGGCCACGATGAGGCACAGCTGCACAGCTACGACCTTGTCAACGACATTGAAGGACACGGCGACAACGCTGCTCCCTGCGTGTACGGCGGTATGCATGTCATCGCCGGCGACACCCAACACAGGATTGGTGCCAAGGTGCCGGGACGGATGCTGTTCTGGATTCCCGAGATCGAGACGTCAACCGACGAGTCCCGTTCGACGCTGGAACCTGTCGTCGATCGAGCTGACGCCGTTTTCAATCTTGGGCGACTGGGGCTCCTATTGTCAGCGTGCTACGAACAGCGCATCGACCTGCTTCGAACCGCCACCGAGGACCGGCTTCACCAGAGTTCGCGGCTTGCCAACAGCGAGCTGACGGCCAAGGCATACGAGGCCGCCTACCAGTCAGGTGCTTCAGCTGTCTGGCTGAGCGGCTCAGGACCAACGCTGGCCATCGTTGCTACCGATGATGCGGTCGGTCCGATTAGCTCGGTGCTGGGGGAAAGCGGCGCCGTGCGTGAGCTGGCATTGGATGCTGAAGGCGTAGTCGTCGCTCAATAGGTGAACAGCTAGTTGTCGTCGACGACGAGGCGCGAGGACGCTTTATCGCAGCGAAACCGCTGTATAGATGCGGTGTCCGATCGGACTGGAGACTCGGCGAGGAACGCTTCCAACTCGCTTCCGGCAACAGCCCAACTCGTGTTCGCTATGTCGGCAGAATTGGCAAAGACAACGCCGACCAGCTTTGCGTCGATGCTGTCACCGGCGTAGACACCGGCACCGCTGTCGCCGCGAGAGGTCCCTACATTGAGGCGATAGGCAACACGCTCCACCCTCTCGGTGCCGCGCACTTCGTTGGTCTGAATGCGTGATCGCTCGATCACTGAGGCCGCGATACTTCCGGTCGTGGTGAAAATCGAGACGTTGGCGAATAGATCGGCCCGGCCAACGGCGACCGCCTCGGTGCGATGAAGCGGTGACGTGCCAGCAGCCTCGTCGTCAACGGTGATGAGGGCCAAATCAGCAGCCCGATCCAGGATTACGACCGTGGCGGACGCTCTGTCGAACAGGTCAGAAGGGCTTTCAACGGTGACCGAGTCCGAACTGGCCACAACGTGAGCCGCAGTGAGGATGCTGTCGGCGTCGATGAGAATCCCGGATCCGGTGCCGTCGTTAGCCGAACCACAACCCGTGGTTCGTAGCAGTACTGTTCTGTCTGAAGGTGACAGGCTGACGGTTTCGGTTGAGAGTGTGGTTTGCGGGGACGTTGTCTCCGGGCGATCGGAGCAGGCCGACAGGACGATGGCGGCGAGAGCGAGTTTGGCGACAATCGATGAGAGGTTCATGGGAGTGGGCCGTGTGAGGGGCCAACCGACCATAGGCTGACCAGTGTGCGGCGTCGAGTGCTTCTTCGGTCCATTCACAGACACCTCCCCGAAGGTGAGACGGCGACGGCCGGTGCTGCCGTGTTCTCCGCATCCGGCCGTGGCCTAGCCGTTGCCACCGCTGGAGGAGCGGTTGTATTCATCGTCGCCATGTTGGCCGGGTTGATGCAGTCCACCGCGGTGCTTGGAGCTTTTGGCGTTCTCCTGATGACCGCTGCTATGACCACTGATGCCCGGGTGGTCGCAGAGGTCGGTGACCGATTGGCTTTGATGACGGGATCCCGAATCCGCCAAGCAGCCACCGGGTTCGTGGAGTGGATTGATGAGCCGTCGACCTATATCGAAAAGACTGGTTCAAGCTTTGTGAGTTCTCAGTGGCGAATCGGCGATCGCATCTACACGGCGACCAAACGAGCTGACAAGACGCTGGAGGAAATACTGATGGGCCGCCTCTAATAAGGAGACGGCCCATCGTTACAGCTTTTGGATGGCAGTAGTTACTGCCGGAACACTACACCTGTGTTTGCTGAGTCAGGTAGGAGCGCTCGGCCAGGCCGTGCCACTCGAAGATGCCATCGCGGAACTCGCGCCACGGTCCAAGGATGGCGGCGAAGCGAGGATCGTCGGCAGCGATGGTGTCGAGGACGTTCTCGGTCTCTTCCTTGAACGCTGACATGAGCTCCGGTGAGAACTCCCGAATCTCGGCGAATCCCTTGATCTCCTGCAGATCGCGTTGATTCAACACGTCATAGGTGGCCATGGTGCGCATGTTGGCGTGGGCGGCGGCGTTCTGGATGGCTGCCTGGTAGGTCTCGGGCAGGTCGTCCCACAATGCCAATGGAATCTGAACCTCAAGAGCGGTTCCCGGTTCCCACCAGCCTGGGTGATAGTAGAACAGCTGCGAGCCGAGTTCGTTAAGGCCGAGGATCAAGTCATCGGTGGGTCCCACGAATTCGGCGGCGTCGATCGCTCCGGTTTCGATTGAGGTGAGAATTTCGCCACCAGCCACGGTGACCTGCTCGCCACCAAGATTGTTCAGCACCGTGCCGGCCAATCCGGGGATACGCATCTTCAGGCCTTGAAGATCGGCAACGGTGTTGATCTCCTTGGTGAACCAACCGCCCATCTGGCAACCGGTTGCGCCACAGGGGAAAGCGATAATGCCATGTTCCTCGGCGTAGAACTCGTTCAGGAGATCAATGCCACCACCCTCGTAAAGCCAGGCATTCTGCTGACGTTGGTTGAGGCCGAACGGAACTGCGGTTCCGAACTGCTGAACCGGGCTGATACCCACGTAGTAGTAAGAAGCCGTGTGGCCCATCTCGGCGCCACCGTCACGTACCGCCGGTAGAACCTCAAGACCACCGACGATCTCGCCGGCCGGCTTGGGGTTGATCTGGAACTTGCCTCCGGTTAGACGTCCAACCTCGGTAGCGAACGTTTCAGCCGAACCGAACAGCGTAACGAGGGACGTCGGCCAGCTGGTGGCCATGTTCCATTCCAAGTCGGGTCCGTCACTCTGTACCTCGGTGACGGTTTCGGTTTCTTCGTCGCTGGTATCGCTGGCGGTGTCCGAGGTGTCCTCAGGCTCGGTGTCGCTGACCGCTCCGGTCTCCTCATCGACCGATGTGGTCGAGCAGGCAGCCAGTATGGCCGAGCTTGCGGCGAAGCCGGCAACGCCGACGCCTGCTTGAGCGAGGAACGATCGGCGGTTAATCCGAGTGTCTTCGCTTTCATTTTCTACGGTCATACTTGGTGCCTCCCTAGGTGTTCAAAGTATGGATTTGGTTGTTGGAAGATCTTGTTCTAACCATCGATGATGATTCTGGTTAGGCCCGGTGGTCCTAGAGCGTCTTGGTCATCCGCTTCGGCTTCAGCCACGTCCGATTCGCACAGCGAAGCCGGGGCGTTCGGATTGAAGAAGCAATAGGAGAAGTTCGTGATGCCCGGTATGAACCCGAGGATGAACAACGCCAGGATTTGCAGTCCCATGAAGGGAAAGGCGCCCTTGTGAATGTCAGCTGTCTTGACCTCGGGCGGGGCAACGCTCTGCAGGTAGAAGAGCGAGAACCCAACCGGAGGAGAGATGAACGCCATGTTCAGGTTCACGGCCATCAAGACGGCGAACCAAACGATCTCTTGTTGAGTGAACTCGAGGATCTCAAACGCCGGTACGAAGATAGGAACGACGATGAACGTGATTTCCAGGAACTCGAGGTTGATACCGAGTAAGAAGATGGCAACCATCGCCACCAGCACGAATCCGGCCTTGCCGCCTGGGATGTCGGAAAGCCATTGGGCTACCTGAGCCGAGCCGCCAAGTTCCTGGAACATGAGGCGGAAGAACAGCGAGCAGAAGAGAAGCGTCATCACGAGGATCGTGATGTTTGCGGTCGAGCGAGCAGACTCTTTGATCGCCGTCCAGTCGAGTCGCCACCGAGGATCGATGTGCTCAGCACCATCTTGAGCCAGGATCCGATCAAACAGGTAGTTGAGGGCGGACAGGATCAGGGCACCGAGAACACCAACGGCACCGGACTCCGACGGCGTTGCCGTGCCACTGAAGATCGACACCAAGACCCCGGCGATGAGGACGAGAACCGGAACGATCGAGATGAGTACCTCGGCGATCAGCATGTTGCCGATCAAGACCACCACGAACGACAGAGCGAACGTGCCGATCGCACCAATGATGGCGACTCGGAGGCTGATGAGAAGGCCGACGAGAAAGACGGTGGCGGCAAGACTGACGGCGATGATCAACGCCGACCTGGCGCTGGGCTTGCCTTTTAGCTGCCGCTGTTCGGGCGGCATGACCGGACCGACCTCGGGACGTATGAGTGAAATGCCCAGCGTGTAGACGATGTAGAGCCCACTAAGAAGAAGACCGGGAATCAACGCCCCTGCAAACAAACCGAGAATGCCGACGCCAAGCTCTTGGGCGAGAAGAATCAACACAATGCTCGGCGGCAACATTTGAGCCAGCGTGCCCGAAGCGATGATCGCACCAGTCGCGAGCTTGTGGTCGTAGCCGAGCTTGACCATCGACGGCAGCGACAGCAACCCCATGACGATCACCGTGGCGGCCACCACGCCGGTGGCGGCGGCGAGCAACGTGCCCACCACGATGACAGCGGCGGCGACGCCACCGCGGAGCGATCCCATCAGCAAGCCGAAGGCGTTGAGGAGCCGCTCGGCCAGACCGGACCGTTCGAGGATGGCGCCCATCAACACAAAGAGCGGAACGGCCAGCAGCTCTGGACTTTCAATTGACTTCGACCAGTTCGAGGGGAGCTGCCCGGACAGCGTTCCGGGGTCAAACGTGTTGACGCTGATGGCATTGGACATGTCCCCGATGAAGGCGAATGCCAGGGCTGTCGCTGCGAACGAGAACGCCACGTTGTACCCGGTCAGGATCAAGACCATGAACGCGATGAACATGAGGATGGAGAGGAAGACCCCGAAGTCGAGGCCCAGAATTTGAATGAGCTGTGCGGCAATCATGATTATTCGACCCTCAGTGGCGCATCAGCGCCGGCAATGTCGGCCAGATCGTCGCGTCCGGCGATGACGAAACCGGTTTTGATCATCTCGGCGAAAACTTGAGCCGCCCAGAGGACGAAGCCGACGAGAAGGAACGCCTGAATCGGTCCTACCGGTAGCTCACCGGCGTTCACCGATTGCTCCCATGTCTCCCACACCCGCCAGCCTGACGGCCACTCGCCCATGCCGTCGTTAGCGAACGGACGGAATCCCAGTGAGATCTTGGCGTACGGCAGCAGGACTCGAAGGCCGAGTACCAGAAAGGGAAAGAAGAAGACCGTGTGCATGATGAAGTCAAGCCACGCTTTGCGCTTGTTAGACCACTCGGCCCACCAGAAGTCGACCCTGGGATTGACCGCCGCCTTAACGCCGTAGTTCGCTCCGAGCAAGAAGAGCAGACCGAAGCCCATCCAGGCCATCGAGACGGTCTGCCCGAAGAGGATGTCGGCATCGAACCAGTCGTTGGAGTACCTGGTGACGACATTGAACACTTGAATAAAGAAGACCAGCCAGGCCAGAACGAACGCAACGTAGCCGGTTCCCGTTGAGACCTTCTCGATGAAAATGCGCAAGCGGTGCAGCAGTTGCGGTGCCGTTGACACCGCAATGGTGCCCAGGATCAGCGCCCACAACCACCATGGCATGCGACCAATCAGCAGATCGAGCCCGGCGATGGTCGAGATGACCGCCAGCACCGCCAGAATGGCGGCCGCCCAGCCGATTGGGTGTAGACGTTGAAAGAGTGAGTTGGTCGAGTCCGGCGTGACTGACATGTCATCGCCCGCGACCTCGGTTGAGTCAGATGTCGAGCCTGCCTCAGTGTCTTTTGTATCCCCATCTTTGACATCATCAAGATCGATGTCGGACGCATCCCCCGATGCGGTCATGCGATCCAGCCCGTAGCGCGCCTTACTGGCACTGTTGTCTCCCCTGTGAATTTCTTCAGTGACTGCGGCCCGTTGATCAACCGTGTTGACCGACGGAGTGAACACAGAGTAGTCCGCAGCTTCGGCTAAAGCGAAGACCGGAGGAGAATTCGAGTGGAGGGGGGCAGACGGGCTGGCGCTCAGTGAGGCGACGCAGCTGCTCGTCGCTACTCGGCGGGATCTGCTGGCTCTTCGTCACCGGGTTCGGTAGTGGACAGCATTGGTGTCTGTGGGCTGGCGCTGTCGAGGAGGCCCATTGCCGATAGATCGGCTTCCACGTCGACGGGATCATCAATGTGCAATGCTCCGGCCACTTGCAGGTAGTCAGAGTGGGCCTGGATGACGGCGGCAGCCTCCTCTGCGGTGACCTCAAGGTGAATGACGTGGCAGCGTTCCATCACATAGGCGACAGGATCAAACTGCTCAAACACGATCGGGGTTGCATCGCGGGAGGCTGGCGCCCAGTGATAGGCCTGAATCCATTCCAGGTGAAGTCGCAACAGGCGACGCAGATCGTCGTAGCTCAGCGAGGCCGTTACATGATCCGGTAGTGCCTGAGCGCAAAACTCAACCGACTCTTCGACGTCGATGATGATCTGAGCTGGCATCGACTCGGTCGCCCCGACGGCATGGCCGACAGCGATAAAGGCGACAGCCCCGATCAAGAGAAGGGCAACGATGACCGCAGCAACGAGTGCGAGATCCACGCCTCCAACGTACCGGCGGTCGCATGGCAAAAAGACAAGTGGCCGGTTGTGGTGTACGCCACAGTCCGGCCACGTGCCTATTGTTCAATCTGGTTTGACTCGGCGGCTACCTTAGGCCACACGCCGTTGAGTCGACCCCGGTGCTACAAGCCAATTCGCTGGGCTAGAAGCTCCCGGTGGTACGTCGGATCACCGAACAACAGCTCCGAGCTCTTTGCCCGCTTGAAATACAGGTGGGCCGGGTGCTCCCAGGTGAAGCCGATTCCGCCGTGAATCTGAATGTTCTCTGCGGTGCAATGGAAGTACGCCTCCGAGCAGTAGGCCTTGGCCAGTGACGCCACTGACGGCAACTCATCATTCATCTCCGCTGCGCACCACATGGCGTAGTAGGCGGCTGATTTCGCCGATTCCACCTCGAGTAGCATGTCGGCGCACTTGTGCTTGAT
>CALJMD010000323.1 GCA_937981915.1 uncultured Acidimicrobiales bacterium
GCGGTCACCTCCGCCCCGGCCTCAAGTAGGTCGCCGGTCGCCTGCCCTGCGCCCGGACCGACCTCGACGACCTGACACCCCGGTCCTAGCCCGCAGATTCGACGAAGCTGATCAAACACGTCGCTCGGGTAGCCGGGGCGACCGTCACTGTACGCCGCAGCATGACGGCCAAAGGCATCTCGACGCTCTGTCGGAAACGGAAGCTCAGCCATGCCAACCGACCGTAGTCGACTGCGGTTGTCGTCAGCTCGGCAATTCGGTGTCGGCTGAAGGGGGCAACTAACGTGAAACCGTGCTGAACCAGCTGGACGACTATCCGATTCATCAGACCCCGGAGCCAGTAGCCCACCCGGCCACCTCAAATCCCAACTTCTACGACCGGACCTGGTTCAACGGATACCGCAGCGATGGTTCGGCCTATTTCGGTCTCGGCATGGCCGTCTACCCTCATCGAGACATCATGGACTGCCACTTCAGCGTCCGTGAGGCTGGCGGGCTTCAACACTGCTTTTACGCTTCTCGCCGCGCTCCCAGCGAACGAACCGACACAACAATCGGCCCGTTCCGGCTCGAGGTTGTTGAACCGCTGCGACAAACACGAGTCATCATCGATGACAACGAGAGCGGCGTCGCCTGCGATCTGACGTTCTCGGCCCGGACATCGGCCATTGAAGAAGGGCGACAGACACTACGGCGGCGCCAACAGGTGCTGATGGACGCCACCCGGTTCGCCCAGTTCGGGCGCTGGACGGGAACAGTCTCCTACCCGGGCGGCGAGCTGATCGTCGACAACGAGACGTGGAGGGCGACCAAGGATCGGTCGTGGGGGATTCGACCGGTGGGGGAGCGACTACAAGTCGGGGCGCCACACCCACTTGGCTCGTTCTTTTTCCTGTGGGCTCCCCTCCACTGGGACGACCACATCAGCCACGCTGTCTTCTTCGACGGACCCAAAGGGGAAGCCCTGATCCGAGAAGCACTGACCGCCCCGCTCCACAAAGCGGCTGAAGACGTCCCTGCAGAGACTGAAGACGTTGCCACCGTCATGGCCACCGCCGTGCATCGACTTGACTACACGCCCGGGACCCGATGGATAGAGGCAGCCGAACTAGATCTGATCGATCTGCATGGCGTCGTTCGTACCATCACGCTGACACCGGGCCTGCGGTTTCAGTTCAAAGGGTTGGGCTACGGTCACCGGGAGTGGGGGCAGGGTATGTGGAAGGGCGAGCTGGCGGTCGGCGGCGAGAGTTTTGACCCCGACTCCCTTGACCCGTTGTCGCCGGACAACATTCATGTGCAGAGCATTGTCGAGGCTGCCGACAACGACGGGCGGCGAGGCGTCGGCGCGCTGGAACATATGATCATCGGGCCGTACCAGCCCTACGGATTCGACCAGATCCTGGATGGGGCAGGCTGACATGGCGACCGATCAATCCGCTGTTGGCCTTCAACCTCGCTGGGTAGCGGAGAAGCTGGCCGAACATCGTCGAGTTGCCGAGCTGCCGGTCGTCACCTTTGACTCGTTCCTCGGCACCGGACAGATGTCGCGGACCGCTCGTTTCAACGTCGCCTGGCACGATGGGGCCGGACCGCCGTCGGTGGTAGTCAAAGTTCCGTCCACCGATGACACGACACGCCAATACGGATTCGGTCACGGGCCCTATGCCGCCGAGTTCCACTTCTACCGGTCGGTGGCGTCGGAAACCGGCGTGGCCTCGGCCCAGTCGTTCGGCCTTCACTTTGACGAAGCGGCCCCGGACTTCGCCTTTCTCCTGGAGGACATGACCGGCCACCGGCCCGGGGATCAGTTCACCGAGCCCGACGGATCACAACTGAACAACGCCGTCGAGCAAGTCGTCGCCCTGCAGGCCCCGGCATGGGGGCGGGCCGGCGACGAACCGTTCTCGACGCTCACCGGTGATCGCGAGGGTCGAGCGACGCGGACCAAGGCAATGTTGCAGGCATTTCTGCCGTCCGTGGTTGAACGTCTCGGTGGCGGACTGGATAACGGTATCGACGAGCTACTCGGTCGATTCGGTGACGTGTCCGACGAGTTGGCCCTCCACCAGTCCGAACCTACGACGCTTGTCCACGGCGACTTTCGCCCTGACAACTTCATGTACGGATCGGCCGACTCGCCCAGGCCGTTGGTGGTCGTCGACTGGCAGACACTGCGGATGGGGCGCGGGGTAACCGACATCGCCTATTTGCTCGGCGGTGCGCTGGCCCCGAACCGTCGAGCCCAGATCGAACGAGACACACTGGCTGACTACCGCCAGCGATTGTCAGCGGTTGGAATCGATTATGGCCACGACGACTGTTTGCGTGACTACGCCATTGCCTCGTTGCACGGCTTGGCTGTCGCCACCGCGGCGACGTTGATGGCTGCTGCCACCGAGCGCGGCGACGCCCTGTTCACCATGATGCTCAATCGCCACGGCCGCCACGCAATCGAATGGAACGCCCTCGAAGAGCTCGCCCGCTGAGCGACCGGTCCGGACGATCGCCGCCGGCTTACAGCGAGCTTTGTCGTACTGCGCTGCGGCGTTGGAAGTAGTCGCCAACCTGGTTGAGGGCCAAGACGGTCAGGGTGAGCGCCAGCGAAGGCCACAGAACCTGAGCGATGTTGGCTTTGATGTCGCGGCGGGCCTGGTTGATCATGTTGCCCCACGTTGACTGCGGAAGCTGCACGCTAAGACCAAGGAACGACAGTGACCCTTCGACCACGACCACAAAAGCAGCGGCCACCATGGCGTAGGCCAACAGGGTGGGAAGCACGTTGGGGATGATCTCTCGAAACAGGATCTGACGGCGACGAGTGCCGATGGCTTGGGCCGCCAGCACAAACTCCCGGTTCGAGATGGCCAGGCTGTTGGCCCGGGCCACTCTGGTGTAGGCCGGGATGGACAGCACGCCGATCACGAAACTGATGAGGCCAAGACTGCGAACTTCAAAGACCGAGACCAGCGCCAGCAATAACACAAGAGCCGGGAAGGCCAAGATCACGTCGATGACGGCCATGGCCACGGTTTCCAGCCGGCCTCGAATGTAGCCGACCAGTGAACCGATAAATCCACCGATGATGACGCCGAACGCAGCGGAGACACCGGCGACGATCAGGCTGACCCAGGCCCCATGCACCAGACGGGAGAACGTATCGCGGGCAATGGCGTCGGTTCCCAACCAGTGGTTGAACGAAATGCCCTCCAGTGGTTCGCCGGTTCCGAACTCGCCGGTGTTGACGTCGAAGTTGTTGGTCTGCAGGTTGGGGTCCTGAAGCGGCAACGCACCACCGAAGACGCTTTCATCCAACTTGGCGTAGATGGCCCCGAACACGACAAGCATCAGCCACACGGCAGAGACCTTGACCAGCCGTGGCATATCGGTGAACCAGGCAAATCGCGACCTCGACGGTGCAGCATCGAGGGCGGCGGCCGCCGTGGGGACGCCCACGTCGGCCAGGGGGGAGATGAGAGTTGGGTCGCTCACCGTCAGCTCCTACGAATTCTGGGGTCGACCACTGCGTACAGCAGATCAACCAAGGTGTTGACAACCACGTAGACAACGGCGATGAAGACCGTGATTCCCTGGATGACCATGATGTCACGCTGGCTGATGGCGTTGATGAGGCGGAACCCCAAGCCGGGAATGGCAAAGAGGGTTTCGATAACAACCGTGCCACCCAGCAGAGCGCCAAAGTTGATGCCCAGGATGGTCATCAGACTCAACGAGCTTGGGCGCAGCGCATGGCGAAGCAAAATGAAACGATCGGTCAGCCCTTTGGCTTTGGCGGCTAACACGAAGTTCTCTTGAAGGGTGGCGATCATGTCGGATCGAACCAGTCGGGAGAAGATGGCCATTTGTGTCATGGCCAGCGCGGTGGCAGGCATGATCGCTGTTTTGAAATTTCCCCACACTCCGTCCGACAGTCGGGTCCAATTGGATGCAGGCAGCCATCTGAGCGTGACCGAGAACAGCCAAATCAAAAAGATGCCGGTGATGAAGTTGGGCACCGATAAGGCGACCTGAGCGAACGCCGAGGAGAACGTGTCAGGCCAACGGGACTCCTTGTAGGCCCCGAGCACACCGAGGGGAATTGCCAACAAGATGGCAATAACAATCGCCATGACCGCCAGTTGAGCAGTGACTGGAATCCGCTCCTGGATGGTTTGAGCAACTGGGACACCCCGATTGATATATGACTCGCCGAGATCGCCGGTAACCGCCCGACCCAGCCAGTTCGCATACCGGACGGGAAGTGGCTCGTTGAGGCCCAGTTCCTCTCGAACTTCTAGAAGAAGCTCCTCGTTTTGTATCCCCTCGACCCCGAGTACAGCGACTGCGGGGTCGCCCGGGAGGAGCGACGTCATCAAGAACGATAGAAACGTCACGGCGAATAGTGTTGCCACCAGCCGAAGCAGCCGGATACCTAGAACTCTCGCCATGAAATCCTTGTCATGATGGGTCTCTCCTCCCGGTCAATACCTACCGAGGTCGGCCCTAGCCGATCCAAACCTGATGCCAGCGACCTTCGGCGTTGGGCATGCCCTGGCCGAGGGTGCCGCTGGGCAGCTCCCACGAGACCAGACCCTGCACCGAGGCGTCGGTGATGAGTGCGGTAGCGGTGTAACCCGAGTACCACAGCGGAACATCTTCAGCCAGCTTCAAGTTGATGGCTTCGTACAGTGCTTTGCGCTCCTCGAAGTTGTCGGTTCGAGTTGCACCCACGGCTGCCTGGAAGACGTCACCGTCGAAGTAGTTGGCGAAGTTCAACGGCGAGACAACGTCAGGGATACCTGCGGCTTCGGCGATCTCGGCTGTCGGCGGAGCGAAGGCCGGGTTGATGGTCACCGACGGATCGTTGTCGTCAGAGAAGCGCCAGCAGTGAGCACCGTGGCTTCCGACAAACCCGTTCTCCGCACCGAGTGCGTAGTTGATGTGGGTCTGCTGGTCGTAGTTGGTCAAGTTGATGTCGACCAGCTCGGTTGATGTCGCCACCTCGAAGCCGACCTGCATTGCCGCGATCAGCGTTGGGTCGGGCGGGCACGAGAGCTCGTATTCGATCTTCTCGCCGACTGCCTTGCCGTCCGAGCGCTCCGGATCGTTCACGTACTCTTCCAGCAGGGCCTTGCCAGCTTCAAAGTCGAACTGGGGCCAGGCCGCCGCTGCGGCTTCGGAGTACCACGGTGAATCAGGGCTGAACCATTGGCTTCCCGGCAGCGAGATTCCGGTGCCGCCCAGGGCTTCGATTACCTGATCCTGTGGAGTCAGGTGAACCAGTGCCTTGCGGACTCGTACGTCGTCGAACGGCGGTACCAACACGTTGAACATGCCCCCACCGACGTTGCTGCCCTGGAACTCGAACAAGGTGATTTCGGCGCCGCCGTCGCGCTCGGTGCGAGCGTCACGAATGGTGTTCTGTCGCAAGGTGTGAGCGACCTGGGTGGTACCGGACAAGGTGGCATCCAACCGGGTTCCCTCGTCGGGGATCGGGCGGAACGAGATCTTGTCCAGGTAGGGGAGCTGGGTGCCGTTGGCGTCGGTTCCCCAGTAGTCGGCGTTTCGAACCACGATGGTTTCGTTGTCCAGATCCCGGCTTTCGAAGGCGAACGGTCCGGTCCCGACCGGAGCGGCGTTGAACGCGTCGGGGTCGGCGGCTGCACCCGGTTCGAACACCATTCCGAGCTGTGCTCGTGACAGGTAGGCGGGGAACGCCGAGTTCGGCTGGCTCAACCCGTAGGTCACTTCGAGGTCACCGGTGGCGTCCACCGTGGCCAGGTTTGATGCCGCGATCTGCGACTGAGACTGTGAACCAGTCTGCTGGATGGCGAACATGTCGACCAGCGACTGTGCCGTCAACTCGACGCCGTTGTGGAAGGTGATGCCGCTGCGAAGGGTGCCGACCCACTGGGTGAAGTCTTCGTTGGGTTCAATCGACTCAAGCAGCCACGGCTCGTATTGGCCGGTTTCGGTTGATTCCATCAACTTGTCGTAGATGGTGATGAAGATGTTGTAGCAGGCGGAGGCGCAGGTGTCCTCCCAGGGGCGCATGCCCGGCAGTTCGGCTTCGAGGCCGACGGCCAGTTCACCGCCGGAGACCCGATCTCCGGTCTCTTCCTCGATCTCGGTGTCGACGTCGCCTTCGGCTTCGTCACCGGCTTCGGCTACCTCCTCTTCGGCTGCGTCGCCCTCGGATTCTTCGGCCGCGGTCTCCTCGTCGGCCGGGGCTGCGTCCCCGTCGTCAGAGCCTCCGCAGGCCGCGCCCAGCAGCGCAAAGGCCATTAGCGCTGCCAACAGGCGCGCCAGCCGTCCATCTAGTCGTTCGCTCAATTGTCTCCCCTTCTCAGTTTCATCTGCTTCAGATTGCTTTGAATGTCAGACTTGGCCCGACCGGATCTCGGGCGTTCCGCGAGTGTAGATCTGTGACTCCGATCACACCAGTTCGACGTCGGTCTCCGATGACGAGTCGGGCTCGATCAACGGGTGGTGGCAGGCCACGTAGTGGTCGTCGCTCACCTTGCGCATTTGTGGTTCTTCTTGTTCGCACACTTCGTCGGCCAGAGGGCAGCGAGTGCGGAATCGACAACCCGATGGCGGCGCCAGTGGTGACGGTAGTTCCACCTCGCCCTGCAAAGTGGTGTCGAGGGCGGCTGTTGGGTCGGGGACCGGGATGGACTCCAGCAGGAGCTGGGTGTACGGGTGGGCCGGTTTGGCGTAGAGCTCGTCGGACTCGGAGACCTCGCACATCTTGCCCAGGTACATCACTGCCACCCGATCGCTGATGTTCTTGACCACCGCAAGATCGTGAGCGATAAATACCAGGGTCAGGCCGTAGCGATCCTTGAGCGTCTTTAACATGTTGAGGATCTGCGCTTGCACCGATACATCGAGGGCCGAGACCGGTTCGTCACAGATGATCAGTTGGGGCTCCATGACCAGGGCCCGGGCGATCGAGATTCGCTGGCACTGTCCGCCGGAGAACTCGTGAGGATATTTGTCTTTGGCCACGTCGGGGTCGATGCCAACCGCTTCAAGTTGTTCGCTGACCAGTTTCCACTGTTCGTCGGAGTCCTCGGGACCCCACACCTGTAGCGGTTCGGCCACGACCTCTCCAACCGGTCGTCTCGGGTTCAGCGACGAGATCGGATCTTGGAAGATCATTTGCAGCTTGGTTCGGTGCCGTCGCATTGCTGACCCGTCGAGCGTGGTCAGATCTGTTCCGTCCAGGACAACCTGGCCTGAGGTCGGTGCCGGGAGCTGCAGGATGGCCCGGCCCGTTGTCGACTTGCCACAGCCAGACTCGCCGACCAATCCAAGGGTCTCACCTTTGGCGATGTCGAAGCTGATGCCGCTCACGGCTTTGACCGTCTTGTCCCGACCTACGGGAAACTCCACGGTGAGGTCTTCGACCCGC
>CALJMD010000324.1 GCA_937981915.1 uncultured Acidimicrobiales bacterium
TGACCAAAGCGGTCGATCGGTTCGCCAAGACCGTCGGGGGCGCACTCCGGCAGGCGGCCTCCGGTACGACCGTGGAGCAGAAGAAGCTTGAGCGTGACGCCATCGTCGAGGCGTTCAATTTGTGTCTCGCTTTTGTCGACGCAGACCAGCGCCACAGCGAGGACGAGCTGTGGGCCATCGTCGCCGCTTTCGCTCACCACGACGTGCTGTCGGGAATGGCCACGCCGGACGCACTGCGACGCAATGACCTCGTGGTCGGCAAGCGTCAGTGGTTGGCCAAACCATCAGATCTTTTCGTCACCCTTCGCCAGGTGGACACCACCCGTCGGACTGCGTTCGCCCGGCTGTACTACGACGAGGCCATGACCCTCGCCCACACTGTTATCTCGCTTGACCAATTCACGGCCGATGCCGAGTTGAAGGCGCTGGTTGAATTCCAACGGCTCCTCATGGCCGCTCTCCCCGCTTCAACGTCCGGAGGCCCGCAGGCGGCGACCGGCACCGGTGACACCCAAGACGCCGAACAGGCCGCGGCCGACGCTGCGGTCGAAGCCGACGCACCCACTGAGCCTGCCGAACCTATCGAAGACGTTCTCGCCGAGTTGGACGCCCTCATCGGTCTCGATCAGGTCAAAGAGGAAGTCCGGCTGCTCTCAGCGCTGCTTCGAATTCAAAAGCTTCGCGAGGAGCGAGACCTGCCGGTCGTCGACAGCAACAACCACCTCATCTTCAGCGGCAACCCCGGCACCGGGAAGACAACGGTGGGCCGCCTGTTGGCCCGCATCTATCGATCGCTGGGTGTCGTCGAACGAGGCCAACTGGTCGAAGTCGACCGAAGCGGACTGGTCGCCGGCTTCGTAGGTCAGACCGCCACCAAAGTCTCCGAAGTCTTCGACCGTGCCGACGGTGGCGTGCTCCTCATCGATGAGGCGTACTCGCTCACCCGTGGCGGTGAGAAAGACTTCGGCCGCGAAGCCATCGACGCGGTAGTGAAAAACGTGGAGGATCGGCGGGAGACCACGGTCGTGATCCTGGCCGGCTATCCGAAGGAAATGGCGGAGCTGGTTTCCACCAACCCCGGTTTCCAAAGCCGGTTCCCCAAGACCATCTACTTCCCCGACTACAGCGACACCGAACTGGTCGACATCCTGCTCATCATCGCCGACGGTGGGACCTACACGCTGACCGACGACGCCCAGGAAGCGGCCAAGGTCTGGTTTGGGGCGCACGACCGGGGCCGAGGCTTCGGCAACGGCCGACTGGCTCGCAATCTTTTCGAGGCCGCCGTTTCCCGCCACGCCCAGCGGCTGGTCGACGTCGCCGAGCCGACCGACGATGACCTGACCACGCTTGAGGCGGCCGACATCGCCGCCGTGCCGACCGAGTCCGATCGCGAGTCGGCCTTGGACACCGACGGAACCGGTTCCGACGGCGACTCGGCGTAGATGACAACCAAGCGGCGCCTGGGTGGGGCCAACGCCGTAGCCGCGGGCATCTTCTTGTCCCGAATCGCCGGCATTGTGAGGACGGTTGTCCTCGGTGCGGTGGTAGGAACCGGCACAGCGCTTGACGCGTTCGGGTTCGCGATGCGCCTTCCCAACCTGCTGCAGAACCTGCTGGGCGAAGGATCGCTCTCGGCGTCATTCATACCGGTCTACGCCAAGCTGGTGGAAGACGGGGAAGAGGAACGAGCTGGTCGACTGGCCGGAGCCGTCCTTACCCTGCTGGTCCTCGTCACCGGAGTAATTGTGCTGGCGGCGGTACTCGCAGCCGCGCCAATCGTCGCCCTGGTCACTAGCTGGGAGGGTGATCCGGCCCGCTTCGACCTCACCGTGCAGCTGTTCCGCATCACCACCGTCGGCATCGGCTTCCTGGTGGTGTCGGCGTGGTGCCTCGGCGTACTGAACAGCCACCGACGATTCTTCTTGTCCTACGTCTCGCCGGTGGCCTGGAACGCCGCTCAGATCGTTGTCTTACTCCTCGCCGCCATCTTGGTGTGGACCGACGTCGATGCCGTTGTCGCCCTGGCGTGGGCTGTCGTGGGCGGTGGCATTCTGCAAACCGCAGTGCAGCTTCGAACCACGAAATCCCTGCTACCGGCTCTGCGCCTAGGCGTTCGACGCGACGCCGATGTCAAAGATGTCGTGAATCGGTTTATCCCCGCTGTCGGGGCTCGAGGCGTTATTCAGTTCTCCAGTTTCATTGATCAATTTCTGTTGGCCGCCATCGTGGTCAAAGCGGTCGGCCTGTACCTGCTGGCGCTTCCGCTCTACATCACGCCAATCTCACTGTTCGGTTTCAGTGTTGCCGCCTCCGAACTGGCCGAAATGTCCAGGTCATCGGATCGACTGGACGCCCTCGCCGCCCGGCTCACCCCCGCTTTGCGTAGGGTCCTTCTCCCGGCAGGTTTCATCACCGTTGCCTACCTTGCGGCAGCCCCGGTCTTCGTCGACGCCCTCTACGGCTGGCCCTCCCGGTTGCTTGGGCGTTCGATCGCAGAACCCGACATCGCTGTGCTCGGCTACCTGCTTATGGCAATGGCCTTAGGACTACCGGCCGCCATGACAGCCAGAGTCACCCAGAACACGTTGTACAGCATCGGTGACGTGAAAGGCCCAGCCCGAATCGCTGTCATTCGTGTTGCCGTCAGCGCCGTACTCAGCGTGCTGCTGATGTTGCAGCTCGATTGGCTCACCTTCGACGGCACCCAAGTTGTTCAATTCGACAGCTTCCCCCACTGGCCACCGTTTGAACGAGTACCTGAGGCCCGACGTTTGCAGGAGAACATCGAGATGCAGATTCCGCATCTCGGCGTCGTCGGCCTCGGACTGGCATCAGCTTGTGCCGCATGGGTGGAGTGGATACTGCTGCGGGCACGGGTCCGATCCAAACTGGGCCGCGAAGGAGCTAAGGCAGTCTCGTCCGGCTGGTTCAAACCCATCGCCGCTTCATCTGTCGGCGCCTTCGTCGCTATGGTCGGCATTCGCCTAGTGCCGCTGCCCTCCCCCATCGATGCCGTCCTCATCGCCATCGTTGGCCTGGCGACCTATGCCGGAATCCTCTGGATGCAAGGCGTTCGGTCGCTTTCGGGACTAGCATCGAAACCATGATTAAGGTGTTTCAACGCTGGTGGAGTTACATGGCAACAAAGCTCTCGGGCGACTTCGAAGCCCGGGCTGATCCAAAGATTCAGCTGGAGCAGGCCATCCAAGAGGCGCAGACGCAACATCGTCAGCTCAAAGAGCAGGCGGCCAACGTCATTGCCCACCAAAAGCAAACTGAGATCAAGCTCAACCGGGTGATGGAAGACTACGAAAAGGTCAGCGCCAACGCCCGGCAAGCAGTCATGATGGCCGACGACGCTCAAAAACGCGGTGACGAGACCAAGATGGTCCAGTACACCCAGACGGCTGAGTCGTTCGCCAACCGAATGATTGCGTTGGAACGCGAGGTCGAGGATCTGAAGTCACTCCACCTGCAGGCCAGCGCAGCGTCGGACAAGGCCAAGCAAGCGGTCAACCAGAACTCCGCCATGTTGCAGAAGAAGCTCAGCGAACGCCAGAAGCTTTTGTCGCAGCTTGATCAGGCCAAGATGCAGGAGCAGCTCAACACGGCGATGGACTCGCTGTCCGAGCAGGTCGGTCAGGACACGCCTTCGATGGAGGAAGTCCGAAACAAGATCGAGCAGCGCTACGCCAAGGCGCAGGGCGCCGCCGAGCTGTCCGAGAACACTGTCGAAGGCCGGATGCTAGAGGTCGAACAGGCCTCGTTGAACGTCGAAGCCCAGTCACGGCTTAGCGAGATTCGAGCTCAACTTGGTATCGAATCCGCCGGAGCCGAGACCCAGGTGTCGGAGGCAATCGCCGAAGCCGCACCGCAGCCGGGCGAAGGCTAGAACAAGCCCACAGAACGTACATTCTGTTACTGTCGCCCCGTCGTCACCGGCGGGGCGACAGTCGTTTTATCCCTCGGTCGTTGAACGACGCCAAATCTGCACCGGCGGTCCGACATAGCGAACAAACGCCGCGTCTCCGGGTGACAGGCTGGTGTCGGTGCTCCGGACAGAGAAGAGCTGGTCAGCGCCAGTTACTTCATAGAGCACGTCGTGGCCGAAGTATTCGGCCGACTCCACATGGACCCGAACGGTCGGCCGGTCCGATCCTTCATGGGTCGCCGGGCCGCCAGGAACTACCACAAGATGCTCAGGCCGGATGAGAACATCAACCTGGCCCTCTGCCTCAAAGCCAGGCTGCGGAGCATGCACCGCATGCAGACCGAACGCAGTCGACACCTCGGCGTCCCCTTGCAGAACACCAGTGATCAAATTGGCTTCGCCGACAAACTCGGCCACCCAACGGTCATCCGGGCGGTCATACAGCTCGGTTGAGGGCCCGATTTGGCGGACACGGCCATCACGCATGACGGCCACACGATCACCGAGCACGAATGCTTCGTCCTGGTCATGGGTGACGACGATGGCGGTTATGCCGACCTGGGAAAGGATTCGACGAACGTCGCGTCGAAGCTGCACCCGCATTCCCGGATCCAGAGCCGAGAACGGCTCGTCCAAAAGCAAGACCGATGGTCGAGGTGCCAACGCACGAGCCAATGCGACCCGCTGCCGCTGACCACCCGAAAGGGTGTCGGGCCGGCGATCGGCGAAACCTTCCAGTTCCACGATCTTGAGAAGCTCAGCCACTCTGGAGGAAGCGTCGTCTACGCCTCGCAGTCCGAACTCGATGTTTTCGCTCACGGTCAGATGCGGGAAGAGCGCCCCGTCTTGGAAAACCATCCCGACTCGACGACGGTGTGGTTCATAGTGAACCCCAGGTCCATCGACCGTGACCCCACCGATCTCAATGCTCCCCGAGCTGAGCGGCTGAAGGCCGGCAATGGCTCGAAGCAACGTGCTCTTGCCACAACCTGACGGACCGAGAAGCGACAGAATCTCACCCGGCTCAATGCTCAAGTCAACGTGATGCAGCACCGGGCGACCAGGCTCATAGCCAACCGACACCTCGGCCAAAGAGACCTTGGCGAACATCGGATCGGCTTCAACCGATCCCTGTCGGCTTGCATCTCGTTTGGTCACGACTGACCGGGGCCTTCCGTCCGGGAGCGAAATCCAGAGCGAATCACAAACAACCAGGTTAGAACTCCCGACACTGCCAGGAGCACAAGTGCCGGGACCGCCGTTTCGGCGTAAAAGCCTTCGGCGTACCCGGACCAGATTCTGGTGGCCAGCGTATCGAAGCCAATAGGGGCCAGCAAAAGCGTGGCCGGAAGCTCTTTGACGGTCGAAAGTAGAACTAGCCCGGCGCCGGAAATCAGGCCGGGCCGCATCAATGGAAGCTGCACTCTTCCAAAGCGCCTCAACAGTTGCGGCTCCAGCAACGAAGCGGACTCGCGCACGTTGGCCGGGACCGCTCGAACGGCGTTCTCAGCCGAGCCCAGCGCCTGAGCGCCGAAGTGAACGATGTACACCGCGATCAGCGCAGGCAACGTTTGATACATCCACGAAAACCCGGGAGTGTTGAGCGTCCAAAAGACCATCGAAAGTGCCAGCACCACACCTGGAAGGGCAAAGCCGGTCAGTACCGCCGTGGTGCAAACAGCCGTCAACCGCGAACGCGATCGGATCGACAACGTGGCCACCGGCACCATCACCATGATGGTGCATGCCGCCGTCACCAAACCAGCCGCTGCAGTGTTGAACATGGCCGGGGGAAGCCGTCCGAGATTGACCCGACCGTCCACAAGACCTCTAGCGGCCCACAGGAGAAAGCTGGTGACCGGTACAACCAGAGCGAACAGCACAACCGTCCAGCCGAGCAACGCCACCGGCCAGCGAGAGCGACCCAGGCTGACGTGGGCGCCATGGCTCGAATCCGCTCTGGCGTCGGGGCGGGAACTTGACTCGACCGAACGTTCAATGAGCACCACGACCACGGCGAGGAGCATCAAAATGGCGGCGGCCAGGAACGAAACACCCTGGTCGGCAAGAAACGAGGCGAAGACAACTCTCGTCAGCGTGTCGTACCCCAGTAGTTGTACCGCCCCGAACTCCGACAGCGTGTACAGGAAGACCAGCAGCGTTCCGCTGAGTATCGCCGGTCGAAGTTGAGGGACCGTGACAGCGAAGAACGTTTCGAATTGGGATCGACCCAACAGTAGCGCCGACTCGTGCAACGACCCGGATAACGACCTCGCCCTCGCCATAACCGGCAACAACACATAGGGAAAAGTGAAGAGCGTGAGGAACAGCCACGACGGCCAAAATCCCCGTAGCCGGATTGGACCAAGCGGCTCGCCGCCGAACAGCGACACATTAAGGTCGACCAGCGCAGACAACGCCTCGTGAAGAATCCCACCGGGGGCAAAGGCGGCAAGGTAGGCGGCGGCTCCAACAAACGACGGGAGGACCAACGCCAGCGGCAAAACGGTTCGCAGGGCACCAATCGACGGGGTGTCGCTAGAGGTGACCGCCCAACCGAAGAACGTGCCGATAGCGGCAGCGGCGGCCGAGACTGTCACCGCCAAGATGACGCTACGCCCGGTGGGCGCCAACGTGTCACTCAGACCACTAAGAGCTCCGACTTGAAACGTGCGGAGCAAGATGTAGGCGGCGGGCAGGGCGAAGGCTACCGCGACCGCGACAACGAACGCCTTTAGCGGTGGCCGATCAGCCGCCAACCACTGGAACGACCCGGCGCTTGCCGCCCTCACCGATTAGCCTTCAAAACCGGCCTCGATAATAAGCTCACGTGTGGCGGTCAGACCACCCTCAAGCTCTTCCAAGTCAATGGAGCCAACGTCACCAAACGTGGCCGGCGGAATGACCCCGGAAGGTTCCATTCCAGACGCAAGTGGATACTCGAACGTCTCATCAGCAAAGTAGCGCTGAGCAGGCTCCGACAGCAACCACTCGAGCAGTCTGTCGGCCGACTCGTTTTCGGAGCTGGTCAACTTGGCTGCCGCCGTCACGATGAGAACCGAGCCAACATCATCGGTAGCAAACTGATGGTTCAGAGCCGGGTGATCAGGATTCTCGGCTTGAGCTCTGAAGTTGTAGTAGTGGTTGACCAAACCGGCGGCTACTTCACCTCGTCCAACAGCCTCAACGATTGCGCTGTTCTTGGCGTACGTCTGCGCATCGTTACTATTGATGTCGCTCAGCCACCCGGCCGTGGTCTCCTCCCCCAGTTCAAAGCGCATGGCGGTGACAAAGTCTTGGAACGAGCCGTTGGCTGGCGCCACACCTAGGCGACCGGACCAAGCAGGGTCGGTCAAGTCAAGAACCGAGTCAGGCAACTCGGATGCTTCTACGAGATCCGGGTTGTACACCAGCACCCGCTGCCGGCCGCTAACCCCTACCCAGCGCCCATCATCATCGCGAGTTCCCTCGTCCACCTGATTGAGGACGCTGTCAGGAAGTTCACTCAGCAGCCCGGCCTGATCGAGGAACCCGACGGCTCCCGGACTCTGGGACAAGAACAGATCGGCCGGTGATTGGTCACCTTCCTCGGCGATGAGGCGGGCCAGCACGTCAGATTCGTTGTACTGCACCCTGACCTCAATACCAGTTTCGGCAGTGAAGTCTTCTAGAACCTGAGCCATCAGGTCTTCGTTGCGCCCGGAATAGACCGTCACCGACTCTTCGCTGCCACCGGCGCAGGCCCCGAGGGACAACACAAGCGCCACGGGTAAAGCAAGGCGTACGACAGTTCTCAAAATCATCTTGCGGATGGTACCAACCAGCCGCTATCTGTTAGGTGCACTTATCAGCATTCGTTTAGCGGTCAGATGTCACAGTATATGGGGATGCGACGTTTGACCGGCATCCCACTTACTACCGGTCGGGTGGCAACGTGTATAGTTAAGATATGACCGAATACACCTCGCCGGAGCACCACCCCGCATACGAGGAGTATTGCGAGACCATCTTCGAATTGGCTGAAGACGGACTGACCGTCATCCAAGCCCGGATCGCCGAGCGCTTGGACGTCTCCCGACCGGCGGTATCAGAGATGATTCGCCGCATGAGCTCCGACGGCTTGGTGACCATCGACGACAGCGAGATCAAGCTAACCGCTGAAGGCAAGAACCTGGCCCAAACCATGGTCCGTCGCCACCGACTGGCCGAACGCTTTCTGACCGACGTCCTCAATCTTTCGTGGGCCGAGGCGCATCACGAGGCAGGCAAATGGGAGCACGTCATCAGCCCCCGAGTCGAGGCAGCGATCGTAAACCAGTTGGGCGACCCGACCACCTGCCCGCACGGCAACCCCATTCCCGGTTCCGGCTACGTCAAACCTGATGCGGTGACCCTGGTCGAAGCCGACGCTGACGCCGAACTCATCGTCACCCGCATTCCCGAGGAGCTGGAATTCACCCCCGGCCTACTCGAGTTTCTGGAAGAAAATCATCTCCAACCGGGAGCCACCGCCAAGATCATCACCAAGGCACCGGATGGAACGACGACCCTGGATGTGAGCGGCAACATCGTCGGGCTCAGCGCATTCACGGCCGAGCGAATTATGGTCAGCGTCGCTGACTGACCGCCGAATCGGCTCAGCGAGGCAACATCACCATGCCGTCGCGATGAATAACTTCTCGAGTCAGTTCGTCGGGCAGCTCATGGGTTGATTGGCCAGAGTGATCGTCGATGTCGGTTCGATCCCATTTCACCAAGCCCTTGGCGAACACGGCACCGTCTTCCCCGACCACTTCGACAGCATCGTCGGCTCGGAACGACCCCTCGGCCTTCTTTATCCCTGCCGGCAGCAACGACCGTCGGTCGTCGACCAGGGCGGTCTGCGCGCCGGCATCCACGATCAGTCGGCCCAAAGCCGGCACAGCGAAGGCAATCCACAGTTTCCGGGCCGGCAACCGTTGTTGTCGGGCCCTGAATACCGTTCCTGTTCCGGCAATGCCACCGACGGAGTCGGCAATGACGTTTGGGCGGTCGGCTTTGGCAATCGTCGTCTCCACACCGGACCACGATGCAATCTTGGCAGCCGCCAGCTTGGATGCCATTCCCCCACGGCCCGCCATGCTGCCGGGACCGCCTGCCACCGACTCAAGGTGCTGATCGACTTCAACGATCTCCTCTATAAGTGACGCATCGGCGTCGCGACGAGGGTCAGCGGTGAACACCCCGGCGGTGTCGGTCAACAAAACCAACGCGTCGGCCTCGATCAAATGCGCCACCAGGGCGGCAAGCCGATCGTTGTCACCGAATTGGATCTCGTCGTCGGCCACTGCGTCGTTCTCGTTGACAACGGGGACAATTCCACGACCGACCAACGCTTGAAGGGTGCCTCGACTCTTCAGATAGCGCTTGCGGTTCCACAAGTCGGTGGGAGCCAAGAGCACCTGCCCGGCCATCAAACCGTTCGAAGCCAGATGCCCTTTGTAGGTGGCCATCAGGGCAATTTGGCCAACGGCGGAGGCGGCTCGTAGCAACTCAGGCTCAGTGGGGCGTGTGTCGGATGAGAAGCCGAGCGGCCCGAGACCGGCGGTGATCGCAGCGCTCGTCACCACCACTACCTGGTGGCCCTGGTTTGTAAGGTCAGCTACCTCAGCGCAGAGCTTGGCTACCGCGCCATGGTCGATATCGCCAGTAACCGTGGTCAGCGACGACGACCCGATCTTGACGACTATCTTCATTGCAATATCTGCTCCGAGTCATCCGAGTACTCGAAGGAAAAATCGCCAATTCTCACTTCTTCGCCTTCCCTAACGCCAGCCGAACGCAACGCCTTAGTGACACCCAAGCGTTCGAGTCGGTCCTGAGCATAACGCAGAGCACCCGGGTCCGTCAGATCCGAAAGGGCGGTAGCGCGCTCGGCTGCTCGCCCAACCACTCTCCACGCACCGTCGATGTCGCGCTCAACGGCGACACCGGTCGGCTCCGGCCGGTGGATCACGTAGCCCGGTCGGGTGCCTTCTTGTTCGCGTGCCTCTGCGACCAATTCAGCCAACCGCCACTTCAAGGTCTGAATGCCTTCGGTGGTGGCTGACGAGATGGAGATCTCCGGACGGGAACGGCCGGACAGGGCGTCGCCCCAATCATCGACGGTCAACACATCGTTCTTCGAGCCAACCACGATTGACGGGCGGGCCAAAAGGTTCGGTTGGTAAGAGCCAAGCTCGTGCCGGAGTACCTCTAGCTGCTCGGCCGGTGAAGCTTCGTCGACCGAGCTCAAGTCGATGAGGTACACCAACACCCGTGCCCGCTCTATGTGACGGAGAAACTGCAGGCCAAGACCGTGGCCATCGCTCGCTCCCTCGATAAGGCCGGGGAGGTCCGCCATCACGAACTCGTTGTCGGCGTCAACGCGAACGACACCGAGATTAGGTTCGAGGGTGGTGAACGGGTAGTCAGCGATCTTCGGCTTAGCTCGCGACATCACTGAAATGAGCGTACTTTTGCCAGCTGAGGGGAAACCCACTAGAGCAACGTCGGCCAGAAGCTTCAGCTCGAGCCGGAACCAGGTGTCGTTAGACTTCTCGCCCTGCTCCGCGAAGGCTGGCGCCCGACGCTTGTTGGACAAGAACTTGGCGTTGCCTCGCCCGCCTTGGCCCCCTCGCGCAGCCAGCCAACGGTCGCCTGCGGCGGCCAGGTCGACTAGTTGCTCACCTGATTCATGATCAAGGACCGACGTTCCAACCGGAACTCGGACTTCAACATCTTTGCCTCGTCGACCATGTTTCTTGGCGCCCTGGCCGTGGGAGCCACTGGTCGCGATGCGGTGCGGGTGGTCTCGAAACGACAGCAGTGATGCCACGTTGCGGTCGGCGACAAGCCAGACGTCGCCGCCATCTCCCCCATCGCCTCCATCAGGACCGCCATAGGGAACATGCGCCTCGCGGCGAAACGACACGCAACCTGCGCCCCCGTCGCCGCCTCGGGCGCAAATGTTCGATTCATCGACGAAGTTGGACATCGTCGCTCACCTGCGTTGTTTGGTGCCGCCATCGGCGACGGCTAGGAAAGTTGCGCCAATCCTGGCGCAACCCGGATCAGTCTTGGATGATGTCGACGAGACGTCGGCCCTTGCGGAAACCGAACTTGACGCGACCATCAGCGGTTGCGAAAAGCGTGTCGTCACCGCCACGGCTGACATTGCGACCGGCGTGGAACTTCGTGCCTCGCTGGCGAACAATGATCGAACCGGATGAAAGTGCCTCACCGTCGAATGCCTTGACTCCGAGCCGTTGGCTCCTTGAATCGCGGCCGTTGCGGGTTGAACCGCCACCTTTAGTCTTTGACATATCAGCCTCGCGTAATTCCCGTGATCTCGATGGTGGCGTACGTCTGGCGATGACCGAACCGGCGACGGTTATTGGTCTTCGACTTGTACGTAAACCCGTCGATCTTCTTGCCTTTGGTTTCCTCCACGATGCGAGCAGTGACGGAAGCGCCGTCAAGCTCACTGGGAGTAGCCAGAACCTGGTCTCCGTCGACCAGCAGCACCGGCCGCAGGTCTACGTCAGCTCCGGGTTCGCCAAGGCGTTCCACCTTGATCTGCTGTCCTTCTTCTACCCGGTACTGCTTGCCACCGGTAGCAACGATTGCGTACATAACTGTTCAAGCCTATCTGTTTAGCGACCCGATTTACTCTGCTCGTCGTCCGCTCCGTCGGAAATATTCACACCTCGGCCGGAACAGTGCGGGCACTGCACCGAGAGTGACTCCAACAGACCTTCACCGATTCGCTTGCGGGTCATTTCCACCAGGCCCAAAGCGGAGATGTCAAACACCTGGGTCCTGGTCTTGTCACGATTGAGTGCTCGACGGAAGACCCGCATCACTTCCTCGCGGTTCTTCTTGCTCTCCATGTCGACAAAGTCGATCACGATGATGCCGCCAATGTCACGCAGGCGAAGTTGGTGGGCGATACCTTCGGCCGCTTCCAGGTTGTTTTGGAAGACGGTTTCTTCAAGGCTCGACTTGCCCACGTTCTTGCCGGTGTTGACGTCAATGACGGTCAACGCTTCGGTCGACTCGATGATCAACGAACCGCCCGACGGTAGCCACACCTTCTTGTCGAGCGCCTTATGCAGTTGCTCGTGGACGTGGTAGCGCTCGTACAGCGGAAGCTGCTCAGCTGCTGTGTCGTAGAACTTCACTCGTTCGGCCAACGCCGGCGTAATGGCCCTGACGTAATCCGAGACATCCTCGTACAGGGACTCGTCGTCGATGGCGACTTCCCGGTACTCCTTGTTGAATTCCTCGCGGATCACCCGGGTGGACATGTCGGGCTCGCGGTACAGCAGCGCCGGAGCCTTTGCCTGCTTCGAGAGCTGCTCGATCTGTCGCCACTGCTCCAACAGGCCGGTGACATCACGCTCGATCTCGGCGGCGGTCACGTTTTCTGCCGCCGTCCTCACGATGATGCCGTGTTCGGCCGGGCGTACCCGATCCAGAATCTGCCGTAGCCGCTTTCGCTCTTGGTCAGACAGTCGCTTGGAGATGCCATACGTCGAGCTGTTTGGCACAAGCACAACGAAGCGTCCGGGCAGGGAAACCTCAGTGGTGAGGCGAGCACCCTTGTGAGCGATCGGGTTCTTGGTGACCTGGCAGAGGATCGGTTGGCGTGCCCGCAGGATCTGTTCGATCTTGGCCTGGCTGCCTCCACCACCGTCCAGGTCAGCGCTGTCGTGCTGCACGTCGCCGCGATAGATCACAGCGTTCTTCGGCGTACCGATGTCGACGAATGCCGCTTCCATCCCGGGCAGCACGTTCTGAACTCGACCCAGATAGATGTTGCCGTGAATCTGATAGACGTCGTCGGCAGGACGCGAGACGTAGTACTCGATGAGGTTGCGCCCCTCGAGAATGGCGATGTGGGTGGCATCGGCCCGCTTCGATACGGCCATCAGGTAGCGGCCTATCGGTCGGCCTTTGCGGGACCGGCCGCGCCGCTGCTCCAGCGTCTCTTCATCCAGTTCCAATTCCCCGTCGGGAATGACATGGCCTACTGGCTGGTGGGTGTTACCTCGTCCACCGCGTCCGCGGCGTCGGGAACGGGAACGTCGCCCGCCACCGCCCTCACGCTGGCCACCGTCTTTGTTGTCGTTGGAGTTCTGGCTGTTGCTGTTGCGGTTGTTGTTGCCGCCGCCGGACTCACCCTCGGCTTTACGTCCCCCACCGGAGCGGCGACGTCGACGACGTCGCCCGCCGCCCCCTTCAGACTTCTCGCCGTCCTTCTTCTGGTCGCCAGACTCATCGGACGACGGGGCCGGACGAGTATCGCCAATCTTTGGCTTTGCTGATGTTGAGCCCGACTCCGAAGAGTCCTGCTTGTTGTTCTTGTCGCTGGCTGAGCGCTTCTTTGCCGTCTCCTCGACGGACTTGGTGGAATCAGCCTTTGGTGGTGATTTCTGCTTTTCGGCTTGTGGCCGCCCGGGAGCTGCAGATCCGCTCTCCGTGCTTTCCGACATAGTGAAGTTCCCTTCTGGCGCGACGCTCGTAGCCGAGCACCCCGCTCATGACACGCACTCCAAGGTGCGTTCGGTCGACGGCACTGGAGCCACAGGCTCACATCGTTCCCCGTCGACAAAAGTCCATTGATTAGTTCGGCGTACCCGACCCTCCCGAAGTCCTTCCAGCCCAAGAGCCTCCACCAATTCGGATGGACGCAGGGCGGACGGTCGGGTGGCCAGCTCGACGACCAGCTGTGTGCCGGTCTCGGTCTGACCTTCGACGTTCAGTTCGATAATCATCGGTCGAACGTCGTCGGTACGGGTTTTGCCCTTTCGAATTCGATCCAGGGGTAGTTCGGGCGCAGTAACCGCCCGATCAACGGCGGCAACCACATCTTCGTGGGAGGCGCCGATCACTTCGATCCTCCAGCTGCAGCTGGAGACGGCTTCCTGTAAGGACTCTTCGCCGGCCCTGGTCCAGCGAAGCGCCTCGACGGTTAGACCGTCGGGAAGCGCAGTGGTCAACTTGGACACAAGACCGTCCAACTCGACCTGTTCACTAAGCTCGACGTCGAGAAACTCGCCGTCGGACTCGTGGGCGACGCTCAGCGCCAACCCAAAACTCAATTTCGGACGAGGTGAGAATCCCTGGCTGTAGGCCACGGGCAACTTCACCTTCCGACAGGCTCGTTCGAAAAGCCTGGCAACATCACGGTGACTCACGAATCGGACCTTGCCCGACTTCGTGTAACGGATACGCAAGTGATAGGCCAAGTGTTGGGGCTGAGGACCGCTCATGCCAGCACCTGTTGTTCGGCTTGGTCGCCGTTAGCTTCAGGCGACGGTTTTGAGGACATGAGGCTGACGGGAACCGCCCCTCCGACACTCAAATCCTGTCCCGTTCCTTGGCTGCCGCCTGCTGGAGGGGTGGCCGAGGCCACCACATGCTCGATGCCATAGCCGGTGCATGCTCCACAGTCGTAGCAAGGTATCCACCGGCAGTCTTCAAGGCCCACTTCGGCCAAAGCATCTTGCCAGTCAGCCCAAAGGAAATCTTTGTGCAACCCGGCCCACAGGTGATCCCAGGGCAGCGGCTCTTCTTCGGTGCGGTGACGGAAGACAATGTCTTCCGGTGACAGTCCATTGTCAGCCAGCGCGTCGAGCCACAGTTGGAGGTCGAAGTGCTCCGACCATTCCTGGAAGGTGCCGCCGTTGCGCCACACTTGCTCGATCACCGGTCCGACGCGGCGATCTCCTCTGCTGGCGATTCCCTCGGCCAATGTGGCTTTCGGGTCGTGCCACTTCAGCTGCACGCCGTGAAGTCTGCGGGAGGCGTCACGAAGAAGGTTGACTTTGCGCTGTAGTTCAATGTCGGTGTTTTGACCGAACCATTGGAACGGTGTGAACGGCTTGGGAACGAAACCGCCGACCGAAACGGTGACGCTGGCTCGCTTGTTGTACTTCTTGCCAATGGCCACACAGTTCTTGGCCAGTTCGATGATCCCGAGGGTGTCTTCGTCGGTTTCGGACGGCAAGCCGATGAGGAAGTAAAGCTTGACCCGTTTCCAGCCTTGCGAATAGGCGGACTCGACAGCACCGTAGAGGTCTTCTTCGCGGATTAGTTTGTTGATGATCTGACGCATCCGCCAGGTACCGGCTTCAGGGGCGAACGTCAGGCCACTTCGTTTGGCCCGTTGTAACTGGGCGGCGATCCCGACCCCGAAAGCGTCTACCCGGAGACTTGGGAGCGACACCGACATCGGGCCGCAGCCGGCGTCGTCGTTGTCGTCCATCAGCCCGGTGACGACACCTTCGATGTTGGAGAAGTCAGCGGTTGACAGCGAGGTCAGGCTGACTTCGTCGTAGCCGCTCCGCTCCAATCCCTCCGACACCATTGTCCGCACCTGGTCGGCCGGTCGCTCACGCACGGGGCGCGTAATCATGCCCGCTTGGCAGAACCGACATCCTCGGGTACATCCTCGAAAGACTTCGACGCTCAGCCGATCGTGGACCACCTCGGTTAGGGGGACCAGTTGTTCTTTCGGGTAGGGCCAGTCGGCCAGGTCAGCGACCGTGCGCTTAGATACCTGGCGAGGCACCGTCTCGTCGATCGGCTCGATGGAAGCAATCTTTGGGCCGTCGTAGCTCACCACATACAGCGATGGGACGTAGACAGACTCAACGTCGGCCAGTCGACGAAGGACCGTTGCTCGATCCCAGTTCTCGGCCCGACCTCGGGCCAGGACATCGGTGATCTCGCCAACCACTTCTTCACCGTCGCCGAGGACGACAGCGTCCAAGAAGTCGGCCAACGGTTCCGGGTTGTACGTGCAGTGACCGCCGGCGATTACCAGCGGGTCAGTCTCAGACCGATCCGCAGCTCGCACCGGGACCCGGGCAAGGTCTACACAGTTCAACAAATTGGTGTAGGTCAGTTCGGCCGACAGGTTGAAGGCCAACACGTCGAACTCGGCGCAAGGAGTGTGATGCTCCACAGAGAACAGTGGGAGCCCCTCGGCTCTCATCAGCTCTTCGAGATCTCCCCACGGAGCATACGAACGATCAGCCCGAGCGTCGGGACGCTCGTTGATGATCTCGTACAAAATCTGAAGGCCCTGGTTGGGCAGCCCCACCTCGTAGGTATCGGGATAGATAAAGCACCATCCGATAAGAGCGGGGTCAGGAAATTTGGCTTTCGCGCCGTCTTCACTTCCGATGTATCGGGCGGGCTTTTGCACCCTAGGGAGAAGCGGCTCCAGTTGGGGCCAAACAGTCGTCATCCAATGACTTCCTAGCGTCCTACCCTACCGCACAAACGACGGCCAGGGATGGTTCCTACCTGCACCAAAAAACGCCCGCCTGTCGTGCTTCGACCGGCGGACGCCCTAGGCGTCAAACGCAACGCTAACGGAGCTACGAAGCCAGCTCGGGGAAGAAGATTGAGATCTCCCGTGCCGCCGACTCGTTGGAATCGGATCCGTGAACGAGGTTCTCGGTGAGAATTGTCCCGTAGTCGCCTCGAATCGTTCCCGGAGGGGAATCGACCGGATTTGTCGCCCCCATCAGGGTACGAACGACGGCGTAGGTGTCTTCAGGTCCTTCGAGGACCAACAACATGGCCGGGCTCCGACTCATGAAGGCCACAAGGTCGGGATAGAAGGGCTTCTCGACATGCTCGGCGTAGTGCTTGGCCAGCGTGGCTTCATCGAGAAGGCGAAGCTCGGCGGCGACGATCTTCAAGCCCTTCTGCTCGAAACGGTCGAGGATACGACCCACATATCCGCGTTCTACGGCATCGGGCTTACAGATCACAAAGGTACGGTTCACGGCGATCAGACTAGATCGATCGGCCCTGCATCGAAACCCTTCGTTCGACCCAGATTCTGCCGTGACCACAGCGAGACTGCTCATCAGGTTGCGATAAAGCCGTCGGACTACGTGGTCGAACTAGATGTTATGGCGGTACGTTCGTCCCCACCGCAGCCAGTCAACGGAAGCCGAGGAGCATCGCTCGTCGAGTATTCCTTGGCCATGGCCCTGATATTGGTCTTAACCATCGCCGCGTTGGCGAGCCTGACCACCGGGTCAGGCAACTACCTCAGCCAAACCGGTGATGACATCGGCCGCCCGCCGGAACATGTCGCTGATCTCGAACCAAGTCTTCCTGACGCCCCGTCGTGGATCGGAACGCCATGATCGGCCGACGACGAACGCAGCACAACGACGAACGTGGCGTAGTGCTGATGGAAGTTGCATTGACGACCCCGGTCTTCCTGGCGTTGATCTTCGGGGTGTTCGAGCTCGGACTTCTCTTCCGAGACTCGTTGACCACCGAAAACGCCAGCCGCGAGGCTGCGCGGTCAGCTTCAACCAAAGGGCGCGACCCTGAAGCTGACTTCTTCATCATCCGCTCGGCTGAAAACGGGCTGGCAGCAATGGACCTGCAGGCATTGGAGTACATCGTCGTCTTCAAAGCCTCGGGGCCCGGTGATGCACTGCCAGCCAGCTGTCGAACCTCATCCCAAGCCGGTCTCTGCAACCGATACACCCCAACTGAGTTTTTTGCCAGCATGGACGACGCAGCCGGAAACGACACCGGAAACTTTCGCTGTGGAAGCCTCGACTCATGGTGGTGCCCCACCACGCGTGAAACTCAGGCCTCGGCCGGAGTGGACTACATCGGCGTCCATGTGGAGACGACGCACCGGTACCTGACCGGCATGTTTGGCGCCAGCACATCGCTGGGTGCAACCACCGTCCTCCAGGTCGAACCGGATCGGCCATGATCTCGTTGATCGACTTTCGGGACCGCAAACGGCGGGGGCCGACCCCAGGGCACCGCGAACGGGGAGCCGCCCTGGTTGAGCTGTCGATAGTGGCAATCATTCTCGTCGTCATCGCCGCTGGCACCTTGGAGATTGGACTGGCCTGGAGCGACGCACAGCTTGTCACGCAAGCCTCGCGCTCCGGAGCGCGGGTGGCGGCGCAAGTCGGCGATGATCCCAATGCCGACCAGTACATTCTCGATGCGGTCGAAGCCGCCCTCGGCGATCTCAATTCAGAGCCGGTGCGGGTCACGATCTACAACGCTGAGGCCGCTGACGGCACGATGCATGTCAGCTGTGTCGGCGCCTCCCATCCGGGCAACACGAGATGCTCGGTGTACGACGAATCCCACTTTGCGGCGTTCTCACAGGGCAACTGGAACCCTACGTCGAGAGACTCAACGATCACCACCGGGGCGTACATCGGCATCGAGGTCTCGGTTGACCGGCCGTTGGCAACCACGATTCTTGGCACCGGAACGATGAACATAACCGAAACATCGATCATGAGGATCGAGGTCAACTGATGGACTCGTCGACCGTTGCAATTCAACAAGCCCCCAAGGACTCCGGGCAGCGTGATGCTGGCTACGTACTGGCGCAGACGGCGTTGCTCTTGATACCGCTCCTGATTTTCGCCGCTTTCGCCACCGACATCGGGTCGTGGTACGTGCAAGGCCAAAAACTGCAGCGAACGGCCGATGCCGCCGCGCTTGCCGGAGTAACACAGCTTCCCGACATGGACGCGGCGGTAGCGGAAGCCCGAACAGTGGCAATACGGAACGGCTTTGTCGATCAGACGCCGGCGGACAACAGCGACTTCGACACCGGTCCCCTCCCCCAGCTTCAGGTCACCAGCCCCAGACCGGGGACCCTCGAAGTTGCGGTGAAACGACAAGAGCCATCGTTCCTGGGCCGACTCGTGCTCGACGGCATCGTGGTTGAACGTTTCGCTATCGCCGAGTTCTCCGACGCCGTCTACATGGGCAACCCGACATCGGGCCTGGGGACCGGGACGATTTCACCGGCCGCTCTTGGTATGCCGAACGATCAGACTTGGCTGGCCCTGAACGCCTATTGCTGGGACAAGCAACGTGGCGACCTTTTCGCCTCCGGCTATTTCGCCGGAGCAGACTCGGGAGGTACTCGGACGTGCGGGCCAACTCCTGGTGCCGTTACCGCCGCACCGCAGGCCTACCCGAATCCCAACTTCGACCCGGATGCCTACGTTTTCGTGGTGAAGGCCCAGCCGTCATCGCCGTCATTGGACATAGCGCTGTACGAACCAGGCTCGGGTTGCGCTGAAGCCGGCAATACCGCCGACTCGACCAGCGCCCCGCGTCTTCACTACCGCATCTATGGACCCAACCCTCAAACGAACCACCGCCGCTTCGTCGACACGAATTCCCCGATCGCCGAAGGTCTCCTTCCGGGCGACGCCTGCATCGACAACAGCCCCGACGGCGACGGTTGGTGGCCGATTGCCACCAACCTGCAGACCCCGGGCCGAGACGCCAACTACTACTACGTTCAGCTTGGGACACGAAACCCGGTCGTCACTGATCACGATCCGGCTGACCCGTTCTGGGACGAGATTGGCATCAACAACTTTTCGCTACGCACCACCCGACGCGGAGCATCGACACTGTGCGCGTTTACTGCCGCCGACCCGACGTGTCCTCAACTCTTTGCCCTTGAGTGGCTGCCCCTGTGGCGCGAACTGCCATCGAGCGAAGCCGACTTCTTCCTGGCCGACGTCCCGGAGCTCCACCGAGGCTCGACGATGACCATCACGTTGTTTGACGCTGCTGATGGCGTATCAAACATTCAGATCGCCGACCCCAGCGGCCAAGCCGTTCCGTTCGAGTGGCGCTATGCCGACCGTTCCATCGCAGACATGACCGGAAGCGAGTATCTCGAAACCAGTTTCACGCCCAGCGTCGACACCTGCGGTTGGGCTGGCACATTTGGCAACCCATGTCTCATTACCACCGACTACGGCTCGTTCAACGACCATGTGATCCGACTCACGATCGATATACCGGCTGACTACACGTGCGGTGGCGACTGCTGGTGGAAAGCCCGCTACATCACCGATGTTGCACCTGGGGACAGAACCGTGTGGGCCATCGAAATGAGCGGCGACCCGACTCGGCTCATCGAGTAGGCGAAACCCGACGACGGTCGCTCAGGCTAGATCTGCTGGTTGCTCTCCATGGCCGCCAACAGATGTGAACGAACCTCGGCCGCCACATACAAGCTGCCGCTGACAAAGATGAGGTCGTCGTCGGCACACACCGAAACCGCTCTTGTTATCGCGTCCTGGGAACTGGCGATGGTCTCGGGCGTAACGCCCATCTCGGCGGCGGCAGCGGCCAGCTCCTCAGCCGGAACCGCACGGTTGGAGTCGGCTTGTGTGCAGATCACGGCGTCGAAGTCCTCTATGCGGAAGGCTTTGAGCATCTCCTTGGGATGCTTGCCTTTCAAGATTCCAACGACCAGCACCCAGGAACCAGTTCGACCCATACTTTCAAAAAGGGTCCGGGTGACAGTGTCGGCACCATCGGGATTGTGAGCGCCGTCAATAACCACCGTGGGATTTCGGGCGACGATCTCGAACCGGGCAGGCAGGCTGACTCGAGCGAAAGCAGCATCAAGCAACTCACGGTCAAGTTCTCTGTCCACAAGTGCTTCAACCGCGGCAACCGCCGTCGCAAAGTTCTGGCCCTGATGGCGACCGTGGAACGGGATGAACAGCTCGTTGTACGTGCCGTGCACGGTCTGCAAGTCGATGAGGCGTCCGCCGAGGGCGATCTCGTTGGAGGCGATGACAAAGTCAGTCTCGGCTTCCCAGATTGAGGCCGACGGTTCGTTTTCGAAGTGCTGCCGTAGATCACCCATCGGTGACCCGAGCACTACGTGTGACTCCGGCTTAATGATGCCGGCCTTTTCGGCCGCCACCTGGTGTTGCCACTCCGGCCCACCGGTGGTGTGGTCTTTGCCAATGTTGGTGAATACGGCAACGTCGGAGTCGACCACGTTCGTGGCGTCAAAGCGACCCAGCAAACCGACTTCCACGACCGCTACTTCGGCACCTTGTTCGGCGAACCAGACAAAGGCCAGGGCGGTCAGAAGCTCAAAGCGGCTTGGGGTGATACCCAGCTTGGTTTCCACTTCAGCCAGCAGCTCGACAATACGAGCGAAGTCTTCGTCGGGAATTTCTATTCCGTCCCAGACGATCCGTTCATTGACCCGACCCATGTCCGGACTGGTGTAGAGAGCAACCGACAAGCCCAGTTCCTGCAGTAGCGCAGCGGTAGCCCGGGCCGTCGAACCTTTACCGTTGGTTCCGGTTAGGTGAACGGTGCGGTAGGCGCGGTGCGGATCACCCAGCGCCTCCATAAAGGCCGCCATAGCGTCGAGCGATAGGCCGTCGGTTTGACCGGCGGTCGGCATCGTGGGCGCCGGCTCCTTAAAGCGGTCGACCCGCCCGCCTTCAAGATTGGTGTGACGGTCGATGTAGTCCAGAGCGGACTTGTAATCCATGGCCCTCAATGTAAGGCCTTACGAGCTCTGACGGGCGCGCTCATCAGGCCGAAAAGAAACCAGCTATCCAGTTGCAGCGACCGTCGCTAGGAGGCGGCCCGCTGCTCGTCGGCGATTTCGGAGCGGGGCACCAATGTGGGGTTGACCCGCTCAAGCACTACGTCGGCGTCGATCACACAACGACCGACATCTTCGCGACCTGGCACGTCGAACATGATGTCGAGCAGAACCTCTTCGAGTATGGCCCGCAACCCACGGGCACCGGTTCCTCGAAGCACCGCTTGATCGGCGATGGCTTCCAAGGCGTCTTCGGTGAACTCGAGTTCTACGTCTTCCATTTCGAAGAACTTCCGGTACTGCTTGGTAAGAGCGTTCTTCGGTTCGACAAGAATCTCGACGAGGGCTTCTCGACTGAGTTTGGAAACGGTTCCCACCACCGGAAGGCGGCCTACAAACTCGGGGATAAGACCGAATTTGAGGAGATCCTCGGGGAGGGCTTCGGCATAGAAGTCTTCGACTGGTTCGGTCGCCTCTTCTTCGTCAGAGGCGGACAGGAAACCAATGGTTCGCTTGCCGAGTCGCTTCTCGATGATGTCTTCGATCCCGGCGAACGCTCCACCGCAGATAAACAGCACATTGGCGGTGTCGACCTGGATGAAGTCTTGATGGGGGTGCTTGCGGCCACCCTGCGGGGGAACCGAAGCGACGGTGCCCTCAAGGATCTTGAGTAACGCCTGTTGGACGCCCTCGCCGGAAACATCTCGAGTGATCGACGGGTTTTCGCTCTTGCGGGCGATCTTGTCGATCTCATCGATGTAGATGATGCCCGTCTCGGCCCGCTTCACGTCGAAGTCGGCGGCCTGGATCAGCTTGAGCAGGATGTTCTCGACATCCTCACCCACGTATCCCGCTTCGGTGAGAGCGGTCGCATCGGCGATGGCAAACGGCACGTTCAACATCCGAGCCAAGGTTTGAGCCAGCAGTGTTTTGCCGGACCCGGTAGGGCCCATCAACAAGATGTTGGACTTCGCCAGCTCGACGTCGTTGGATCCGCTTGAGTACTGGATGCGCTTGTAGTGGTTGTAGACCGCTACGGAAAGGATCTTCTTAGCCGCGTCTTGACCAACGATGTACTCGTCGAGGAAGTGGTTGATCTCGCGAGGCTTCAGGAGTTCGTCGAAGTTGAGCTCTGTGCCTTCGGCCAGCTCCTCTTCAATGATCTCGTTGCAGAGGTCAATACATTCATCGCAGATATAGACGCCAGGTCCGGCGATGAGCTTTTTGACCTGCTTCTGCGACTTACCGCAGAACGAGCATTTCAGGAGCTCGCTTCCTTCCCCAAACTTGGCCACGTGAAAATCTCCCTAGGAG
>CALJMD010000325.1 GCA_937981915.1 uncultured Acidimicrobiales bacterium
CAGTACCACGGTCTTCTGCGGCTCCGAGGACTGCTCGGCGTGATCGCCCTTGCGCTCGTAGTGCTGTTGGCCCAGTTCCTACTTGATCTCAATCGAGAGTCGGTGCGGATCGAACCGGTTCGCCAGACACCGGCTGAAGACATTGACTCAGCTCCCCTGCGGCCTGAGCGGTCCAGCGGATCCATCGACTCACCCCCACCAGGCCGGGTCCTTCACGTCACACCAGCGACCGACACCGAGGCGGCTCATCAGGTCTCGACTGTCAGCTCAACGACCACAACACCAACGACCGCAACGCCGACAACCGCGATCTCGACAACGGCAACGCCAGCACCCGCCACGTCGACAACGGCAACAACCGCAACGCTGACAACCGCGATCTCGACAACGGCAACGGCGACACCCACCACGCCGACAACCGCAACCTCAACAACGACGGCCTCAAAAACGACAACTACAGCACCGACAACCACCACCGAGACTTCTCCGGTCGTCGGACTCGACTCGACGTTCATGTCATCACTGGTGGATCTCCTTAACCAGGTCAATCGACAGGTCGCTGACATATCCGACAACGTGAGCGTCACGGGCAACAACGTTGACGGAGCCGACGGAGTGCCCGGGGCTGACGGATGAGTCCGCGGTTTGACGGCACCGATTGAGACTCGTCGACGTTGCATCAAAACCTGTTGTTCGACGGCTGACAGCCGATGGCTAGAAGGTGACGGACCTTACCTTCACCAACCTCACAGTTGAACGGGTGGCTGACGCCCATCGTTTGGAACATCAAACGTTCACTACGGTTGAGCCCGCCGACCTGTACGACCTGGACGAGATGGTCGAAACCGTGCAACGTTTCCCCGAAGGAAACTTCATGGTCCTCGATCCTGCCGACGGCAATCGACTGGTCGGCATCGGTATGGGCATTCTGGTCGAGTTCGACCCCGACACCGATCGAGATCTGCACAAGATCGATGGTGGACAGGGAGCCGCCGTCCATCACCCCGACAACTCGTGGTATTACGGCACCACCATCGCCGTTGAGCAGGCCTATCGGGGTCGAGGCGTTGGCCGGAAACTCTACGCCCTTCGCAAGCAATGCGTGAGGGATTTGAACAAGGTGGGCATCGTGGCTGGTGGTGTGCTGCCCGGCTACCGCGCACACGTCGATCACCTGTCGGCCGACGACTACATTCGAAAGGTGAGTGCCGGTGAGCTGCACGACCCAACTCTGTCGTTTCAGCTGCGAGAGGGTTTCCGCGTAATCCGGTCGCTGCCGAACTACATGAGGGACGTGACCGTCGCCAACGCTGCTGCTCTCATTGTTTGGGATAACCCGGACTACACGCACCGCGACCACAGCCAAACCGCTTCTAACCGCGACATCAACTCTTGAGAAACTCCACCCCCACTCCTCGACCCTCCGGGTCCCGAAACCCTAGAATCAAAGCCATGAACGCTGTTCGCTCCGGGCCCAGCCGACTGGCCGCCGCCGTCGTTTTGGCCCTCACTCTCGGATTGGCGGCCTGCGCCGCCGACGACGCTTCAACCGCCAATGGTTCAAGTGGCGACTCCGGTGGCGACGTCCAACCGCTGGCCTTAACCGCGGCCACCACTGATGGTGGACAGTTCGAGTTTGGTTCGCTTGAGGGCCAGGACGCCGTGTTGTGGTTCTGGGCTCCGTGGTGACCCACTTGTGTCCGTGAAGCCCCTGCGGTCGCAGCGGCGAACGATACATACGGTGATCAGGTGACCTTTGTCGGCATGGCCGGCAAGGATGATCTTTCGGCGGTCAAGGGTTTCCTTGGCGGCAACGGCGTGAACCGGTTCACTCATACCCTTGACGAGGACGGCTCGATCTGGGCCGCTTTCGGAGTAGGTAGTCAACCGGCAGTGGCGTTCATCAACGATGACGGCACCATCGAGGTTCGACAGGGCGCCATCGGCGAAGAAGAACTGGCCGAACGCATCGAGAACCTTCTCGCCACCTGACGCCTGTTGGGCTGACAACACCAGCCGCCGTCACCCCGGCGACATATCACAGGTCAACTGGGTGTCGACACGAAACACATGCTCCGTCGCGTACTCGGAGGCCTGTGACGTCAAATAGTCGTCAATACGTCGCCGAAGCGTTTCGATCTCGGTCGACACGGCATCGGAGTCCGTTTCATCTTCCGGTACACACAATCCGATGATGCCGTCGCGCGAGCCCTCATCGAAGTGAATGCCGACAAAGGTGGGGAAGGAAAAGTCGGCCGTCTCGAACCAGGTAAGCACAACATCCTCGTAGACCGATTCGACTAGGGCGGCGCGCTCTTCGTTTCGACCGAGTTCGCTATTGATTCGGGTGCTCCATTCATCCAACTGCTGCTGGTCGACAACTATCACGGGCTCAGAGGTTGGATCGCAAGCGGTCGGTGACAGGCGTTCCAAGGGCGACGGCTGCTCACCGGTGTCGGTCACCTGGGTCAGCGACACCGGCACATCTAAAGCGACTTGGGAACCGTCCCGTATGGTGACCGTTCGGGACTGATTGTCCCAATCAGAGTTCGGCGGCCAGACGATTGACCGGAGTTCGCCCTCCGATTGCAGATAGAAGCATTGAGAGCGTAGAACAACCAGCCCTGAAGCCTCTGTAACCGGATGCGGTTGCGTCTTTTCCAACGAGTCCCATTCAACGAGTTGGACCGTTGAATGGGACTCGGATTTGTCGGATGGGGGGCGATCGTCGTCACGCCATAGGGTGCAACCCGAAGTCAAACTAAGACTCAGCACGGCCGCTAGTGCGACGTAGAGCTTGCCACTGGTCATCACTTGATCATCGGGGGTAAGCTCGGCGACCGCAACGCCGCCGACTAAATCGCAAATGCCTAGCCCCCTTGCACGACCAGAACATCTCTTGTTGCGATGTCGAATCCGCTGCGATTCTGCGCCTCCACCGCCAGCGTGAAGCAGCTATCGCCGCCATAGATGATTCCCGCCGCCCAGGCTTGATCGCGGTACTCGTAATAGACAGATCCACCGCTGTCTCCGGGGTCTGCGTCCACTGCGACGTTGAGACACCACAGGCCGTTGATTCGCGTATTATTCCACTCAGGACCCAACGTGAACGAAACGTTGACAACGTCGATCTGGCCACAAGACTTGTTGCGGGAATTGTTGTTGAACAGGGTCTGCCCAACGAAGCAGTAGGTGTAGACGTTCGCCGCAAGATTCTGACCTTCATTGGTTATGACGGCTCGAACGGGACGCCACGTTCCGGAGGATGTCATCACTCTGGGCCTTGTCGTAGCGGCGCTCGGAACCCGGAACAGGGCGTAGTCCGACCGGGTTCCGGTTACCCACCCGTTGTGGGTTACTCGCCCGATCTCGCCGTTTCTGGCACCGTGATGATTGCTGTGCCAGACGTTTTGCCACCGGCGCACTCCAGTTGAGGTCGTGGAGCAGTGCCCAGCAGTTCCCATTCGGTACTCATAGCCACCGCCGCTCAGCCGGCGGTTGAAGAGGAAGTTGGATGTGCACCCGCCCCTCTCGGTTTGGATCCATTCGCCTCCTCGGATATGAGCTGACTCGCGATAATCAGTACCCCGATAGTCGACTGGAGCAAATTTGCGTCGGTCTACACCGGTCACGCTCACCAAATCGGCTGAGGGCCTCTGCCCGGCGCGGCGAGCGGTAACGCTCTCAACATGGCGCCTAATCTCATCCAACCTCGGCTTCTTGGATTGAGAGGCGGGACCGCTCCATGTGCCGCCGGATGAAGCCACTTCGACGACGACTCGAGAGTCTCCCGGATCGACGCCGATCGACCAACTTCCGAGGTCCGAGCCGTACACCTCGGTCAGGCTGCTCTCCAACTCATCACGAAGCGACAAGAGGGCTTTCGCACTTGCCTTCCCCGGCATGTAGCGTACGTCGACATCGCTTCCGGCCGCTCGGCCTTTCTCAAGGTCTGCCCGCTCCCTCGGGGTAAGTCCGACGATTGGCACCACCAGACCGTTTCCTGAACTTGAGAGCGATGGGAACCCGATCCGGTCGGGGAATCGCTCCTCGAGTTGCTGGAGATGCGCTCTGAATCGGTCGTCGCGCTCAGCAATGGCCAATTCTGCCTGAGTCGCCACCTCAGGTCTGGCGACGCTTGGATCCAGCACTCGCAATATCTCGGCCACCGCTGCCATAGGACGGTCGTCTTCCAGCAGTTCTAGAGCGTCGAGCTTTGCTCCACGGCCCAGCAGTAGCGAAATTTGACCTTCGGCGCTCAACGCCGACAGTCGTTCAGCCTCATTTGCCGGAAGTTCGACACCAGCGGCGGCGAGCAGCTTGGTGACATCAAAAGTGACCCGGTTGTCGGAGTCGCGCCAGACTTCAACCTCCTCGCTCGGCTGGGCCGGTGATTCGTTGAATCCGGCACGCTCTCCTGCTTCACACGAGCTGGTCGAGCCCGGTTGTTCATCTTCCGAACCCGGGCAGTCCTGAGATTCCAATGTGTCAACGGCATTCGCCCCCTCGGCGTCCGATCCTTTGCCGGCCTCGGTATCCGCCCAGCCGACGCTCGGCGTTCCGAGAAGCAAAGCGAGTACGACCGCGGTCGCCGAGGCGGCTCGCCGAACGCCACAAATTCCAGTTTGGCCGCGCAAAAGCGACCCATTTATCCCCAAAGACATCCAACACATCCCTTGTCTAAACTGGTAGTAATGTAACGTTAATTTTTTTCGCAACCTGTGTCAAGAAGGTCTCAACTGCGCAATTCTGGGGATGTCAGGGTTTGCGCCGTGGTACGAGGCCGACAAGACGGCCACGACGAACATCATCCATCCAGCCACGCTGTTACTCATCCCCGACTCGGTGATCGACACCAGAATGGCCGAGGAGACAAACACCAGCGGCCACAGCCCGGCCGCTCCCGGTAGGGCAGCGACAGTGCGAACCGACCGGGGCAGGGCCCGTCCCAGCGACACCAAATACAATCCCATGCCAACCGCGCCGACTTGAAGCCACAGGTTCAACAGTTCGTTGTGGGCGTGCGACGGGTTCCAGTTTTCCAGCACCCACACCTCGTGCACCGGTCCGAAGTAGCCGGTGAACACCGCCTTGTATCCGTACCCGATGAGCGGCTCGGCCGCCGCGATCGGCACCAGCAACTGCCAGAGCGGTATGCGACCGGTGAAGCTGACGTCTTTGTCCAGAAGTTCGGTCAACGCTTCGATGTTGGTGACGGTTAGCGTCACGGTCACCCCGACTGCAGCCAGCAGGCCCAGGTAAGCCACTCCCCTCATCGTTTTGCGTCCCCGGAACAGCTGGTAAACAGCCATCAACCCGATCGACCCGCCGGAGGCGAGAAGCATTGTTTTCGACTGCGAGCCGAGCAACAAGGCAACCAGCGCGGCGGCAGCTGGGTAGTACAGCAACCGGAATCGAGGTGCTATCCGCCCGGCGGACAGCAGCACTGGAACGCCGACGAGGGCCATCCAACCTAACGCGTTCTTCTGGGTGTAGACGCCGTCCCACTGGCCGGCTTCGGACACCCCGTACACCGGTAGACGCAGCACGAAGTACAGGTTGGCGATGGCTGATGCGGTGAACACCAGCGCCCAGATCTGCAGAATCTCCGGCAGCGAAAACCGAAGCACCAGGTACATGGCGAACAACGTGACGGTGAGGAAGATTGTTGACTGCCGGACGGTTTCGCCAGGATCGGCCGACCAAAACACTGACATCATCGTCATGGCGACGAACCCGAACAGAGCGGCGTCGAGCCGCACCACACGCAGCAGCCAGTCGAAACTCCCGGCGACCCGGGCGATGCCGAGACCCATCAACGCCAGCTGAACGATCACCATAGGTAGGTTGCCCTCGACGGCGAGAGCCTCATCGCGGGTGCGGAACCAGTCCATGGGCAGGCCGTGGAACAGTACGAAACAGGCGGCCCACGCTAGGGCACCTTCGGCCATGCCCGGTAGGCCGACCAAGCTCTCGCCGCCCACAGTGGGCGATGGTGTCGAGCCGACTTCCGCCAGGCTCGGCTCAGCCTCGGCTACATCGACCCGGGCGAGTTCAGTAGGAGTAGTGGTCACGGCGCTTGAAGAATCCGCGTCGTTTGAACTTCTGCCGGTTCAT
>CALJMD010000326.1 GCA_937981915.1 uncultured Acidimicrobiales bacterium
ATTCGTCGCGGCCGTCATTGAACGAACCGAACCACTTGTCCCACGGAACTTCCAAGTTGCCGTAGTTGCACTCGAAGAACCGGTGGTGCAGCTGATGATGGAACGTGCCGAGCGCCAGTCGCTTGCGATCACGAACCAACAACGCTTCGTAGCCGGTGTGCGACGTGGCCGCTGTCAGCGACTGATGCTGCAGGTGAAACAGGATGACGACCGGGTGAGCCGGGACCACGACGTGAATCAGCACCGAAGAGAAGAACAGTAGGTGCTCAGCCGGATGCATGGAAAGCCCCGACCACGGGCCCACGTTGGTGTTGCGATGATGAAGCGCATGAGCCCGCCGATACAGGGGCGGCCAATGCAGCCAACGGTGCACCCAGTAAAAGTGGAAGGAAATCCAGATCGGGGTGAGGAAGATCAGGACGGCGAACCACATCGGGTTTGCCGACCAGGTCAGCGTTGGGGCGTAGCCGTTGGCCTGCGCCCACAACATCGTGGCCTCGTAAGCGGTCCAAAAAGCCACGCCACTGGTCAACGTCCAGAACATGTTGTCCCTGACCTGGTTGGAGAACGTGAACCGGCGGCTGTTTCGTCGCAGCTCTCGACCATCGAACCGGAGTCTGCGCCCCTGCTTCTTCCCGACGTAGAAATAGAGGTGCAGCCCGCCGGCCACCAGCGTCATCAAAACCAGGTTGCGAACGAACATGGCCGCCACCCAACCCGGCGCCCAGGTCTGGACGGTTTGCGGCGACGGTTGGAACCAGCGCCACGACAACCAAGCCAGGGCCAACACGATGGTTCGCTCCGCCAGCGGCTGCCACGATGCCCACGTCCAGCGCACCATGCGAGCCACGTCCAACGGCCACTCAAACCACGGCGCCACTCGAATCGGTGTTGTCGGCTTGTAGTTCCACTCGGCAGCCCGCAACGTCATCGGCCCCATAGTCGCCGTCTGGGCCGATCAACGCCAATCGGACCTGTAGGTGGCTGTCGAGGTGTAACCGGTGGGACTAGGTGCGGTCAGCCATGGTGAAGTGTTTCAAGAAAAATTGGACCATCGGCCCGATACCCAGCGTGAACCACACCGTCCCGAAACCGATTGAGCCACCCATGGCCAGCCCGGCCAACAGGACAACAAACTCGATCCCGAACCGTGCCTTCCACACGTCGATACCTCGCTTGGCCAAGCCGGTCATGATCCCGTCGCGGGGGCCGGGCCCAAGCCCCGCCCCGATGTAGAAACCGGATCCAAGTGCAATCAACACCGGACCGGCGACCATGGCCAGCGCCCGAATGGGGAACGCCTCAAAGGCGGGTAGCAAATCTGAGGTGAAGTCGGCCGACACACCGATCACGATGGCGTTCAAGATGGTGCCCAAGCCCAGCTTTTCCCGCATGGGAATGAAACCGAGCAGGACCACAAAGCCGGTGACGTTAATGACCCGACCAATGGACATACCGGTGATTCGGGCGACGCCTTGATGAAACACATCCCACGGTCCGAGTCCGAGGCCGGCCTCGACCATCAGCGAGATACCGGCCCCGAAAATGTACAACCCGAACAACAGCGCCGGCAGCCGACGCAACGTCTCCCGCCACCCCAAAAGAATCACGGAAGTTGGTATGTCCCCAGCGAATCCCGATTGATCTTAAGGTGATCGTCTCCAGCCGACGACTTATTCATAGGCGATGGCGTCAAGCACGTTGAGGTTGGCTGCCCGGTACCCGGGGAAGATGGCGGCGAGCACACCGACAATCCCGCCGGCCACCAGGTAGATGGCGATCTGAGCCCACGGAATGCTCACGTACGACAGGAACTCGTCGGGGATGGCAGTCACCACCGCCCAGCCGAGAGCTACACCCATCACCACGCCCAGGATGGACCCGAAGAGGCTGACAATGACGGCTTCCCAACGGATCGTGGTGCGCAGCTGCGAGCGAGTGGTACCCACCGCTCGAAGCAAACCGATCTCCCTCGTCCGCTCCAGTACCGAAAGTGAGAGGGTGTTCACGATGCCGACAGCGGCGATGATCACGCACAAGCCCAACAGTAAGAGGATCAAGGCCTGCAGCTGGTTGATCGACGCGGACAGTTCTTCCCGCAACTCGGCGTTGCTCAACACGTCCACCTGAGGTTGGCTGGCCGCGGCCGCTTCGATTGCTTCCTCGGCAGCTGCGAACTCCGGACTGTCAGTGGCCGGTTGACCGGTCAAGGTCACGCCAATGGCGCCAACGGCGTCGCCTTCAACGTGCTGGTTCGCCAACTCCCGATCAACCAAGTACGACACGCCGTCAACGGCGGCTGAGTTGTCATACAGGCCCTTGATCGCCAGTTCAACCAGCTCACCGTCGGAGAATTCGACGGTCAGGGAGTCACCGACCGACAGTCCCATTTCGGCGGCCGTTTCGTCCAACACGGCGATGCCGTCGGAGCCAAGATCGAGCGAACCTTCAGCCAGGCCCATATTGAAAATGGTGGTTCCGGTGTCGGAGTCCCACGCCCGGGCGTCGACCCCTTCACCGTCCACGCCAAGTTGCAAGAACTGGTAGGCGCTGATCACATCAACTTCGTCCAGCGCCGCGAGCTCATCGACCAGCGTGGCCGAGAACGGCAACGGCTGTCCGGTCGGCCCCACAATCAGATCAGCCCCGAAGGCGTCCTCCAACACGTCGTTGAAGTTGTCCACGATGGACGACGCCAGCACGGCGACACCGGTGATGAGGGCAAGGCCGATCATCAGCGCAGTGGCGGTGGCCGACGTGCGTTGCGGATTGCGACTGGCGTTGTCTCGAGCCAAGCGACCAGTGGTGCCTTTGAGGGCTTGAACCGGTCGACCGATCACCGAAGCTACGACGCCGGCGAACAGGGCGCTGAGCATGGTGACACCGATGAAGATCAGGGCGGCACCAAAGCCCAAGGCGACGAAGATGTTGGCGGTCGATTCGATCTGACCCGACAAACCGAGGAACAATAGCAGGAGGCCCACGGCCAGCACCAGCGAACCGCCGAGGACTCGGAAAGTGAGCGAGCGTTGCTGCAAGCCCCCGCCCCGCACTGCTTCCAACGGTGCAACCTTGGCGGCCCGGAAAGCTGGGATGAGGGCCGAAATGACGGTTACTCCGAGGCCGACGGCAAACACGATGGCGATGGTCCGCGGCTGCAACTGCAGCGGTCCGTCGGGGAAGGCGTTCCCGAAACTGTTGAAGGCGGCCTTCAACAACCAGGCGATGCCGAGCCCACCGAACAAACCGGTGATCGAGGCGATCAAGCCGATCAGCACTGATTCGATCAGCACCATGCCCCGGATCTGCGATGCGCTGGCTCCGATAGAGCGCAGCAACCCCAGCATGCGGGTGCGCTGGCCCACGAGGATGGCGAACGTGTTGTAGATGATGAAGATGCTGACGAACAGAATCACCAGGGCGAAGCCCAACAGCACGTAGCCGATGAAGTCGATGATTTGGCCGAAGTTCTCCTGGCTCTCTTCGATCAGAACCTCTTGGGGAACGGCTTCCAAACCTTCGGGTAGAGACGGGCTGACCGCCGCTACCAGTTCCTCCGGTGAGACGTCGTCGGCGGCGCCCAAGTCGACGAAGTTGATGGTGCCTTCGGTTCCTGTCGCCCGCTGAATGGTCGGCAGGTCCATCAAGATGAAGAAGGCGCCGCCGGTTCCGCCGTCGCCGAAGTCGATGATGCCGGACAGCTCGAACTGTTCGATATCGCCGGTGGCCATGGAAACGTCGATTGTGTCACCGATCTCGAATCCGCCCTGGGTGGCTTGCGCCTGGTCGAGGGCGACCTGTTGGTCACCAGGAGCGGTTCCCTCGACCACCCTGAATCCACCGACACCTTCAGCACCGCTGAACGAGTTGGCGAACACCGGTGGCCCCGGTGGACGGACAATCTCGCCGTCGGCGTCGAGAGTGTAGATGCGTTCGAAGACCGCCACTTGACCTTCGGCTCTTGCCACCTCGGGCAGCGCTGCCAGCTCGGTTGTCAGCGACTCGTCGAACGACGGCGCGGCTGCTGAGCTGAAGGCATCGGCGATCTCCGATGGGATGGGCCGGACTTGAGCATCGGTGCCGGCCAGAGCATCCTCGGAGATCTGATCGAACACCGAGCGTAAGCTGTCGGCCAAGACGAATGAGCCGGACACCGCCGACACGCCAAGGACGACGGACAACAATGTGAGCACCAGCCGACCGAGGTTGGCGACGATGCTACGACGAACCAGTTTGAACATGAGGTCTCCGCTCCGCTTTGTTGTAACTAGTCGTCGTCGCCCAACGAACGGATGGTGTCGTACACCAAGTCCGCCGTGGGGTTGGAGAGTTCGTGAACGATCTTGCCGTCAGCCAGGAACAGCACCCGGTCGGCGTACGAAGCGGAGCGGGGATCGTGAGTGACCATCACAATGGTCTGGTTGAGTTGTTCGACCGCTTGGCCCATGAACTCGAGAATCTCGGCTGACGTTTTCGAGTCGAGGTTTCCGGTGGGCTCGTCACCGAACACGATTTGTGGGCGGCTGGCCAGCGCTCGGGCCACCGCCACTCGCTGTTGCTGACCGCCGGACAGTTCATTGGGTCGGTGCGTCGCTCGGTCGGCCAGCCCGACGGCTTCGATCACTTCGTCCACCCAGGCATCGTCGGCGGTGCCTTTGCCTAAATCCATGGGCAGCGTGATGTTCTCTCGAGCGGTAAGTGTCGGCACCAGGTTGTAGGCCTGAAAGATGAAGCCGACGCCCTCTCGGCGCAAGATGGTGAGCTGCTTATCGTTGAGGCTGGATACGGCCGTGTCACCGATGTAGGTCTCGCCGCCGGACAACCGGTCCAGTCCGGCCATGCAATGCATCAGGGTTGACTTGCCGGAGCCCGACGGGCCCATGATGGCGGTGAACTTGCCTCGTTCGAAACCGACGTCCACCCCCCGCAACGCGTGGACGGCTGTGTCGCCTGATCCGTAGATTTTTACCGCCGCTTCCGCCCGAGCCGCATATTGCCCTGACGAGGCAAGCCCGGTCCCAGATTCGCTGGCAAACACTCCAGTGGTCTCCGATGCTGTCATGCACCTAATCTAGAACAGAGAACGTTGCTAGCCGCCTGAATAGGCGTGAACTGTGACCGAAATGAACGGTCAGCACTTGGAGTATCTTCATGATTGAAATTTCAACCGCATCTGCCCCGACCGAAGAAGGCGGCGAGTCGGCGTACGCGGTGGTGGCCCGCTGGGACGACGGTGGCGTCAACACCGTTGGTCACGATGCGGTGGTGTTGCTCAACCAGGCCATCGATCGGGCCGAGGCGGCGCCGCTGCCGCTGGTCATCTTGGGCCGCGATGGCGTGTTGTCCGCCGGGTTTGATCTCAGTGTGTTCGCCGAAGGTCCCGAAGCAATGTTCGCTCTCACGCTGGCCGGCGCCAACGTACTGCAGCGGATCGTTGACAGCCCGGTGCCCGTCATCATTGGTTCGCCCGGCCATGCGGTGGCCATGGGGGCCATGATGTTGTTGGCCGCCGATGTCCGAGTCGGCGTGGACGCCATTGCCGGCAAGCCGGACAAGAAGATCAAGATCGGTTTGAACGAGGTGGCCATCGGCATGACCCTGCCCCACTTCGCCATGACGGTGGCCGCCGACCGTATCTCCAAGCGGCACTTCACCCGGGCCACCGCGTTCGCCCAGTTGTACACATCGGCTGAAGCGTTGGACGTCGGCTACCTTGACGAAGTTGTCGCCCCCGATGAGTTGGAGGCCACGGTCCTGGGAATGGCGCAAATGGCTTCCGGGCTGCCAATGGCTAACTTCACCGGAACAAAGCGGCGACTACGGGCCGAGGTGTCAGCCACGTTGACGCAAGCCATGATCGATGACAAGGCGGCCTTCGACCGGGCACTGGCCTAGCGCAGGCCTCAAGAATACCGCCAGCGCGTTTGCCATCTAGCTGGGCGCTGGTCGACGCTCCAGCTCAGCGGCGGTTGGCTTCTGGAACGATGCGATCCACGGCTTCATCGACTC
>CALJMD010000327.1 GCA_937981915.1 uncultured Acidimicrobiales bacterium
CGGTGAATGCTCGGGCCGCAGCCACCTCGGCGTTCGATTCGGTCCTCACTCCGCCTAGATCGGCTATCAAATCCTCGGCGCCGAAATAGGCGGCGACGATTCGATCATGGCTCAGCAGGGAGCGGGCGTCGTGGACGCCAAGTGCTGTTTCCAGTCCAGCGACCACGCCCATTGTGCCAAGGTCGGCTGCGTCGAGTCGTTCACCGACAACATCGAGCTGATCGACCGTCTCAACTTTCGGAACGACGACAGCGGCAACCTGTGGTGCCAATGCCGAAACGTCGTCATCAAACCACTCGGAGTCGCTGGCGTTTATACGGATGACAACGGTACATCCGGCTTCGGCGAGAACGGGAACGGCCTCTGCCGCCAACTGTCGAGCCTCGGCTTTCGCTCCCGCCGGAACAGCGTCTTCGCAGTCGATGAACACGACATCGGCGCCTCGACCAGGCAGCTTGACCAGAAAGTCGGCCCGCACAGCGGGAGCAATCAGGACAGATCTAGCTCGGGAGAAGCTTGAAGGAATCGTCACCACGCTCCGGATGGTAGGCGACGGACCTGTCCACACCAAGGCAATACAGTCGACGACCGCCTTATCGGATGGTTCGACGCCGCGTAGTCGCTATGGGATGGCGATAACCATCAGCACAACCGTCAGGAAGGCTCCGGCTGACATGACAGCGATGGCGCTGCGACGACGCTTTTTCATGAACAGCTGGATGGCGATACCGGTCACAGCGATGACAGTCAGCAAAATGCCGCTGACGTCGATGACCAACTTCCAGCCGCTGCTCGTGTCCCTGCCAGCGTGAAGGGCGTTCATCACGCCGACAAAGCCCTGCTGGCGAGTGGTCAGTTGATAGTCGCCGGTTGCCGCGTCGAAAAAGAGATCGGCTGAGTAGCCGGGTCCCCGATAGTTGATGAACCCTTCTGCCTCTTCCAGCCCAAAGTCGACGACGTCGCCGGACACACCGAGATCGGAGCGGGCGTACTCGCTGACCGAGATCAGCACCTCCGTACCTTGCCCGAAGCCGCTGATCGTCTCTGTCGGGAGAATGCCGGTCGAGTCGCTTAGCCTCTCACTGTCGCTGATGCTCCAGTCCGGATGGTTGAGCGTCACTCCAGTCACACCGAAAAACAACATGAGTACGAGGCCCAGCATGCTGGAATACACGTGGATCCACCGGACCCAAAAGTGACCGCTGCGCTTTCGCGAACCGCCAGGGCTGCCCGACGCCTGGCGGGCTTGAGCCGACACCCGGGTGGTAGTCATTGGGTCCACGACGTCAAGTTACCGGATCGGGCCACGCAATGCGTTTAGGCCGACAAACCCGCACTAAGCCTTTACCCCGCAGGTCAACGGACTGAACGTCAGAAGCAGCCATCAGGCAACCAGCACAAAGGCATCAGCGATGGTCTTGACCTCGATACCGGCCCACGTGCCAACCCGACGCAAGTCCAATTTGACCGATGTCGGGCGCCTGAAGGTGACGCTGAAGTCGCCCCGACGTTGATGTTCAAGGGCCGGGTGAGGAAGATGACTTCCGCTCTGCGACCGGCGCCGGGCCTCCGGGATCTCTCGCAACGGCAAGGTTCCGGTGGTGATGTCCAGCTTGCCATCGTTCGGGTGCGCACGTGGCCCGAGCCTCCACGATCCGAGCCACGGTGCGTTCATCACCGAGCAGAACCATCCCGGACCGAAGACCCGCCCGGCAATGGCATGGGCCGCAAACGGAAGCCAAGGAGCGTCCACCTCGTTCGCGCTCTCGCCGCCAGCGCCGACGTTTCGAGCCAGCCCGAGGTCGATCGGGTACAGATGCCGTTCGGTGCCTGATCGCGGGCTCTGCAGCCCAAGGGTGGCCAGCAGATCGCCGGTGGCTACCGACGCCTGCAGCCGCTGGCCGGTCTCGATCGCTTTGTGGGCTGCCGCCGCCAGGGCACTGTCGTCAGCAAACACTTCAACGTCAACGCTCCCCTCGACCGGGGTGCCCCATCCGCTAAATCGTTCAATCGCCATCGGTCTCGTCAACAACTTCGCCAGAGGAGATCTGTGACGACGCGGCCACCAGGTCCCTGTTGAGAGCTTCGGCAGCCTGGCGGGCCGCTTTGGCCGTGGCCGGTTCAGGAGCCAGCTGGCCAAGTTGCCGGAGCAAGTCAATGAGCTGGCGGGCGACGCGGACGAAGTCGCCGGCGGTGAAGTCCTCTTCGGCCAGCACATCCTCTAGAGACGCACCACAGGCCCATGCGTGAGCGGCAGCCAGGAACCCCGAGTCGGGGGCCCGTGACTCCGGCAATCGGCGGGCTCGTTCACTCCCGGCTACGGCGAGGTGAACAGCCACGATCTCCCGGTAGCGCCGTCGGAGCTCTTTGGACGGGTACCAGGGCTGCGATGCGGCCGAGCTCCGCTCTTCGTAGACGAAGACCGATGCCAGCGCCGCCACTTCAGCCGGGTCCAACCCGTCGAAGATGGCATGGTCAAGGGCTTCGACGACCACCAGATCCGTCTCGTGATATAGGCGAGCTATTCTCTCGCCACTCTCAGTCAATGACCATCCCGAGACGTGGCCGCGATGCTCAAGCAGTTCGACAACGCGATCGAACTGGGTGGCCAGCGAGTCCACCGCCTTGGCCGCCGATCGCCTGTGGCGTTCCATCTCGGCTTCAACCCGTTCGAGCCGTTGCAGCTTGCGGACAGCGCCGCTGTCCAAGGTGACTCCGGACGCTCGCCCTCCGGACCCCCGGGATCTGCCGCTCTTACCCGTGCTCTTGTTCGCCTTGCCGCCCTGTTTCGGCTTGCTGGCTCGAGATCGCTTGAGGAGTCCAGCCACCTCGAATCCGTAGCTAATGCTCGATGGCATATACGGTTGCGGCAATTCGATGCGACCAACTGTGTCAGGCACATCCTGCAGATCTTTGGCGGTGAATTCCAAGGGCTGCCCATCACCGTCAACGGCGGCGATGCGAATACGCCCCTTCTTGCGATAGGCGACGCTCAGCAGCGCCACGACCACCTCTCCCTCATCGGCCAGACGAACTCGGACCACATCACCCGGCTTGGTCAGCGACAGGGCCGACGTTGCCGCCTCCATCAAACCGTCGTCGGCCTCAGCCGCTGTGCCACCGCTCGACCGACTCGCCCGCAATCCCTCAATCGGACCGTAGTCACGTTCGAGGTCCCCGACGATCTTGGCTTTCCGCTGGTCGAGGCGCTCAAGCCTCTTCTCCAATTCAACGACCTCGGTGTCGGACCGGTACTGACCGAAGGACAGATTCAACAGTTGGCGGGATCGTTCAGGGCTGTACCGGCGGATGAGGTTGGCCGCCATGTTGTAGGTCGGGCGGAACGACGACTTCAACACGTAGTGGCGACTCGAAGCCAGCTCCGCCACTTTCTCAAACTCGACATAGGGAGACCACGACACAACGGCATGCCCGGCGGTATCAATACCTCGGCGACCGGCGCGGCCGGTTAGCTGGGTGTATTGGGCCGGAGTCAAGAACTCGTGTCCTTCCCCGTTGAACTTCGTCAGCTTCTCAATAACAACGGTGCGTGCAGGCATGTTGACACCGAGCGCCAACGTCTCGGTTGCGAACACAACCTTGATTAGCCCGGCGATAAAGCAGGCCTCAACCGCCTCTTTCATCGGCGGCACCATCCCGGCGTGATGGGCGGCAACGCCAGCATGCAAGCTGGCCAGAAAGTTGTCGAAACCCAAGATGTCGAGATCGGACGGACTGAGTGCGCCGGTATGGCGAGCCACAATGTCGGAGATCTGTTCTCGTTCAGCCGGGGAAACCGACAGTAGACCGGTTCGACTCAACGACGTGGCTGCTTCGTCGCACCCGGCACGGCTGAAGACGAAGAAGATGGCGGGCAAAAGGTCTCGTGCGGCCAGACTGGCGACGAGTTGATCACGTCGGGGCGTACGCCAGCGTCGAGGTGGACCCTTCGGCCCGCGCCCCCGTTGACGTTTTGAACGGGACCGGTTGTCGAGCGAGCTTGGATCGAATCGAAATCCTTTGCTGTTTGCGTCGCCACCTTGAAGCGTTTTGATGATTTGCAGTTTCGAGCCGGACCGCTCACTGACCGCGTAGTGGTTGGTGAGCTCCACCGGTCTCCCGGACTCGGTGATCAGTGCGGTATCGCCTCGAACGGTACGGATCCAGCCGGCCAACTCGTCGGAGTTGGACACGGTTGCCGAGAGGCAGACGAGTTTAACCGACCGAGGCAGGTGGATAATCACTTCTTCCCAAACGAGGCCCCGGTAGGCGTCTTGGAGATAGTGCACCTCGTCGAGAACAACCATGTCGAGCGCATCGAGCGTCGACCCGGCGTACAGCATGTTCCGGAGGACCTCGGTGGTCATCACCACCACGGGGGCGTCGCCGTTGATGTTGTTATCGCCAGTCAACAGACCGACGTTGTCGGCACCGTAGTCGGTACAGAAGTCTTGATACTTCTGGTTCGACAGCGCTTTGATCGGCGTCGTGTAGAAGATCCGGCGGCCCCGCTGGAGGGTCAAAGCCACTGCGTACGCGGCGACCAGCGTCTTGCCTGCACCGGTTGGGGCCGCGACCACGAGATTGTCGCCGCGATCGACAGCGTCACAGCCTTCGATCTGAAACCGGTCAGGGGTAAAGGACAGCGTCGAAAGGAAACGTTCTCTGACGTCGGCTGAGGAGTCGCTCACGTCAGGTGGCAAATCCCCCGGCGGCACTCTTGACCTCTCGACGGCGGGTCATCTGGCGCCCGACCAGGATGGCCAGCTCGTAGGAGATGTACATCGGAATCGAAATCACGGCGAGCATAAACGGATCGCCGGTCGGGGTGATGACGGCTCCGAGAATGAGAACGCCGACGAAGGCGATCCGTCGGTTGCCGGACAGAGTCGAAGTTTTCACCACGCCAATGAGCTGCAGAAAGATGAGGACCAGCGGGAACTGGGCTGCCAGCCCGAAGGCGAAGAGCATCTTGACGAAGAACCCTATGTATTCTCGCGGGGCGAAGAGCGGCTCGTAGCTCTCCGGGCCAAATCCGAACAGGACGTCGAGAGCCTTCGGCAGCAGGGCAAACGCCGAGACCATGCCGGCCATCAACAGAAGGACCGACACCCCAATGAACGGGAAAAGCATCCGTTTCTCGTTCGGATACAAGCCGGGTAGGACGAAACGGCCGATCTGATACAGGATGATCGGAGTAGCGGCCAGAATCCCGCCGTAGCCGGAAACCGTCAAGGAGACCGAGAAACCTTCCATTGGAGCGCTTTGCAGGAAGCGGCAGGTTTCCTCGTCGGAGTTAGCCAGTTGGAATGAGCAGTACGGCGCTTCCATGAATTCGAGTAGCGGAATCCGAACAATCCACACCACGATTGCGCCCACGATTACCGCGAGGACCGAACGTATTAGTCGCTTTCTCAGTTCGACCAAGTGGTCGAGCAACGACATTTCGCCAAGCTGGGACTGCGGGACCTTCTTCTTCCGGAACGGAATTTTCACGTCTCGAGATCCCCGTCGCTACCCGGCGACACGTCGGTGTCGGATCCGGCGAACGTGTCACCGTTGTCAGGGGTATCGGGCGACACTGACTCGGGGTAGGAGTCGACGCCGGGAGGTTCAGATGTCGCTTCGACAGGGCCCAAAGAAGCCGAATCGACGCCGTCCTCTTGCGCTGCAGGATCGTAGTCCTCGGCCGTGGGTCGATTTGGGGGGCGTGCCGAGTCTGCAGCCGGATCTCGTCCCGTGAAGTCCGGCGTCGGGATGTCTGTCCATCCCTTTACGTCGGTCACCCGGTCAAGCTCTTCCATCCCAGCGGTGAAGTCGGCTCGGAGTCGATCACTCATGGACCGAAACTGGCCGACCGTTGATCCGACGCGCCTGACCAGGCCCGGCAATTGTTCGGGTCCGACCGCGATCAACAAGGCGACGGCGATCAGCATCATTTCACCGGTCCCGATGTTGAAAAACACCTCTTCAGGCTAGCGGACTGCGCCTAGGTCGGGCTCCCGGCGGCCAACTCATTGTTGCACCTGATGCCGACGAGCCCACGGTTCGGCGCTATCGCGCCAACTCGGAGAGTGCCGCGTTCAACCTCATGTCGTCCTGAACGAAGTGATGAAAGTCCAGCAGGTCGTCGTGACTGATCGGTTCACCGATGTGGACCTCTCGGAGTTCAGCTGGCAGGCGCCAAGTGGTGAAGGCCACGCCCGATGCCACCAGAAGGTCAATTGTCCGGCTCTCCGCCGGTTTGACCACCATCATTGAGCAGTGAGGGCAGCGAAAGGCGTAGGTCCCTTGGTTGTTGTCATCACAAATGCGCACGTGGACATCCACAGTTGTCAGCTCCACGTCACCACAATCTGGGCAGCTTGCACGAATTGTCGCCATTTAGCAGATCCTCTCGCCCGTCTCTTTCGACTGGTCGTTCCTTTGTTTCGGCAGCGCAATTGGACGCCTTAAGGATTGCGGTGAGGATTCACCAGTCCGGAGCGCGCCCTGGGTAGGACCACCCGCTGACGATCGACCACACTGAGTGACTCGCACTACTTGGAGTGCTCATCCTTCGCTTAGTGAGGCACAGGAAGCGGCCCGAAACGCGCCGCACCGCTGCTCGCCTGCGGCACTATGGAATCGTGCGGACACGCCATCCATCGCTTCGCGACCACGTCCTAGCCTTTGCCGACGGCCCTCCAGCCGACGACAACTCCTTGGACGCCGGCACCGATGGCTGGTCCTCCAAAGCGTGGGGCACGTCGGACGGCGAAATAGTGCTGCATGCCAAAGGCACTGTCGGGTCTGGTCTGCGACGTCGCCAAATCGAGAACCTGACGAACGGCCAGATCGATCAGGCGCTACCGAGGCTGACAAAACTCCTTGATGGTACGGGAAGGATGGCCAATCTGTTGTTGCAGACGGACAACGCCGTGGTCTTCGACCGAGTCGCCTCACTGCTCCCGCAGCCAGCCGACATCGCTGGGCAACACCCAATTCCTGACGACGCCGCTTGCAACGTCTGGGTTGCCTCAGCCAACCTCGAGCTACTCTCACGAAACCGCACACGAACGTCGGCACGCTTGGTGGAGTGGGCCTCGACGTCGTCACCCGACGGCGGGCTCGAACGCCGAGTGGCAACGTTGCACGGTTACGGAATCGATGCGTTAGCCCTACCTCATCGGGAGTGGACGCCAGGGGCGATAGCGCTTTGCCATCGTTTCGGCATCATGGCCTACGGATGGGGCTGCGAGCACGAGCGAGAGATGGCGAACTTGATTGACATCGGGATAGACGCTGTCCAGACGCCGTTTCCAGATCGTCTGGTTGCGGTCATTCAGCAGTACCACCGCTAGCTCGAACGCCGGACTGTCGTCGACGTTGATGCCCGAGACGTGATTGCGGGGTCGATAGAGTGTCGGATATGGCGACATCCAACGGGCGAAAAACTTCAGCGAAATCACGAGGTCAATCGGGCATCGGTCTGGCGGCAGCCGTGCTGGCGGCCCTCATCGGTCTCGTTTGGGGAGCCGACGCACTTCAAACCAACAATGACTCCCCGCCTGCCGATGCGATTGTCGTCGACGGATCGTTTTCCGACGAGTCGTCTACCGGTGCTGACGTCGCCGACTCGGACCTCAGCCAGTTCTCTGATCTACCGTCAATCGCTCCGACCGATCTGCCATTCGAGGCTCTGGACACACTCACCTTGATTGACTCCGGTGGCCCGTTTCCGTTCGACCGAGATGGCCTGACGTTCCAAAACAGGGAAGGCTTGCTCCCTGACCGGTCCGGTGATCATTACCAGGAGTTCACCGTCATCACGCCGGGCAGCGACGACCGCGGTGCGAGGCGTATTGTTGCCGGATCCGATGGTGAGCTGTATTACACGTCAGATCACTACTCGTCATTCGCTGAAATTGTCGGCTGGCAGTCGTGACTCCGCTACTGAGAATTCTGCTGGGTGTACACCAGCCAGGCCTGGTTGCCGTTCCTGCGCTCTCCCCCACAGCGCTGCAGTTGGCAACTGCATTCAACCGAACGATCCGAGCGATCAAGACTGACAGGTCCTCGACCAAGGCCGAACTGTTATCGCAGTTCGCCGATGACCTCGCTCTGCCTGAGTGGTTCGGGAACAATCTCGATGCCGCTCACGAGGCGTTGCACGACTTTCTCGGCGCGAACCCCGACGCATTGATCTGCGTTTACGCTCCGCCCAACGGCAGTAACGACGCGGCCCAGTTCGTCGATCTAATCAACGATGTACTGGTGGAACGCAGCACCTGCGGCCTGCTGGTCGCCTCAGTGACTGTCTAGCCGCTGACCGATGAGAAACCCCCGGCGGATTCGATCAGCTGCCGCTTGAGGGCCCGCTACAGCGCTGACAATCGGTTGACCGGCCAGAACAGGAAGAAGGCTCGGCCAACTACTCGCTCTTCGGGAACCGGGCCGGTCTCGCCTCGAGAGTCTGATGACAAATTCCGGTTGTCGCCCATCACAAAGATGTGTCCGTCAGGCACAATCTGCGGCCCGAAATCAGCCATCGACACATTCGGGTCCAAGTACGGCTCGACCAAGAGCTGATCGTCGATCAGAACCTGGTTGTCACGTATTTCGATTCGCTCACCTTCGGTGGCGATAACCCGCTTGATCACATCTTTCGGATCGTCAGGGGCCGAAGCTGCGATTTCGGCATCTGTGCGATGGAACACCACGATGTCTCCACGGCTGATGTCGTTTAGGCGATAGCTCAGCTTGTTGACGAGAACCCGGTCATCGACGAGCAGGGTGTCTTCCATCGACGGCGATGGGATGTAGAACGCTTGGAGTAGAACTGCTCGAAGCACCAAGGCCAAGAGAACAGCGGCGACAAGAACCACGGCCCACTCGATGGCGTTGCGCCTTGCTGCCATTCCGGTTTCGAGTTCTTCCTCGTCGAAGTTCCGGCCGTCATTATCGATGGCGTCGATGGGATCCGATCCGCCGAACTCTCCGTCGTTGAAGCCTCCGTCGTCAAACGCTCCGTCGGAGGAGTAGGGCTGCAGCCCGGTTGGATCCTGGTAGCCGTGGTCGGGGCCCGGCCCAAAGGAAGTATGGCCGCCGGGGTGTCCGAGGTCGTCAACCACCTCATAGGCGCCGGTGGCGTTGGTCGGGTCGCTTGATCCGTAGCCGTCAGTCAACCCGCCGTCGCCGTAGGACGGCTGACCGAAGAAGTCATCTTCGTCGAACCTGTGGCCGTCAGAGCCAGCACCTGGCTGGTCGTAGGGCTGTGGCTGAGCGTGCCCCTCATCAGGCCAGCCCTGGTGGCGACCGTTCTGTGTATCGAGGCTGTTCTGTGTATCAAGGCCGTTCGGCATGTCGTAGCCAGCGTGACCATCAAACCCATTCGGCGTCTCAAACCCGTTGGGACCGCCGAACCCGTTGGGATTGCCGAAGCCGTTGGGATTGCCGAAGCCGTTGGGCTCGGCATAATCGGTCACCTCGTCAACGCCACGTTGGGTTACATGTCCACCGGCACCGTAGCCAAAGGGGTCTCCAGTATGCGGAGCAGGCGCTGGCGGAGCTTGGGGGGCGCTACGAGTCAACTGGACGGTCGGGTCCGGAACCCACCGGCCGTTTTCGCCGGCGGATGGCGATCCAGCGATCTCCGTAGAGTCCTGAGGCGGCGGAGGCGGGCTGGCCTCATGCACCACCGTTGGCTGCGGGGGTCTTGGTGACGGGGCGGCAGGCACTGCCGACACCGGAGGAACGGCCCACCGTCCAGCGGAGGTTCGTTCCATCGAAGCAGTGGGGTCATCGGAATGAGAGTCTTCCGATTCCCAACTGTTGTTTTGCTGCATACGACTCCGAAATGTCCTTGGGTATGAAGAACCTACGCCACTAGGCATTCTAGACGACCGCACCTGTAGTGGCATCGTCGGCACCCGTCTCTGCGATGTGAGAGGCCGAACCTAGGACGCTTCGTACCTGCTCAATATTCGAGCGGCCGTACGGGCCGACAGATCCTCGGCTCCATCAAATGAACCCTCGCTGACAACCCGGCCGTGCGGCCCAAGTCGTACCAACAGTCGCTCCAGCCATGGCATGGCGGTAACGGCCAAGGTGACCTGGGTTGCACCTTCGTCGAGTGAGGTCACGCTTTCACACGGGTAGGTCTCGGCAACCCATGCAGCCTCCGCATCAAGTTCGAGAGTAATGACCGGCGTCTGGTCTTGCGGGTTGAAGGTCGACGGCGGCCCGTCACCAACCTCGACGACAGTGGTTGCCGACGAATCAAGGACCTCAAGTGCCTCAATGCGGTCGAGTCGGAAAATTCGTTCGCCTTCGGCCAACGTGCACCAGGCATGCACGTACCAGCTTCCGGAGTCGGCGAATACCCGCCAAGGCGAGATTCGACGACGAGTCTTCACATCGCGGCCGAACGAGTAGTAATCAATTTCTATGTCATAGCCATCGGCTACCGCCGATCGCAGAAGGTTGAGATGCTCCGCCTCGGCATTGCCGAGGTGTACGTCGACCGGGTTGACGTCATCAACGCCAAGAGCATCGGACAGCTTGCCGATTGCCTTCGCCAACGCCCCGTCGGAGTCCATACCGGGTACAGACAGCAAGGCGTCAGAAGCCGCCACCAGCGCCAAACCCTGAGCGGGCGTCAATCGCAGGGGACGTGAGAAAAAGTCAGCCAAATTGATCGAGACCCGACCGTCGTCATCGATCTGCACGTCAACTAGGGCATCAGGCGAATACGGCGGCAGGCCGACCATGAACACGACACTGAGATCATTAAGAAGCTCGGCCTCGTTCAAACCGAACCGAGCTGCCACCTCTGAGGTGTGCCGCCCCGGGTTGGCCACAATCCAGGGCACGATGGCCAGAACTCGTCTCATCCTGTCAGAGGCCGTTGATCTAGCCATCGGTCGTCACCCCCGAAGACACGTCGTCAGGACCTGCGAAGGTGCCATCTGCGATTGCGGCTAGCCAGTCGACTATCGCCGAGCGCCACTGCGGAGGCTCCAACACTTCAGCACGGTCTAGGAAACCAAGCACGAAGGTACGGAACGCCTGAAAGTTGACGACTTCGATCTCGAAGACGGCCGAGCCGTCGTCGTTTCCGACCCTCGACACTGTTGGTCCAAGGTGACGTGCCGCGCTCTCAACCCGCGTCGAGTCAATCCACAACTTAGCCTTAGTCGGCGCTTCGCTACCGATTTCCCAAGCCTGCAATGGCTGCGTTCTCGGCTGAGAAGGCCTGCTATCGCTGGCCTCGTCGGTCACGGTCACGGTGCCGTCAATACGATCAAGCCTGAAGTTTCGCTCGTCTTGACGTAGGTGATCAAAGCCCGAGACGTACCAACGGCCACGCTGAAAGTCGAGGCGCCACGGATCGAGCCGCCGCTCCTGACCCTTGTGAGTGAAGAGGACGGTTCGGCGACGAGTGATCGCCTCGAACAGAGGCGTAAGCGCAGGGTCAGTAGGCAGTGACGCCACCACACCAGATGACTCCGGGGCAGCCGGGCTGGGGTTGGCCGGTCCGACATCAAGATGCGAAGCCGGGTCCACACCACCGAGCTTCCACAGCGCCTCTCGATCTTCCAGGCCCTCAAGTCGAACGGTCAACGACGCCAGGTGGAGCGCAGCCAGTTCGTCAGGCTCAAGACCGGGGTCGGGCAGGTAGTACTGGTCAGGGTCGATGCGATAGCCGTCGATCGGCGGGTCGGTGGTCGGCACCTTCTCCACCGTCAAGGGAATGCCCAGGACCCTGAGATCGTCCTTGTCGCGTTCGAACGCCCGGTGGAAGGCTGGACCCGGTGGCGGATAGCCCTCTACTTTCTGACGCAGTTCCTCGGCAGTCAGCAAACGCCTAGTGTCAAGGAGAACAGCTGTCAGATTTAGCAGGCGTTCGAGTTTGTTGACCGACATGACGACATAACCCTAGCCACCGACAGAACTGGAGCGGCGTCTACAGGCTTTCGATCAGTTTGGCCACTCGGTCATCGGAGCTGCGGAACGGGTCTTTACACAGCACAGTGCGTTGAGCCTGATCGTTCAACTTCAGGTGCACCCAATCGACGGTGTAGTCCCGCTTGCGCTCCTTAGCCCTTCGGATAAAGTCGCCTCGCAGCTTCGCTCGAGTGGTCTGGGGCGGCTGATCGACGGCGGCGAACATTTCGGGGTCATCCAAGGTCCGTTCCACCAGATCCCTGGCCTGAAGACGATAGAAGAGTCCGCGATGGCGGGAAATGTCGTGGTACTGGAGATCCATGAGAGCAACCCGCGGGTGGGAAAGAGCCAGGCCGTGTTTCTCCCGGTAGGCCTCGATCAGATTGTGCTTGATCACCCAGTCGAGTTGGCTATCAAGTTTGAACGGGTCACTCTCAAGTTGAGTCATGACCTGTTCCCACATGTTGAGCGCCTTCTGCTCGTCATCGGGCAATCCCTGGGTGGCCGCGTACCGTAGGGCACGATCGAGATACTCGGCCTGCATCTCGAGGGCAGAGATCTCCCGCCCATCGGCCAACCGGACCCGGCGTGTCAACGACAAGTCATGGCTAATCTCGCGTATGGCGCGGATCGGGTTCTCGAGGGTGAAATCTCGCAAGATACACGAAGGATCCTCCACCATCCGCAGCAGCACCGCCATCACCCCAACTTTCAGGTAAGTGGTGTACTCACTCATGTTCGAGTCGCCGACGATGACATGAAGACGTCGATAGTGCTCAGCGTCGGCGTGCGGCTCATCACGGGTGTTGATGATCGGTCGTGAACGGGTGGTAGCCGACGACACACCTTCCCAAATGTGTTCCGCTCGTTGGCTCAGGGCAAACATGGGGCCGCGAGCGGTCTGCAGAACTTTGCCGGCTCCGGCATAGATCTGTCTGCTCACGAGGAAGGGAATCAGAATTTCGTCGTAGTGATTGAGTTCGTCGGTGCGGGTGGTCAGGTAGTTCTCGTGACACCCGTAGGAGTTTCCGGCGGAGTCCGTGTTGTTCTTGAAGAGATGGACGGTTCCCCGAATGCCCTCGTCCAACAAGCGGTCTTCGGCTGAGCTCAGAAGCTCTTCGAGAATTCGTTCGCCTGCCTTGTCGTGGACCACGACCTCGCCGATGGAATCGCACTCTGCGGTGGCATATTCCGGGTGAGAACCCACATCAAGGTACAGCCGAGCGCCGTTCACTAAGAACACGTTCGACGAACGCCCCCAGGAAACCACCCGACGGAAAAGATAGCGGGCAACCTCATCCGGGCTCAGCCTTCGCTGCCCCCGAAGGGTGCAGGTAACGCCATACTCAGTCTCGAGGCCGTAAATGCGGCGTTTGAACACAGCTACCAACTTACTCTCAAGCGGCCGCAGGCGCAGATCGCGACTCGCCGCGTACGTTTGACCGGCTCACCTCGCCCCGCAGGCGGGCGCTGCATCACGACAAAAGGTCGTCGATCTCGCCATTTTCGAGCCGACGAAAACAGCGACCGCTATCCAGACGATCGAGAACCGCCACTTCCAACTCGCTGCTGCTCAGACGTCGCTCGTCTCCAGCGAGTGCCGAAACAGCGGCCCGGAGTCCTTCTTCGAGACTCATCCCAGCTGAGTACGAGGCCCCCAGGCGTTCGCGAATTGCTTCGGCTTCACCGCCAAGAACGGCAAACCCCTCTTCGTCGGTTACCGACCCGTCATAGCGAATATGGAACAACCGATCACCGGCAGTGTCGAACCCAACGGAGGCCACCAGAATCTCGACTTCAAGGGGCTTAGTCTCGTGGGTGAAGATCTGGCCCAACATTTGGGCGTACTGGTTGGCTAGGGCCTGTGAATCGACGTCGTCGCGCGAGTAGGTGTAGCCCTTGATGTCGGCGTGACGGATACCGGCGATTCGTAGCTGGTCGTATTCGTTGTAGCGACCGACACCGGCGAAAGCGATCCGGTCGTAGATTTCTGAAACTTTGCGCAAGTTGCGGGACGGATTCTCAGCGCACAGCAGCATGCCGTCGGTGAACTCAACAGCGGCCAGGCTTCGACCACGGGCGATGCCTTTTTGGGCGAAGTCCGCCCGATCCTTCATGAGTTGCTCTGGGGCAACGTAGAACGGCATATTCATTAGGCTTGACCTCCAGCCGTCGACGGACCCTGCTGTTCGGCGAACTCAGCCAGAACTCGTTCAAAACGGGCGGCGATGTCCGACTCTTCCAACTCTTGGTATCCGTCGGCCGAGATGGTGGCCACGATCGGATAAATGCCCCTCATGCTGTCGGGACCTCCAGTGGCCGAGTCATCATCGGCGGCAGCGAATAGAGCCCGGATCATCAGATCAACAGCCTCGGTTTGGGTCTGGCTGTCTCGGTGCCCCATCTTGATGACCGTGCGGGCAAACAGGCTACCTGACCCTGAGGCCACGAAGTCTTCCTCCTCGTAGCGGCCACCGGTGACGTCGTAGGCGAACAGCCGACCGTAGTTCCGGCGACGATCAAAGCCAGCGAAAATCGGCACGACGACGAGGCCCTGCATAGCTGCCGGCAGATTGCCGCGAAGCATTTGAGAGAGCTGGTTGGCCTTGCCCTCGAGTGACAGAGGGTGACCCTCTACCTTCTCGTAGTGCTCCAGCTGAAGCTGGAAGACCTTGACCATTTCGAGCGCTGGTCCAGCAGCGCCTGCGATGGCGACGCCTGACCAACGATCAGCGGGGAACACCTTCTTCATGTTCCTGTAGCTGATGAGGTTGCCGGCGGTGGCTCTGCGGTCGCCGGCGATAATGACACCGCCGTCGTACTTGGCCGACACCACCGTCGTGCCGTGGGTGATTTCAGCTGCTTTCGATGAGCCCGCCCGACCGACATCGGCCGAGGTCGTCGAAGCCAAGCCGGTCTTCTTCAACAGTTCGCCGAAACTGGGTCCAGGATCATCGGTGGGATCAAACACTGGAAAGTTCATACTGCCGCTAATCCTAGCGGAGCGATCCTGGGCTTTGAGCGACCGCAGCTGGGGACGGCCACTCGGTTATCTAGGCGAGGCTACTGTCCGCCTTTTTGGATGTAGCTCTTGACGAAATCCTCAGCATTGGTCTCGAGTACATCATCGATTTCATCGAGTAGGTCATCGAGTTCAGCCTTAAGAGCGTCACCTGACTCGCTACCGGCCGGAACGTCCTCAACGACCTCTTCTTCGGTTTCCGGTCTGGGTTTTCGTTTCTGTTCCCGTTCAGCCATTCTCGTTCTCCTCGTCGGGGCCTACCCCGGATGGGGACAACCGATCAGATTCTCCTCGGCACATCCGCCTATGCCCCTAGTTTGTCAAGCAACTCGGCCACGGATGCGCTTTCTTCCAGAATAGCTGCCACGTGTGACGCAGTACCACGATTAGGCTCCAACATCGGGACTCGACGAAGCGGATCTTCACCGACGTCGAAGACAATAGAGTCCCAGTTGGCGGCGACGATGTTATCGGCAAACTTCTGGAGGCAACGTCCTCGGAAGAAGGCCCTGGTATCAGCCGGTGGTTCGGTTGTGGCCACTCTGGCATCATCGTCACTTACCAGCTGCTCCAGCCCAGCGCGGGCGGCTAACGACTTGGCCGGCCGCAGATCGTGATACTGCAGGTCGAGAGCTCGCAATCTGGAATCGTCCCAGTCGCAGCCGTGACGATCCATGAAGCCCTCGAGCAGTCGTTGCTTCGCCAGCCAGTCGACCCACGGAGCGACCGACTTCGGATCGGATTCGAGGCCGGCAAGCACTCGCTCCCAACGCTCAAAGACCAGCTTGCCGCACTCTTCGCCAACGGCTTCCAACCCATGACGGTCAGCCCAAGATCGGGCTTGTTCCAACAGCCGCCACTGGATCTCGATCGCAGTGGCAGTCGAACCATCGTCGAGAGTAAGTGGGGCCTTCAGCGAGAGATCGTGGCTGACGGCGTGCATCGTGTCGACCGGCTGATCCAGCAGGATCGGCATGTCGTAGGCGCCGTCTTCCAACATCGCGAAAAGTATGGAACTGGTGCCGACTTTAAGCAGCGTGGCCGTCTGCGACATGTTGGCGTCACCAGCAATGACGTGCAGTCGTCGGTACTTATTGCTGTCGGCATGCGGTTCGTCGCGGGTGTTGACGATCGGACGTTTCAACGTCGTTTCAAGGCCGACTTCTTCTTCGAAATGCTCCGCCCGCTGGGTCAGCTGATACGGAACATCGCGAGCGGTAAAGCCAGGAAGCTCACTCCCGACCTTGCCCGAGCCGGTGTAGATCTGTCGGGTGACAAAGTGCGTGGTGGCCAATCCGATAATCTGCCCAAACGGCAGGTTGCGGTCCAACAGGTAGTTTTCGTGGCAGCCGTAGGAGTTGCCCTTACGATCACTGTTGTCTTTGTAGATGACAACTTCCTGGCCGGGCGGCAACGCATCGGCGGCAGCGATCATTGAGTCGGCCAGAATCAGGTCGGCGGCACGGTCGAACAAGACAAGCGACAGCGCGTCGCGGCACTCGGGAGTCGACAGCTCCGGGTGGGCGTGGTCGACGTAGTAGCGCGCACCGTTGGTGAGCACGGCGTTGACCAGGTGAGTTTCCACCTCAGGGGGCATGGCGAACTCTGGAGCGAGAGCGTCACGTGCATCAGCGCCCGGCGACTCATCGATGAAGTCCCAGGCCACCGGAGCGGTGCGATCCTCGACGCTACCGACATCAGATCCGACGTAGGAATTGATTAGCAGCGACGACGCCGAAACCGGATTCCAGTCCGCCGATCCACGGACCATAATCCCGTACTCGGTTTCGATTCCGACAATCTTGTTGACAGCCATAGAGCCCTGTTGCGCAGCGAAGGTTTGGCGCTAGAGATACTGACCGGTGGCCACTTGTTCGATGGCCCTACCGCCGGACTTCTCTGCGCCTGATGGACCTACAAGCGTACGGACATAAACAATACGCTCACCCTTCTTGCCGGAAATCTTGGCCCAGTCGTCGGGGTTGGTGGTGTTGGGAAGGTCTTCGTGTTCCTTGTACTCCTGCGTCACTGACGTCAGAAGATCCTCGGTTTTGATGCCCTTCTCCTGTGTGCCCAGGAATCGCTTGATAGCCAGCTTCTTTGAACGGCGAACGATGTTTTCAATCATCGCTCCGGAGGCGAAGTCCTTGAAGTACAGGATTTCCTTGTCGCCGTTCTGGTAGGTGACCTCAAGGAAGCGGGTGTCATCGTCGGCTCGGTACATGAAGTCGACCGTTGAGTCGATCATTGCGGCCAAGGCGGATTCGATCTGACCGTGGTCACGAAGCTCGGCCTCATGGATCGGAATCTCCTTGGTGAGATAGTTGGCGAAGATCGATCGAGCGGAGTCCGGGTCGGGACGCTCGATCTTGATCTTCACATCTAGTCGACCGGGTCGGAGAATAGCGGGGTCGATGAGATCTTCTCGGTTGGACGCACCAATGACGATGACGTTCTTCAAGGTCTCGACGCCGTCAATTTCAGCTAAGAGCTGGGGAACAATTGTGCTCTCAATATCAGAGCTGATACCACTGCCCCTGGTTCTGAACAGCGATTCCATCTCATCGAAGAAGATAATGACCGGCCAACCTTCAGCCGACTTCTCACGTGCCCGCTGGAAAATCAGACGGATCTGTCGTTCGGTCTCACCGACGTACTTGTTCAGCAGCTCAGGACCCTTGATGTTCAAGAAGAAACTGCGTGTCTCGTGGTCGCCTGCCACCTCTCCGACCTTCTTGGCCAGCGAGTTGGCGACCGCCTTGGCGATGAGCGTCTTGCCACAGCCGGGAGGGCCGTAGAGCAGGATGCCTTTGGGGGCCGGCAGCTGATGCTCGGCGTAAAGATCGGCGTGTAGGAACGGCAGCTCGACTGCGTCCATGATGGTTTCGATCTGGTCATCCAAACCACCGATGTCGTCATAGCTGACGTCGGGGACTTCCTCGAGCACGAGATCCTCGACCTCTGCTTTGGGGAGCTTCTCGACAAGAACCGATGAGCGGCCGTCCAAGAGCATCGAATCGCCCGCTCGGACACCGGTTCCCACCAAGTTCTCGGCCAGCTCGACCACGCGTTCCTCATCGGCGCGCCCGACGATGAACGCTCGCCGGCCGTCAGGGAACATTTCTTTGATGGTCACGACCTCGCCCGACTGTTCGGGGTCTCGGACCATCACGACGTTCAAAGACTCATTGAGTACTACCTCGGCCCCGCGAGTCAGCTCGGTCATGTCGATTGACGGGTGGGCTTCAACCCGCATCTTGCGTCCACTGGCGTAGACGTCGACGGTGCCGTCGTCATTGGGACCAAGGAGCGTCCCGTAAGCACTCGGAGGTTGCGTGAGCTTGTCCACCTCTTCCCGAAGGGCAGCGATGTGCTCGCGCGCCTCTCGCAGGGTGTAGGTCAGCTTTTCATTCTGGCTGACGGCTTGCGCTAGTTGGCCTTTGGTATCGAGCAAACGCTCTTCCAAAGTACGAACTCGCTTTGGTGCATCTTGAAGACGTCGACGCAATGCGACAACCTCGTCCTCCATCGCGGCTAGCTGGCTTTGCAGCTCCCGGACTTCGGCCTGATTGTCTGGCGGCTGAGCTTCACTGTGTGCGGTCCCGACGGCGACCACCTCCTCTACCAGGTCTTCGTACGGACCCTACACCTCTTGTCGGCCCGATGCCGAATGCGTCAAGCAAAGGCTTGCTATAGCTCCTCGTCATCGGCGGTCCTCGCGTGGTTCGTTCATGACACTTGCTTGGTTAAACCGGCCGACCAGACGATATATGCCAGGATCCGGGCTTCTTCTTGCCAGGCCTCGTAACGACCCGATGGGCCGCTATGTCCGGACTCCAGATCGGTCCACAACAAGATGGGCTGGTCAGACGTCGTGTGCTCTCGCAGCTTCTGCACCCATTTGGCTGCTTCCCAGTAGCTGACCCTGGTGTCGTTGAGACCTGCCGTGGCCAGGACCGAGGGGTACGCCAAGCTGTCAACATTGTCGATTGGCGAGTAGGCCCGCATGTTGGCGTAGGCATCCTTGTCCTCAAGGGGGTTGCCCCACTCCTCCCACTCGGTGACTGTTAGTGGCAGCTCAGGATTCAAGATCGTGGTCAAGGCATCAACGAACGGGACCTGGGCGACGACTGCGGCGAACTGCTGCGGAGCCAGGTTCATGACCGCCCCAGCCATGAGACCACCGGCTGAGCCACCCCTGAGTACCAACTGGTCTGATGTTGTGATCCCGGTTTCAATGAGGTGATCGGCAACTGATACCACGTCGGTGAACGTGTTCATCTTGTTGGCCATCTTGCCGTCCAGGTACCACTGGCGACCCATCTCTCCGCCGCCCCTGACGTGGGCGATGGCAAAGACGAAGCCACGGTCGAGTAACGACAGTCGGGCGGAGGAAAAAGCCGGGTCCATCGAGGCCTCGTAGGAACCGTAGGCGTAGAGCAAGGTTGGGCCCGGTCCGGTCTTTCGGTCCGATCGCCGCACGATGCTCACCGGCACACGCGTGCCATCGTCGGCAAGAGCCCACAGACGCTCAGTGTGATAATCACTACCGTTGTAGCCGCCCAGCACCTCTTGCTGTTTAACGACGGTCCGGCTCTGCGTAGTCGGATCAAACACGATTACCGATGGCGGGGTCACCATTGACGAGTAGCCGAACCGAAGCAACGATGACTCAAAGTCGGGGTTGGCGCCCGGCCAAGCCGATGAGACCTCTTCCGGCTGATCGACCAACTCGATCTCTCCGGAGTCCCATGTGCGCAGTCGAACTCGGGTGGTCCCGGCCGAGCGTTCGTACAGGGTCAGGTGTCGGCGCGAAACGTCGATGTCGCCAATAGTGATGTCGTCGGACCCAGGTACCAGCTCAGTCCAGTTCTCGGGCCCTGGTGACGCCTCAGGTGCCTCCACGACACGAAAATTCAAGGCCGTGTCGTTGGTGAGTATCACGAAGCGGTCGATCGCGTGGGTGACGTTGTACTCAACCCCTTGACGGCGAGGCGCTATGACGCGTTTCTCGTCGAGCGGACTGTCCGCGGGTATCACCCAGACCTCATCGGTCATCTTCGATGAAAGGGCGACCTGAATATACGAATCGTCCTTCTCGCGGCCGATGCCGACGAAGAAGCGCTCATCTGTTTCGTCGTGCACCAAGGTGTCGGTCTCAACAGAGGTACCGATGCGATGACGCCACACCTGGTGCGGCCGATTGGCTTCATCGGCTCGAATGTAGAAGAAGGTCTCGTTGTCGTTTGCCCAGGCCGAGCCGTAGCTGAGGCCATCCAGCTCTTGGGGCGTGTCCGACCCGTCGCTTAGGTTGCGGAGTACCGCAGTAAAGCGCTCATCTCCTTGCCGGTCGAAGCCCCACAGAAGCGTGCCGTGATCGGGCGAGACGTCGAAGATTCCAATTTGGAAGAATGGTGCGTCGCCAGCCTCAATGTTCTCATCGAGAAGCACCTGTTCAGGCCCGGCGACGGTCCCGTCAGGCTCATCGCCAGCCGCCATTGAACGAAGAAGATCGATGGGGGCCGATCGTCCGTCAGCGTTCAGGGTGCGCCGACAGTGAATCGGATACGCCTGCCCTTCGACGGTCCGGCTGTAGTAGACCCAGTCGTCGTGTATCACCGGCACTGACAGGTCTGTCTCTTTGATCCGGCTTTTGATCTCTTGGTAGATGTCCGACCGCAACTCGACGGTCTCCTCTAAAACGGCTTCGGTGTGGTCGTTTTCGGCCCGAAGATGCTCCAAGACCTCTTCCGACTCGCGATCTTCAAGCCACCGGTAGTCGTCAACGACAGTGTCGTCCCAATAGGTTCGTTCGAAGGGCTCCTTGCGGGCCTGCGGTGGCGGCGGAGTCAGCATCGAAACTCCTTGGTTGGTCGGGCCATAG
>CALJMD010000328.1 GCA_937981915.1 uncultured Acidimicrobiales bacterium
GCAGGCCGGAATGGTCTACGACCGGCCTGGCGTTCGCATCGAACGAATGGTTGAGGCAGTGTCGGTGCTGAAAGGCCTGTTCGGCGACGAGGCGTTCTCCTTCGACGGAGAGCACTACAAGATCACCGAGCTCTCCGCCACGCCCAAGCCGGTTCAAAAGCCGCACCCCCCGTTCCTCATCGGCGGCGGCGGGCCACGCTTCCTTCGCTTGGCCGGGGCTATGGCCGACATCGTCGGAATCAACCCAAACCTGTCGGCCGGTGCCATCACCGCCGAAACCGGATCCGATGCCACCGCAGAGCGCTACGCCGAGAAGCTCGAATGGGTCAAAGAAGGAGCCGGCGACCGGTTCGACGACATCGAGCTGCAGGTCCGAACATTCTTTGTGGTGTTCACCGACGATCGAGCAGGGACAGCGGAAGCGATGGCCGGCGGCGTCGGCCTCAGCGCAGAGCAAGCGTTGCAGTCCCCGCTGGCCCTAGTGGGCACCCCTGACCAAATGGCTCAGGACCTCATCGAACGACGGGAGCGATACGGGTTCAGCTACGTCATTGTCGGCCAAGACGACGTCGACCAGTTCGCACCTGTCGTCGCCCAGTTGGCGGGGACGTAGACCAATGCTCATAGGGATCGATACCGGGGGGACCTACACCGACGCCGTACTCTTCGACCCCGATGTTGGAGGGTCACCTGACCGTCCACTGGGTGGACGTCTGCTGGCCACGGCCAAGGCCCGAACACGACCCGACCTAGCGGTTGGCATCGGCGAGGCCCTAGCCGCCGTTGTTAACGATGCGAGCGCCGTCTCGCTCGTTGCCCTTTCCACGACGCTGGCCACAAACGCTCTGGTCGAAGGAGTCGGTGGTCGAGTGGCCACCGTGTTGATCGGCTTCGATCAAGCGTCAGAGAAACGAGCCGGACTGGCCGACGCCGTCGGCTCCGACCCGATCATTCGAATCACCGGCGGACACAACTCAATGGGAGCCGAAGCAGAACCTTTCGGATCCGACGAGCTCCAACAAGCCATCGCCGACCTGGCCGCTCAGACCGACGGCGGTGTCGACGCCTTCGCCGTCGCCGCCATGTTCAGCGTGCGCAACCCGGCCCATGAAAACGCCGCCCGCGCCATGCTGTCAGAACTGACCGGCAAACCAGTGGCGTGCAGCCACGAACTGTCGGCTCGCCTGAACGGGCCAAAGCGGGCGCTGACCTGTCTGCTCAACGCTCGACTGCTCGGCCTAATCGATGAACTCGGCCAGGCGACAACCCAAACGATGGCCGACATGGGCATTGACGCGCCACTCATGCTGGTGCGAGGGGACGGCTCATTGGTTTCCGCTGCGTTCGCCATGAACCGACCAATCGAGACCATCTTGTCGGGCCCTGCCGCATCACTGGTGGGCGCCAACCATCTGATCGCCCGATCGGCTTCGAGCGACCAACCGGGTGACGGACCTCTGGTGGTGTCCGATATCGGGGGGACAACCACCGACATCGGAATCGTGCAGGAAGGCATTCCCCGCATCGCTGCGGACGGCGCCGTCGTCGGTGGACATCAGACCATGGTGGAGGCCGTCGACATGTTCACCGTCGGGTTGGGGGGAGACAGCGAACTAACCCTCGACCGTGGGATCCCGGCCGGGCTCACGCTCGGTCCCCGTCGAGTCACCCCATTGAGTTTGGCCGCGGTGGACGACCCCGATGTCATCCACAAGACTCTTGACTCGATCTCCGAGCCGGTAAGAGAAAGTGATATTTCGTTCGCCCGGGCCACCGGCCGTCAAGGCGCGGTCAGCTCCCGGGAACGCAAGGTGTTGGATCGCCTTGAGGCTCACGAAGGCCGATGGGCTCCCGCCGCCGAAGTGGCAGCGTCCAGCACCGACGTGGTGTCGCTCAAGGCACTGGTACGACGAGGCTTGGCCCAGCGAGCTGGGTTCACCCCTTCCGACGCCGCTCATGTGCTTGGGCTCCACGAGTCTTGGGATCAAGCTGCGGCAACCAAAGCAGCCGATCTGCTGGCCGCGGTCACCGACGGTCGGGGCGACCCTGTCCGCCCGGACGGCAAGGCATTGGCTCAATGGGTGTTCGACCGCCTGGTCTATCAGTCGGCCTGCGCCATCACCGAGGCTGCCCTCACCGCCGATGGCTATCCGACCGGAGCGTCGACTCACGAATTGGTGCAACGAAGCATCAATGAACGCTTGGCCAACCGTCCTACCCGACTCTTGACCGATACCCCTGACAACGCGGGCTCGCCAACCGAGAGCTCCGACAATGCGGGCGAGTCGGTCCCACCGGAGCCGACGACACCGGTATCCGCCATCTCGGTTGGGGTAGCCACACCGGTGGTTGCGCTAGGGGCGTCAGCCGCCACCTATTACCCGGACGTCGCGGCGGTGCTGGCCACCACCAGCGTCGTTCCCGAACACGCCGACGTGGCCAACGCTGTGGGTGCGGTAGTCGGCCAAGTCCGCCTCCGGGCCCAGTGCACCATCTCCCAACCGTCAAAAGGGCAGTTTCGGATTCACTGGCCTGGCCTTGACGATCGAGGTGACCGGCAACCCGCCATCGACGACGCCATCGCCACGCTTCGCCAGCATCTGGCCGATCAGGCAGCCGAGGCCGGTGCGGCCGACATCGTCTTCGTCGACGACGTCGCCGTCAAGTCGGCCACCATTGAGGGTCGCGAGGTGTTCGTTGAAGCAACGGTCACCGTGACCGCCACCGGACGACCCCG
>CALJMD010000329.1 GCA_937981915.1 uncultured Acidimicrobiales bacterium
GCGGGAAGCTTTGTGGCCATAAGCCCTCAGTTAGCCCCTACTAACGTTGACCGGTCACCGAGGTGGCCGGTCAACGTGAAGAAGAATGAGCGAATCATTCGAAAGTGTACGTGGACTTCTGTTCCTCGACGGTCGCCAGAATCGAGTCGATCGACCCGGGGTCGGCCAAGAAGTCGGCGATGGCTTTGCCCACTACGTTGGCAGCGAAATCCGGGTCGGTGTCGCGATCCAGGAACTGGGCGATGAACTTGGATCCACCAACCAGCTCGGCGGCCTTGTTCTGCAAGGCGTTGTACGAGCCGGTGTCGGCTCCCGAGACTGCAGCAACGACGGATGGGTCGACGCCGATGTAGGCGTCGGCCGCACCTGGTTGACCCATGCCGCCGAGAAGAGCCTTGGCTCCCGCTTCGTTGGCCGGGCTGGCTGCCATCATGAACCCGTCGATCGGGGCTTCGATTGCATCTTGGCCGTGCTCGGAGTTGATCTCCGGGAACAGGAAGAAATCGATGTCGTCGATGATGTCTTGTTGGGTTTCGGCCTCGAAGTTGGAGGTGACGAAGTTGCCGAGCAGGTACATGCCGGCTGACTTGTCACCAAGCGCATTGGCCGCATCCTGCCAGGTTCGACCGTTGGCGTCGGGCTGGTAGTAGGGAAGGATTTCGGTCCACTTGGCGAAGACTTCCTTCACCTCGGGGCTGGTCCAGTCCTCGTTGCCGCCCATGAGCGAAACGTGGTAGTCGTAGCCGTTGACCCGCATGTTGATCATGTCGAACATGCCCATTTGCGGCCAACCGCCGTCGTTGGCACCGCACAGCGGAACGATGCCGTCGGCTTCCATGGTGTCGCACAGCGCCTTGAAATCATCCCAGGTAGTGGGGATCTCATAGCCGTTTTCCTCGAACAGGCTCTTGCGGTAGTGAAGACCCCATGCGTAGAAGTAGAAGGGCACGAAGTACTGGCTGCCGTCCAAGCCGGTCGATGCGCTCTTGAAGCCTTCTGACATTCCCGACAACTGGTCGGACCAGACGTCAGAGATGTCGCCGACAACGCCGCGGGAAGCGAACGCACGCATCCGGTAGCCGGCGAACCAGGCCATGATGTCGTCCGGCTGCTGGACGTAGGTGTTGAAGTTCTCTTGATAAGTGTTGTGATCGACGGTGTTGATGGCGACCGTCAAACCGGTCGTCGCCACCGCAGCAGCCAATGCCTCTTTTGGCTTCTCATCGGAATAGTTGGATCCGAAGGTGACCTCACCGAGATCGCCGGCTTCTTCGGCACTTGAACCGGCCTCGGTTTCGTCGCTGCCGCCGCAAGCGGCCAGCACGGCTCCGGTTCCGATGGTGGCGGCTGCACCGGCGATGAATGAGCGGCGGGACAGCCCGCTGCCGGGGTCGGTACCCGGTGCTGGTGTTTCCTCTCCGAGGGCGAACCCTACGTCGGATGGACTTGGTGAACGAGGTGCGCGAACACGACGATCTTGCGTCATTGATCTCCCCCTGGTAGATGTGGTGAGTCGCGATGGACTCTTGCTCCTGACCGGACCAAACTCCCACCTTTCGCGTGGACAGTCAAGTGATTCGGTCCTGCGAGAGCCGCATGCCTGGGTAGTCCCACCTAGTTCAGGAGGCCCCCTGTCGGAATGCTTACCCTCCTCTAACCTTCTCTAGTGGCATACCGGGTGAGCCATGACCTAAAATGAGGTCCTGTCGGCGGATGGTTCTTCATGGACTGACGCTTGCGGAGGCCTAAGCGCCGGATGGTTAGTCGGATAGTGTTGCGCCACCTCGCCATATCCTGATCGTCCGGCGCAGCCTCGCGTTTTGGCCCGCCTTTTCGTCGCTATGTGAACAGTTTGTTGACGGTTGGGCCTGGTCTTGACACATCGGTGATGCTCTGCGAAGCTTCGACGACGTTGCGGGGGAGAGGGCGTTAAGTCTTCGGGTGTCCGCAACCTACTCAGGGTCTTATGGTGCGGTTGCAACTCCCTCAAAAACGCGGGTCTACGTCCTACACGGCGATTCAGGCCGCCGCTATTCCGGTGGTGGCGGTGTTGTTGGCGCTGCTCGTTGGAGCGGGCATGATCCTTGCCCTCGGCGCCAACCCCCTGGAGGGGTATCGGGCGTTATTCGTGGGGGCCTTCGGTAGCCGCTCGGCCCTTGCCGACTCGGCGGTCCGGGCCATGCCGTTGCTTCTGGTGGCCGTAGGGATCTGCGTCGCCTTCAGGGCCAAGGTCATCAACATCGGCGGCGAAGGCCAGATCATTGCCGGCGCCATCTTGTCCACCATCGTTGCGCTTTCCGTCGGAGACCTTCCCGCTGTCATTCTGCTGCCATTGGTGTTGCTGATGGGCATGATCGGCGGCGGTATCTGGGGCGCCATCCCCGGTGCCATGAAGGCCTACCTGGGTGTCAACGAGATCTTAAGCACGATCATGCTCAACATTGTTGCCGTGCAAATCATGAACTATCTGTTGCGGGACCCGTTGATCGATCCCGAAGAAATCGAGCGGGGAACACGAATCCCGCAAACCGAACGTCTTCCCGAGTCCGCCGACCTGCCGATTCTGGTCGATGGCACTCGTCTCCACCTCGGCGTGATCGTCGCGATCATCGCTGCGGTGGTGGGCTGGGCGTTCCTGTGGCGGACAACCGTTGGCTTCCGGGTGCGGGCGGTCGGGCACAGCCCTCACGCTGCTCGCTACGCCGGCATGTCGGTGCCTCGCATGACTATGTTGGCGCTGTCGCTGTCCGGAGCTCTTTGTGGTCTGGCCGGGGCGACCCTGGTCTTCGGCAGCCAATCGCACCGACTCATCACCGACGGCTCGGCGGCCGGCTTTACCGGGGCGGCGGGATTCAACGGGATTGTGGCCGCCCTCTTCGGGGGATTGCACCCGCTGTGGGCCATCCCATCGTCGTTCTTGTTCGGCGGGCTGCTCGTCGGCGCCAATGCTATGCAGCGAGCCATCCAGATTCCATCGGCCCTGGTCGTGGCGCTGAACGGACTGGTCGTGGTCTTTGTTATCGCCAGCAACCGTCTGCGAGACGACCTCAAGAAGCGGGCGGCCAATGGCTGAGTTCTTCACCGCATCGGTGCTGGTTACCACCTTCGCCGCCGGCGTTCGCCTGTCGATGCCCTTCTTGTTGGCGGCGCTAGGTGAAACGTTAGGGCAACGCAGCGGGGTGTTGAACCTGGGTGTTGACGGCGTGATGCTGATTGGAGCGTTCTTCGCCTACTGGACGGTACTTGAAACCGACTCAAGGCTCAGTGGCGTCGTGGCCGGATTACTGGTCGGGCTGGCCATGGGTGTTCTGTACGCCGTGGTGACTCTGGTTTTCCACGCGGAGCAGGGGATCAGCGGTATCGGCATCTTCTTGTTCGGTCTGGGGATGAGCGAGCTGCTCTTTCAGGAACTGGTCGGCACACCGCTTCCGATCCCGGCGTTGACCGAAGCTCCGATTCCTTTGTTATCGGATATCCCGGGTTTGGGAACGATGCTGTTCAGCCACAGTTTGCTGGTATACGCAGGGGTTGTTCTGGTAGTGCTACTGACCTGGTTGATCAACCGATCGACGTTTGGGCTTGATCTTCGGGCGGTAGGCGAGAACCCCGAAGCCGCTGACTCCCTCGGAGTGTCGGTCATCCGAACACGAGCCATCGCCATCTTGATCGGCAACTCTTTGGCCGGGGTCGCCGGGGCTGCGCTCACTATCGAGCTCGGAACCTTTCAGAACAATCTGACCAACGGCATCGGGTTCATCGCTGTGGCCCTCGTGTACTTCGGGGCTTGGCGTCCCTTCGGTGTGCTGGCCGGTTCGCTGCTGTACGGGCTGGTCACAGCGACCGTTACCCAGTTAAAGGTCTTGGACATCGTCAGCGGGGCCGCTGCCAGCTTGACTACCACCGCTCCGGCGGTCCTCACCGTCTTGGCTCTCGCCGTAATCGCCCGCCGGAGTGCGTCGCAGCCCGCTGCGCTCACTGTGCCCTTTGAACGGCGACATTAGGTCGACTCGTACTCACAACAAAATCAGCGAAAATCAGGAAATATCAGGGAGGAAACATCATGGCTCAAAAGGAAACGCCGTCTCACGTCGAACTCGATGTGAGTCGGACTGGAAAGGTCTCACCGCTCTGGTGGCGGGCACTGGCAACAACGCTGGCGGCAATGATGGTGCTGGCCGCTTGCGGCGGATCCGACGACGCCGACTCAGGCGATGACGCATCCGACAGCGCCGACTCGGAGGAATCGTCGGACGGTTTGCGAGTGGCGATTGTGGCACCGAGCGCCGAGAACGATTTGGCCTTCACCCAGAGCATTGTTGAAGGCGTCGATGCCCTTAGCGGCGTGTCCGAAGTTGCGATTACGCCGGGAACGTTTGTTGTTGAGGACGCGGCCACCGCCATTCGGGACTACGCCAACGATGGTTTCGATCTTGTGGTCGCCCACGGATCGCAGTACGGCGGCCCGTTGGAGGAAATTGCCAAGGAGTTCCCCGACACTGCATTCGCTTGGGGAACCGCGGCTGACACCTTTGGACTTGAGAACGTGTCTGCCTACACCGCAGCGTCAGACCAGGGTGGCTATGTGCTCGGCGCTCTCGCCGCCTCGATGTGTTCGAAGATCGGCATTGTCGGCCCCATCGCGGTTGGTGACGCCAAGTTGTACGTCGACGGCTTCACGCTTGGTGCCGAAGACAACGGCGCTGAAGTGGACGTCGTGTACACCGAGTCGTTCTCCGACACTCAGCTTGCATCCGAGACCGCCACGGCCTTCGTGGAGAACGGTGCCGACTGCTTGACCGGGACCGCGCAGATGACGGTCGGCGCCATTGGCGTGGCCGAGCAGGAAGGCCTGTTGTGGTTCGGGACTCAGTCCGACCAGACCCCGGCCGCTGCCGACGGTGTTGTCGTCGCCAACCAGATTTACCAGTGGGAGGTTGTGCTGCAGGACTTGGTGGACGACGTTACCGGTGGCGCAACCGGCGGTGAGGTGTACGCCATCGACCTCGACAACGGTGGGTTGACCATCGAGTACGGCAACGTCGACGCCACCGATGACATGACGTCGGCCGTCGACGCTGCGAGCTCGTCGGTTGTGGCTGGAGACGTCGAGACCATGATCGAGGGCTAGCTGCTCCTTTCGATTAGTCGGAAAGAATCACTCAAACGGCGCGAGGTGGCAGAGCAAACGCATCTGCCACCTTGCGCCGCATCAACCCGGACATTAACCAGATGACACTTGATTCGGACAGCGAAAACACCTCTGACGGCTCTGGCCGCCCCGACGTGCCGATGCTCGAGATGCGCGGAATCACCAAACGGTTTCCCGGTGTCCTGGCCAACGATTCGATCAGCTTCGATGTCCGGGCGGGGGAAGTTCACACACTGTTGGGTGAGAACGGCGCCGGCAAGAGCACGCTGATGAAGATCCTGTTTGGGATGTATGCCGCCGATGAAGGCGAGGTGCTGCTCAATGGGCGAACCGTTGATGTGTCCTCGCCGTCGGCTGCCATCGATGCCGGAATCGGAATGATCCATCAGCACTTC
>CALJMD010000330.1 GCA_937981915.1 uncultured Acidimicrobiales bacterium
GGAATCGGATACGGAGTTCCACCGGCCTCGGTGACGGAATCCAGAGCCCGCTTCCACGAATCCCGGTAACCGATGTCGAAGCCGGCGGGGTCGATGCGCGGATCGCCGCCCATGATCCGGGTCAACTGGATGTTGCCGACCCGGTCGTAACACATGTCGTTGTAGTCAACCCACCCCTCCTGAACGGTGACCGCCTTCAACCCGAGCTTGCAGGCAACGCCCGTCACCTGGCGGGTGTGGTTCGACTGAATGCCCCCAATAGACACCAGCGTGTCGCAGCCGGTGTCGATGGCTTCAGCCGCCAGGTACTCCAGCTTGCGGACCTTGTTCCCGCCGAAGGCAATGCCGGAGTTGCAGTCCTCGCGTTTAGCCCAAATCTCCACCTCGCCGCCGAGAGCCTCGGACAGCCGGGGCAACGGATGGATCGGGGAGGGGCCGAAAAGGAGAGGCTCCCGCCGGAAATCGTCGAGGCTCATGACATGGGCTCCTTCAAGTAGTTCATCAATCGATGTTTGGGTGCGCTGGGAGTGCTAGCGCCCATCTTTGCTTCTTGCCGAAACCTTGTCACTTCGTTTCATTGGCCCTGCCGGTTGACCTCGAACATGAAGTCATACCCAAACACCCCTAACCCCCAAGGAACATTCAAATGAAGAAGACACTCGCAACCATCGGAATCGCATCGGGACTGGCCTTCGCCGGACTGGGCGCCGCTCAGGTGGCATCGGCCCAAACCACCGACGAGCCCACCGTTGAAAGCGAAACCACCGAAGAGTCCGAGACCCGAGACGGCGAAAGCCGCCGAGGCAATCGGGGCGACGGTGAAGGCCGAGAGGGTCGTGGCGGCAAAGGCTGCGGCAAGAACCTCGATGCAGTCGCCGAGATCCTGGGCATGGAAGCCGACGAGATCAAAGCCCAGCTTGATGAAGGCATGAGCCTGGCCGAAATCGCCGAAGCCAACGACGTCGACCCCGACGAGCTGGTTGACGCCATGGTTGCCTCCGCCACCGAGCGCATCGACGAGAAGGTAGCCGAAGGCGACCTGACCGAAGACGAGGCCGCCGAGAAGCTGGCCGAGAAGACCGAGCGCATCGAAGACAAGGTGTACGACACCGACGACGACGATGCTGACAACGACGATGCCGAAGCTAACAACGACGACGACGCTGAGGCCGATGACGCCGAGGTCGAAGGCGAAGGCAGCTGACCCAATCCTCGACGGTGAGTAAGACCCAGCCCCGGGCATGCCGGCCCACCCCCTCCAACCCATCCGGCATGCTCGGACCGGGCCCATCAAGCGGCACCGTCGATCAGGGCTGCAGCGCTTCCAGGTGGATTCACCACCTGGAGGCGCTCAGCCCGTTGTAGGGTCGGCTCACGAGGCCCACCCGAAATCTCTGGCAGGAACTATGACTACAACCAACGGACCAGCCGGCCCGACCGTTCTCGTGGCCGAAGACGATCCCGAAATTCGCAAAGCTCTCGAACGTATTCTCAACTATGAGAAGTACACGCCACTCACCGTGAACGACGGAGCAGCCGCCCTCGAAGCGGTAGCCGAACACGAGCCGGACGCTGTCATCTTGGACGTCATGATGCCGTTCGTCGATGGTCTGTCGGTGTGTCGCAAGTTGCGGGCTGACGGCAACCGGGTTCCCATACTCATGTTGACGGCCCGCCATGAAACGTCCGACAAAGTCGAAGGTCTTGACGCCGGAGCTGACGACTACCTGGCCAAACCGTTCGAGATGGAGGAGCTTCTGGCCCGGTTGCGGGCCCTCATACGTCGCTCCAACGACAACGACACTGCTGAGGTGTTCGAAACCGGCTCACTCAAGCTGGACCTGCCCCGCCGCCTGGTCACCGTCGATGCAAAGCCGGTCGACGTGACCCGCACCGAGTTCGCCATCCTCGAACTACTGATGAACAACATCGACATTGTCTTGGAGCGGGCGGTCATGTACGACCGCATTTGGGGCTACGACTTCGACGGCGACTCCCGCTCGCTCGACGTGCACGTTGGCTATCTCCGTCGCAAATTGGAAGCGACCGGTCTGCCCCGGTTGATTGAGACCGTTCGTGGTGTCGGCTTCGTGCTCCGCCCCTACAACGGCAATGACAACGGCAACGGCGCCCAGCCCGTGGAAGGCTCGTGACGCCATGAGTCTCGCTGTACGCCTGGCCGCAGCCTTCGTCGGCCTGATCGCTCTGACCACCCTGGCGCTTGGAGCCGCCAGCTTCGTCGCCGCCGAACGAGGTGTGACCAGCCAGATCGACAACTTCCTGGAGGACCGGGCCGACGACATCATCGACGGTGAGCGGGGCCGCCCAGACCGTGACGACAACCGGCGCAATGGCAGAGACAACGACAACCGGCGTTCCGTCGATGACGACGCCGTCGTTCAGACCTTGAACGCCGATGGCAGTATCGAAACGACAACCGGTGTCGTGCTCCCGGTTAGCGATGCCGACCAGGCATTGGCCGACGGCTCGGAGAAACGCAGCCGCCTGCAAACCGTCGCCACCGAAGACGGTGACTATCGGGTTCTCACCGCGGCGCTGCCCGATGGCGGTGCCGTGCAAGTAGGGCGAGAACTGACCGAGTCCAGCTCGGCCGTCGGCCTGATTCGCTCCCAGCTTGTACCGATCATCATCGCCCTCGCCGTGTTGGGTGGGCTGCTCGGTCTGTTGCTGGCCCGTCGTATCACCAGCCCGTTACGATCGCTGGCCACCTCGGTTGACACTGTGGCCGCCACCGGCGACCTGACCGTTCCCATCAACGTCCGAGGCGACGATGAAGTGAGCCGGTTGGCTTCCGGTTTCCAGAACTTGCTGGACAACCTGGCCGACAGCCGCCTGCGTCAACAACAACTAGTCCAAGACGCCGCCCACGAGTTGCGCACCCCGCTGACCAGCGTCAAAGCCAACATCGACCTGCTGGCCATCGCCCCCGACATGGACCCCGACGATCGGGCGCAAACGTTCGACAGCGTTCGATCCGAGCTGCGGGAACTGGCCCAACTGGTGGACGAAATCGTAGAGGTGGCAACCGACCGCTACGCCCGCCAGGCCCTAACCGAACTTGACTTGGTGGATGTGGTGAATGAGACAGTCGAACGATTCCGCATTCGCACCGGGCGAACGGTTGAACTAGATCTTGCTCCCAGCGTCTTGGTGCGAGGCGACCGCGACAGTTTGGAACGAGTGGTGGGCAACCTATTGTCCAACGCCGACAAGTACAGCCCCTCCAGCGAGCCTGTGTCGGTGACACTCACCGCCGCCCGGCGAGTAGCCGTCACCGATCGCGGCGTCGGCATCGACCCGGCCGAACGGGAGCGAGTGTTCGATCGTTTCTACCGCTCAGACACGGCGCGCTCCGAACCCGGCTCCGGCCTGGGACTGTCGATCGTCAAATCGATCGTGACCGCCCACAACGGCACGGTGGAAATCGCCGACGGGCCGACCGGGGGCACCACGGTGTCCTTCACACTGCCCGACCCTGCCGAAACCAGCCATCAGTGATCTGGGTTGATCAATTCGGCGATCAACACCGTTAGTGACGCCGCTACTGTCTCGGGAATAGCTTCCGGTCCGGCTGCCCGCACAGCCATCTCGACACCGAGCGCATCGGGGCTCCCAAAGAGCGGCCCAAGCTGGGCTACCGCCTCTTCCGTCGCGTCGGTGCTGATGGAATCATTACGCAGCTTCCTGAGGCGGCCAGCGAGGTCAGAGGTATTGGTTGCCTGCAGGATTCGGAGGACATCGAATGCATCTTTGTCACGAAGCCGGGTCGTATCGCCTGCTCGTTCGGCAATCTTGTGGGTCTTGGCAACGAGGAGAGCTGCGGGGCCCGCCACGAGCATGGAAACCGATCGGTCGTCGTCTGGGTCGAGTGCTTCGATGGTCATACGGTCACGATCGACAAGTGCACCCTCGAGGCCTTTCGCACGCCGTGCGACTCGTTTGCCGTGGATCCCGAGTCGTGCACCGCGTGTACCTGCGCCAGCGAGCGCATCGGGCACCATGAGGTCGACGGTTATGCCATCACTGCTGAGCCACGCCCCTGGGTGTTGGCCAGGTACAAACCCGCCCGCCGTCATGAGTTCAGCGAGGAGCGGCGAATCGGTGAGGTCGGCTGGGCCGATCGAGAAGTCAGCATCCGTTGTGTACTCAGCGACTGGGAGATCGGCGTCGCCAGTATGGAGGTAGATCGCTTGAGCGCCGACGAGCACGATGGCGTCGAGCTGTTCGGCCAAAGCATCGGTGGCGTCGAGAAGTACTCGGCGGGCTTGTACGTACAGCGGGTCAGGTGCGCCAGGCATCTAGGTTCTCCGTCATCCACTCCAGTATCGCTTCACCCTGTGACGGCTCCCGTCCCGGGCCAGTGAGGAGATCGGCTGCGAGTTGGCTTGGGGCAACACATCGGAGCCCGTCGCGTTCGATCGTTCGGTCGAAGACCACTGGGTCGAACGGTTCGAGCAGGATGACGTTGGCCCCAGCATCGGTCTCGCGTAGGTCGAGGCGCTTCACTGCGGTGGCCACGTCATCGACGTAGACCGTGGCCGAGCGCGCCGGTGCGATCGGGTTGAACCGTTGAGCTGCGAATGCTCCTGTGGCGGCGTAGGTGAGTTCCGATAGTTGAAGCGTCTGCTCGACGGAGGGTATTCCCCGGGGCGCCAGGAACGTAGTGGCCGTGTTGCTTGTGGACTGGTCGTAGTCCTGCACCCAGCGGCGAATGGTGTCTTGCCAGTCGACTGCTAGTACTGGGCCTCGTGGTTCCCGGGTGATGAGACCCTCGACTTCGAGCAGTTCGAGAACCCTCGATACGGTGGCCGGCGAGTTGTCCGTCTTCGACGCGAGTTCACGAACGCCGAACGGGGGAGCGGTGTCTATGACCGCTCGGAGGGCCCTCCCTGCGCCTCGGCCGCGTAGCGTTTGGAGGTTATCGTCCTGAGGCCAAGGGTCTCTATCGGCGCCCTGGGTTTGGATAAACAGGTACCCGGCATCGATTCGGATGTTGCCGGTGGTGTCGATGTAACCAACTTCGAGATCCTCAAGGAGCTGACGTGAGCGCGGGGACAGGTAGCCCGCAGCGATAACTGGCTTGGCTTGAGGGAACTCCTGCTCGGTTAGGATCTTGATTTGCATCGCGGCGCCGGGGATCTGGCGGGGGTCGATCGAGCGCTTGATTTCGACAGCGAGTGTAACCGTCCGATCTGGCTCAGAGCCCACCTCGATCGCCAAGTCGACTGGGCTGCTCTGCGCTGGCTTGGCACGCACGATCCAGCTAGCTGGAAGTTGTTCAACGAGGACTCGTTCGACGTTGCGCATGATCCGTGTTTCGGTTGGGGGCCTTTTGTTTGCCACAGACAAGTGTTCCTCCCAAGCAAGTTGATGTCTCGTCAAGACTACTGTTTCAGTG
>CALJMD010000331.1 GCA_937981915.1 uncultured Acidimicrobiales bacterium
CAGTACGCTCTGCGGTTCAGCTCGTCAGAGTTGTTCGACTCCATTCCCGACGCCGGGCCGGGCTGGCGTCGCCACATTCCTCCGCTGATGTTCATTGCCGCCCTGGCGCTGTTGACCGCAGCGGTCGCTCAACCAGCCCGACAAGTTCGTGTCCCCCGCGAACGAGCGACCGTGATCGTGGCCATCGACGTGTCGTTGTCTATGCAGGCGGGCGATGTCGAACCGGATAGGATCTCGGCCGCCCAACAGGCAGCCGTCCGGTTCATCGACGAACTGCCCCCCACTCTCAACGTCGGAATTGTGTCCTTCGCCGGGACGGCGTCGGTGCTGGTTACCCCAACGGTTGAACGTCTCCCGGCCCGCAATGCCATCACCAACCTCCGCCTGGCCGAGTCGACAGCCATCGGTGAAGCCATCTTCACCTCGCTCGAAGCGCTGCGGAACGCTCCGCCTGACGAAACCGGCGAGCCACCGCCGGCTCGAATTGTGCTTCTGTCGGACGGCAAAACCACGATCGGCAGGCCGGATGCTGCGGCGGTCGCTGCCGCCCGCGAGGCTGAAGTGCCGGTGTCGACAATCGCCTTCGGAACCTCGGCCGGCTTTGTCGTTCTTGATGACCCGCAAACTCCCCAGGTGGAACAGCAACGAACTGCAGTACCGGTGGAAGAAGACAACCTGCGCGAGATCGCAGATGCCACCGGTGGTGCGTTCTTTACCGCTGCTTCACTTGACGAGCTGGAAGAGGTCTACGACAACATCGGTTCAGCTGTCGGCTACGAGTTGGTCGATCGTGAGATCACCGACTGGTTTGCTGCTGGGGCATTGGCGCTTCTACTGCTCTCGGGCGCACTCAGCCTGGCCTGGTTCAGTCGCCTGCCCTAGCGTCTCAGCCCAGCACCTTTTCGGCCTTCTCGGTGATAACCCGAGATGATCCGCCCGGTTTCATGCTCACGCCGTAGAGAACGTCGGCCGCCTCCATCGTTCGCTTTTGGTGGCTGACAATGATCAGCTGGGCTTCCTTTCGGAACTCCTCCACCAAGGCCAGGAAGCGGGAAAGGTTCATGTCGTCTAGAGCGGCCTCGACCTCGTCCATCACGTAGAACGGTGAAGGCCGGCTTCGGAACACGGCGAATAGGAAGGCGAGGGCGACTAGCGAACGCTCCCCTCCCGACAACAACGACAGCTTCTTGACGTTCTTGCCTGACGGTTTGGCTTCGATCTCAATGCCGCAGTTCAAGATGTCGTCGGCGTTGGTCAGCTTGAGACCACCTTTGCCGCCGGGGAACAGTGTCGAGAACAGGCCGGTGAAGTTCGACGAGACATCAGCGAAGGCAGCGGAGAAAACACCAACGATTTCCTCGTCGATCGATCGGATCAGGCGGTGCAGGTCCCTGCGAGTGGCCTTCACATCGTTTACCTGACCGTCGAGGAACTCGTGGCGCTCTTTGAGTTCCTCGAACTCTTCCAAAGCAAGCGGGTTGATGGGACCCATGATCTTGAGTTCCCGTTCCAACTCACGCACCCTGGCCTCGGGGCTCTGGCCGCCTTGGATCACCGGGCAGGGTGCGGTCATGGCGACATCAGGGTCGACGTCAAGCTCGCGACGGAGGGCGTCGGTCAGAGCTTCGAGTTTCACTCTGAACTCCGTCTCGTCAAGCTCCAATCGTCCACGACGCTCACGCAGCTGCGTGATCTCTTTCTCGGCCGACGAGCGATCACCTCGGTGCTTGCTCAACTCAGTGGAGACTTTTCGGGCTGCCTCCGACTGCGCTCGCTGCTCAACAGTGAGTGCGTCAATCCAACGGCCAAGCGTTCGCTGGTGCACCGTGAGGGTCTGATCGAGATCGTTCACAACCGCTATCGCCTGTTCGATTCGAACCCGACGGCTGCGGGCCTGCTCTCGCTCGTTGACCAGCCGAACCAGGCGTCCCTCTGTCTCCGATCGGCGATTGACCAACAGGTCGCGACGCTCTTCGATGGCGGCAGTTCGGACCTCCAGCTCGGTTCGGCGGGTGGCGACCTCGCGAGTCCGTTCTTCCAGCGATGTTCGGGAGCGGGCCAACGCTTCGGCCCTACGCTGATGTTCGGCTTCTTCGTTCTCGACGGCCGGAAGTTCGCGGGTCAGTGTGGCGACTTCGGCTCCGTCGTTTTGTCGACGATCAGCCACTTCTGTTCGCTGCCGCAGAAGTTGCTGGCGGTCTCGTTCGATCTGTTCGATCTGGGCGTTGGCCTGCTCACGGTTGGCGACCTGGCGCTCAACGTCGGTCCGTTCGCCCTGCACCTGCTTTTCAGCGCCGGTACGTTCCCGCTCAAGCTCGTCGAAGAGCTGCTGCGCTTGGTCTTGGCCTTCCAGAGCCGTAGCCAGGTCAACCGCTGCCTGCTGATCGGAAGTCCGTGCCGCTTCCAGCGCTGCGCCGGTGGCGCCCGAGGATGCTTGACGAAGTCGCCAGCCACGCCCAGAGAAGCGATCACCTTCGAGGGTGACAAATACCGCTTCCGGTTGAGCGGCGATGGCATCGAGATGGTCGGCCCACGAGTCGATCACCTCGACCGACGGGGGAACAAGCACGTCAAGCAACTCGTTGACAGCCGAGACCCGGTTGATGTCATGGCCTTGGGCTCGCACTTTCGAACGTAGCGGCTGGCCTACACCCGGTCGCTCCGGTGTGCTCGCACGGCTACTTCCGGTGCCGAGGGCCAAGACGCCCCCGGCCAGATCCTGTTCAGCCAGTACGGCAAGCGCTTGGCGACCGCTGCGTGGATCATCAACCACGACGTTCAAAAGGGCATCGCCCATGGCTGCTTCGGCAGCTAGCTCGTAACCCTCGTCGACATCAACAAGGTCGAGCAGTGTCCCGAGCACACCGTTGACGGTTTGCAGGGCATCGGCACCGGCCCGACTCCGGGCGGCATCAAGTGCATGTTCGAGCGCTTCAATCCGGGCTTGACTGCGGGTGTGGGTGGCCGAGGCCGCCTGATGCACGTTGCGTGAGCGGTCGAGTTCTGCCGCAGCGTTACGGAAACGGCCTTGAATGTCGGCCAGCGCCTGCTCAGAGGTGGCTTTGTTCTGCTCGTAGCGGTCAATGGCCGCTTGGGCCTCGTCACGGAGACCAATGGCCTTGTCCCGTCGGCCGTCAAGGTCGGCGACGCGAGAATCGAAGCGGGCCAGTTCTTGTTCGCTTCGCTGCTCGGCCTGGGCCAGGGCGGCTAGTCGAGCTCGAAGCTCAGCTGCCCGATTGGGGCCGGGGCCGACCGAGTCGCCCCACTCGGTGTCGAAGGTGAGCTGCTCGGAGGTGAGGTTCGATTCCAGTTCCGACAGGGTGTCGAATTCCGGTTTCATCTCGTCCAGCTCGGCCGATGCTTCGCGCAGTTCGCGTTCGATCCTGGCGGACTCGGCTTCGAGATTGGCCACCAGACCGTCGTCAACGGCCGCTTGCAGTTCGCTCTCGAGGCGGGCCAGTCGTTCGGCGACGACGTTGCGTTGACCTCGGACTCGTTCAGCGATGCTGCGAGTTCGGCTCAACAAGTCGCCTACATCGGACGTGCCGAGCGCTGACAGCTCGGCTTCGCCCTCGAGCACCACGGCATCAAGTGACGCCAAACGAGCGGTCAGTTCCTGCTCGCGGTCCCCAAGCTCGTTGAGGTTGCGTCGACCTGATTCCAGTCGACCGGTAAGCGCTTTCAGCTCCCGCCCGGCCAGATGCACTTTCAGTGCCCCGAGTTCCTCCACGAATTCGCCGTGACGCCGAGCCGCCTCGGCCTGACGCTCCAACGGCTTGATCTGGCGGCGGACTTCTCGAAGCAAATCTTGGAGCCGAGACAGGTTCTCGCCGGCAGCTTCCAATCGGCGCTCGGCCCGTTCCCGGCGCTTGCGGTACTTCAGGACGCCGGCCGCTTCTTCGATGATGCCCCGACGTTCCTCCGGTCGAGAGTTGAGCACCGCATCAATCTGGCCCTGGGAGACAATGATGTGCTGTTGTCGCCC
>CALJMD010000332.1 GCA_937981915.1 uncultured Acidimicrobiales bacterium
CCGGAATGGGACGGATCGTGGCTACTGATCGTTCCCGGTGGTCAAGCCACTGACCGTGGCACCGAATTTCGGTTGGCCCGAGCCTTGCGCTGGATCGGTTGCGGTCCAGCTCACAGGGGCATGTGGGTTTGTCCGTGGATGGACCGCCAACCCGCCGTTATCGATGCGCTGAATGTTCACGGCCTCGGCGCCGACACCGGTGTGAGCCTGTTTCAGTCCCGGCTGGTTGGCCACGGCACCCACACCGACCTCGTGTCCGGTGCGTGGGACCTTGATTCGTTGAGTGACCAGTACGGCATGTTCCTCAACCGGTTCGAGGACGTTGACGGCGCGACTCTAGGCACGTTCGAGGCGGCCGTTGAGCTGGTTGAGCTCGTTCACCAGTGGCGCAAGTTTCCGTTGATGGATCCGGAGCTTCCAGAAGAATTGCTCCCTGCTGATTGGGCCGGGCACCGCGCCGCTGAGTTGTTCGCCTCGAATCGGTCGGCGTTGCTTCCTCGGGCCACGCAGTGGTGGGTCGAAGCGGAGGCTTGAGGTGTCGTCGGTGTTCCCTAGCGGATTCTTTGATCGAAGCGATGAGGTCGACGACGCCGAGTTCTATCGTTTCGACCGATTTGTGACTCACATCGATGATCAAGCGATTGCGGCGGTGGGGAAGTTGTACGCCGAGCTGGAGTTGGGTGGCCGGGTCATCGATTTGTGCTCGTCATGGATCTCGCACTTTGAGTCGGCGCCCGAGCACCTGGTGGCGTTGGGAATGAACGAGAACGAGTTGGCCGCTAATGAGGCGGCTAGTGAGTTTGTGGTTCGTGACCTCAACCGTGATCCGACGCTGCCGTTTGGTGATAGTTCGTTCAACGGTGCCACCTGTTGTGTCTCGGTCGACTACCTCAACCGGCCCTTTGAGGTGTTCGCCGAGGTCGCCCGGGTGGTCAAACCTGGTGGACTCTTTGTCTGCACTTTCTCCAACCGATGCTTTCCGACGAAGGCGATCAGCGGTTGGCTGGCAACCAACGATGAGCAGCATTGCGCCATCGTTGCGACCTATTTCCGTGAGACTCCGGGTTTTGACGAGCCGGTTGTCCAACATCGAAACCACGGAGCGAGCGGAGATCCCCTCTACGCCGTCTGGGCGTCGGTTCTCTAACTCCGTTCGTTAACTCTGGGACTCAGCGGCATCGGGCGCTGCCGCTTCGGCTTGCCGCGTGTAGTCCTGAACAAACTCGGCAAACCGGGAGGTGAGTTCGGCGTTGACCGATGCGGTTGCTAGCTGGGAGAGACGGGTTGCCGCGTCGACGAGCCGAGGGACGTCGTCGAGCCGCTTGCCGTCGTTGATGAAAGTGGCCCATAAGCTTCGTTCGAACACGGCACGAAAGCGCTCTGAGATGTCGTCGACGGCGACGCGGAGGGCTTCGTATTCATCGAGCATCTCTCCAATTTCGATGCCAAGCCGGGCCACCTCTGGGCCAATGTCGGCAAAAGTTGGATTGACGATGACAACGTCACCGTCATCGAGTTTGATGAGGCCGATGGCGGCAGCTCGCTGGATGTCGGCCTGCGTGAGCTCAACTTCTGCGAATCTGACGGCCAGTTCCGAGGGGCTGAGTCGAAGCGGTTCGGGGGCCAGTGAGGGGGCGATCTGGCTCACGCCTAGAAGCTCATCGATCGACTGGCCGAGATTCCACGAGTCGATTAGCTCTTTGACCGCGGCGAGTGAGAAGCCGCGCTGTTGAAGTCGAGCGATGAGGCGGAGACGCTCGGTATGGGAGCTGTTGTAAAAGCCGACCCTGCCGCGCTTGGTCGGAGGGTCGATGAGTCCTCGTTGCTGGTACATGCGGATGGTTGACGTGGGGAGTTGGGCGGCATGGGCCAGTTGGTCGATCGTGAAATCGTCTTGGTGGTGAGTGGGCTCGGCCATGTGTCAAAGGTTACCAACATTTACATTGATAGTATTTACTATCATAGTTATTGTTAGTGGAATGAAGACGGCAACAGACTCACCACGTACTGCTTTGAGCCTGGGTACGCCACTGCTGGCTGGGGCTGTCGGTTTGTGGGTGGCATGGCTGGCCCTGGTGGCACCGGAGCGAACAGCGCTGGTTGTTACCTTCGCCTCGGTAGTGATTGTTCCCCTTGGCCTAGCAGAGGCCGCAGGCCGCTACACAGGACCAGTCACCCAATTGCTGGACACCCTTGCCAACTACGGCCCACTGCTCGGGCTGTTCACGCTTGCGAGCTACACCGTTGAGGCGGGCCCGCAGGCCGCGCTGTTGGCCTTGCCGTGGATGGCGTTCACCTGTGTGGTTGGAGCGACCGGTGTGGCCAGGCTATTGAGTCGGCGCACGTTGCGAGACCCCGGTGTCAGCGTGGACTGCGGCCTGGTATTTCTCGTTGTTGGAGGGGCCTGGTTGGTGCTGAGTCGGGGCGGCGTTGCTCCAATGGGTTTCAGCCCGGCCATTGTCGAGTTGACGGCCGTGCACTTTCACTACGCCGGCTTCGCCCTGCCGATTGTGGCTGGCGTCGTTGCCCTGCGGCTTGAGGCAGCTGCGTACATTCCGCTGGCTGTGGTTGGGGGAGTGCCACTTACCGCTGTCGGGATCACGTTGGGGGGAGTTACAGAGTGGATCGCTGCGACGGTTATGGCTCTCGCTGGGCTGTGCGCCGCTGCACTCACGCTGCGGTTGGCGCGGCGCCTTACGCCAGCGCCGGGGGCTCTTCTGGCGGTGGCCGCCGGGGCGCTGACTGTCGGGATGCTGCTGGCCATTGGGTGGGCGTGGTCGTTGCGTTTCGGATGGAGTTATCTCGATCTGGACGCAATGGTGTCAACCCACGGCTTCCTGAATGGTTTCGGTTTCTGCCTACTTGGATTGATCGCTCTACGCCTGTCGCCTCGACCTGCAGGTGATCATGGTGATGTGTGCCTGCATGCCGGCCGGCCGGCCGCCGCACGCTTGGCTGCCCTCCATGCCAAAGCCGAACAGTACGGCACAACCAACCCGATTGGGCTGTTGGGGCAATCCGCACCGGATGGCTCGCGGCGCCCCGACGGCTTCCGACACAAAGTGTGGCGTCACAACATTGGCCACGGCGACTTCGATCGGGCAGCTTCAGGCATTCGCTCGTGGGCCGGACACGGCAAAGCCGGCGTCGTTTGTTACCCGGAACGGCCCGCTATCGCAGTGGGGGAAACGGTGGCGTTGATGATCCCCCTTGGTCCAGTCACCGTGAGTGCTACAGCGAGAATCATTGAGGTCATAGATGAAGCCGACCGATATGGCTTCATCTATTCGACGCTTCCCCATCATCCCCAAGACGGCGAAGAGTCGTTTGTCATCCATCGTCACCCGGACGGCGAGGTCGAGATGGTGGTGACCGCAGTTTGGCGAGCCGGTGTAGTCGGCGCTTTTGTCGTCCCTGCGCTCACCACGTTCCTGCAGGAGCGGGCGATAGCCCACTACCTGCTTGGAACGGCTGAGTTTGAGGTGGTTGGCTAGCGCCAGCAGCTGCGCTTCTAGATGGACGACAGAAGAGGGTGAGTTAGCCGAGCTCGTTAAGAGCGTCCTCCACTCCCTTGTGGAACGTGGGGTAGGCGAAGATCATCGACTTGAGCGTTGGGATTGGGATCTTGGCGTGAACGGCCAATGACAAGATGCCCAAGACCTCGCCCCCGGCGGGGCCGACCGATGTGGCGCCCACCAGCAGTTGGTTGTCGGCGTCGACTACGAGTTTGATGAAGCCCTCGTTGCCGTGGCTGTGCAACCAGCCTCGGGCGGTGTGGGCCACTGGTTTGAATGCTACGGCCACATTGATCCCGGCCTCACGAGCGGCCTTCTCGGTCGCACCGACGGCACCGACCTCTGGATCGGTGAAGGTAACCGCTGACAGGGCGTCCAAGTTCAGGGGTTCGATCGGTTGGGCGAGAATGTCGGCTGCGGCCACGTCGGCCTGGCGGATAGCCAGGTGGGTGAACAGCCCGTCTCCAGCGATGTCGCCCACTGCCCACAAGCTGTCTTGTACCCGCTGGTTGCCGTCAGGTTGCAGGAATCGGGTCTCGGGATCGATGCCGACCGCTTCCACGCCGAGTTCTTTAAGGAACGTCTTGCGGCCGGCGGCCACCAGGAGCTTCTCAGCCGATACCACGGTGCCGTCAGGAAGGTGAACCGAGAACTGGTTGTTTTCGTAACTCACCTTCTCGGCGAACTGGCCGGTGTGTACGGCAATGCCTTCGGCTTCAAACACCTCGGCCAGCACCTGTCCGGCTTCCGGTTCGTTCTGGGGGAGTAGCTGGTCGAGACCTTCTACGACTGTCACGTCAACGCCGAATCGGGACATAACTTGGGCCAGCTCCGAACCGATTGCGCCTCCGCCAAGCACGATCAGTGACTCGGGCAGCGTTTCGGTTTGGACGATTTCGTGGTTGGTCCAATATGGGGTGCCGTCGAGGCCAGGGATCGGTGGCACTGCGGCCAGCGTCCCCGTGGCCACAATTACGCCTTTGCGGGCCCGGTAGCGATCGCCGTTAACGTCAACTTGTCCGGGGCCGGTGATAGTGCCGTAGCCGCGAACAAAGGTTCCTCCTTTGCCAACGAAGCGGTCGACGGCAACTTGATCGTTCCAGTTGTCGGTGGCCTGTGACCGGATTCGCTCGGCGACCGGGGCCCAATCAGGTGAGGCTGAGGCTGACCCGGCCAGGCCGGCAACCCGGTCGACTTCGGCCAAGGCGTTGGCCGCCCGAATCATCATCTTGGAAGGAATGCACCCCCAGTACGGGCACTCCCCTCCGACGAGCCCAGCCTCTACGCCGACTACGTTGAGGCCAGCTTCGGCCAGTTGGCCGGCGGCGGCTTCGCCTCCGGGGCCGAGGCCGATTACGACGATGTCAACGTCGGTCACGTCTTGTTGCGCGGGGTCGGGGGATAGGGGGTCGGGTTTTGGGGCAGCGTCGGTCATCAGACTCTCCTGTATTTGGGTGGGCGCTGACGTACGACGAACCGGTGCGGTGGGGCCGGTCGCTGGGAAGCGTTTGAGTCGGCCGGAACCGTGGGTCCGAGGAGTTGGTCAGAAGTTGATGAGCGTTTAACCGAGGTTGCGCGTGTGTTATTCCGACCCGACGGGAGCTGATCTCTCGTTGAGCCGGACAACCTCAAGGTTGGTTGACCGGACCAGGCCGGAGTCTGGGTCATGGTAGAGCCGCGTGACTGACCCGTCGTCGGTTGCCGTTGCGGCCACGAGGCCGCTGCCGGAGAAGGCGGCGACCGCTCCGTCGCCTATGGCCCAGGCAGGTCCGCTCAGTTGGCTGGCGGACAGTGCCGCCGCCAGCATCTGTCTGCGGATGTCATCGGCATGTGCAGCGCAACTTCCCTCGAGAAAACCGAGACCCTTGCCGAATACCTGCAGGCCGTCGCCGAGTGAGTCTGTGATCGAGCCACCAAACATCACGTGGGCGCCGGCGCTGTCACCGGCAATCACGCCGCCTCGGGCTAAGACATCGGACAACATCTGGTCCAGACCCAGTATCTGAAGTCCCGCCAAGAGCACCGGCGTACTGCCGCCCCCGAGGTACACGATGTCCTGTTCGGCCAGGTGCGTCTCGGGGTTCTTGTCCACTGTTCGCAGCAGGTTCAGATGCGATGGTTGGCAAACGGTGGTCGGATACTGCTGGTAGAACAGCTCGACGTAGAGGTCGTAGTCCCCGCTGGCGAGAGGCACGTAACAGACATTGGGCTTCTTGGATTGGCTAGTCGACAGAACAAAGGAGTGGATTTCGGCGTTGTCGCTGCC
>CALJMD010000333.1 GCA_937981915.1 uncultured Acidimicrobiales bacterium
CAAGATGTCGACATCTTCGCACCGTGCGCTCTAGGGGCAATCGTCAACGACGTCACGCTACCCCAGATCACGGCATCGGTAATCTGCGGGCTGGCCAACAACCAGCTGGCCGAGCCTCATCACGGTGCCGCTCTTCGATCAGCCGGCATCACCTATGTTCCCGACTACGTGGCCAACGGCGGGGGCATAACGGCCGCCGGGTCGGTGATCTACTCCGAGCCGTCCGACGCGGAGATCCGAGGTCGAATCGACGCCATCGGTGAGACAGTCTCAGCCGTCTTGCGTCAAGCTGACCGGAGCGACCGGCCAAGCGCAGAGGTCGCCGACAACATGGCCAGAGCCAAGGTTGCATCCGCTGCTGCGAGCAACGACCGCTAGATTCCGGCCAGTACATCCCTGCCGATAGAAACTTACCGACAGAAATTCAGAAATTCCTGATTCGTGTCACGTATCCGGCCACTGTGCGGCGTGTAAAGGGCGTGAATCACGTGCAGATTCGATGGCGCTCCGAGGGGCTCTACCAACAGAATGCCAAGGCCCTGGTGGGTTTTGCGGCGTCGATCGTCGGATCGGCCGACGCAGAGGACGTTGTCGCCACCGTGGCCGGGCGTCTGTTTCGGTCGCCAGCGTTCGAAAAGGTGGAGGACCAGAAGTCGTACCTCTACCAGGCGGTGCTCAACGAAGCCCGATCACACCTTCGATCCCAAGGCCGTCGACGACGGCGGGAAGAGAAGGCGGCTCGGGAACGGCTGCGCTCAATGGACTGGGACCATCAAGGACCCGACCTCACAGCAGTGCTTGATGCGTTGAGCCCACGACAGCGGGCCGTCGTACATCTCACGTATTGGGAGGAGCTCACCGGGTGGGAGGCAGCCGAACGTCTCGGAATATCCGAGGGATCGGTGCGAACCCATCTGGCCCGGGCCAAGGACACCCTGAAGGAGTTGATCCAATGACTGACGACACAGACGACATCTTCCAACGGGCCATTGCCGAGCGAGTGGAAAACGCACCCGAGCCCCGTCCCTACTGGGAACTACCCGGACTGATTCACGATCAGGAACCGAAGAAAAGGTGGTTTGGCATGAGTAGCGACAGAGGTTTTCGAAGCAACCAGATCGGATTGGCCCTCGCCGCAATGGCCTGCCTCGCTCTGCTTGGAGTAGGCGTGTGGTCGCTGACCGGTACGAGTGCGGGCGACGACATTCAGGTCACAACCGACCCGACGTTGCCCGACACCGTTGACGATGACACCGCGGGCGATGACACGGCCGGCGATGAGAGCGACGATGGGACCACAAGCGAACCCCCCAACACAACCGACGGTGAATCCGCCGACAGTGAACCCACCGACAACGGCACCGATGACGCTCCCGACGAGGAGGCGGCCGAGTCGATCGATGATCAACGGATCGAGGTCGTCGGGCCTGACGGACTGGGCTCCGGCGAAATGGTGTATGTCCCCGAGGCCGACCCCAACCCCGATGCCGAGTGTTCCAACGGAAGGCTCGGCCACCGGAACGCCGCTGGTGATCTCCATATTTACGACAACATCGGAGACGTCGGGAACCTTCGCCTCTACTCCGGCGGCGACGGCCAAGTGGCACTGGCTGACAACTGTGAGGAGCTGGTCCAAACCATCATCATCGCCTCTTCCTCCCCGGGCGACGACGGGCCCCCGGAACTGGCCGAGTTCTCGATACCCACCGACTGGTTAATGTTCTTTGACGAACCGCAGGTCTCCTACGTCGATGCGGCTTGGGTAGGCGACATCGACCGGGGTAACGGAACCGAAAAGGTGCGCTTCGACCTTGACACCCTGACGATCGTTGCCGCCAACGAACCGGCAACAGAATCCGACCCGGATAGCACAGGCGACGCAGCAGGACAGATCGACGTGGGCTACACCTGCGTCGACGGGTCAACTGGCGCAACGGCGACTAACAGCAACGATCCGGATCAGATCGACGACTACATCAACTCGATCGACCTGTGTGAAGGCTCGGGAGGCTTGAGTGAGATCAGCTTCGAAGCACCATGCGGTGACGTCAACCGGCCGGTGACGGTCGGGGCCGAAGGTGGGGTGCCGGACATCGCCACTGTCGACTACTGCGAGTAAGGCGGATCTCGAGGGGTTTGGGCGTCATAGAGTGGATGGCATGGCTGACTCGAAGACTTGCGCATTCATCGGACTCGGCAACATGGGCTATCCCATGGCCGGACACTTGGCTACCGCCGGACACAACGTCCGGGTGTTCAACCGCACGGCGGCCAAGGCTGAGAAGTGGGCGTCCGAACATGGGGGAACTGCCTGTGCCACTCCGGCCGAAGCAGCAACCGGCGCCGATGTGGTCTTGGTGTGCGTGGGTGGCGACGACGACGTTCGTCAGGTGTTGTACGGCGACGGCGGATTGGCCGAAGACATAAAAGCCGACGGCGCCCTCAGCGCCTTGGCCGCTCAAGGTAGCGAAAGCGCAGTGGTCGTCGACCACACGACGGCGTCAGCCAACCTGGCACGAGAACTAGCCGAGGCGTGTGGGGCGGCCGGCGTTGGTTTCGTGGACGCCCCCATCTCCGGGGGCCAAGCCGGGGCCGAAGCCGGGCAGCTCAGCGTCATGTGTGGCGGCGACCAGGGCCACTTCGACGCCGCCCAACCGGTGATCGACTCCTACGCCAAAGCCATCACCCTGGTCGGACCGGCCGGTGCCGGGCAGACCACCAAAATGGTCAACCAGATCTTGTGCGCCGGTGCCATCCAAGGGGCGGCCGAAGCTATCGCCTTCGGCGAACAGGCCGGGCTCGACATGAACCTGGTGCTGCAGGCTGTCACTCAGGGGGCGGCAGGCTCGTGGTACCTGTCCAACCGGGGCGAGACCATGGTGTCGGACGAGTTCGACTTCGGTTTCGCCGTCGACTGGATGGCCAAAGACCTCGGACTGGTGAGCGACGAAGCTCAACGCTTAGGCGCCAAGACTCCGCTGACGTCGATGACGCACGGTTACCTGGCCGAGTCCCAGGAAGCCGGTGACAACCGAATGGATGCCACCGTCATCGTCCGCCGCTATCGCGAACAACGGGAGTCGTAGCCACCCCGACGGAGCCCAGACGTTCTTCCAGACCCCGCCGCAGCGCTAACTCACCTCGTCGGCAGACAGCAACTCAACCGCTCGTGCCAGACCGTGGTCTTGCAGGGCGCCGACGCTCGAGAGCAGAGCACCGTCGGCATTGACCAGAACATAAGAAGGCTGTGCCAACACGCCGAACCACGACCACAGTTCGGTCTGACCATCAACGAGATGGGTCACGTTCGAGCTGTCGAGACCGGTTCGATCGGCGTAGTCCTGGTACTGCTCGTTTGTTCCGCCACTGTGGGCGATGACGTATTGAAGGTCGGGGTTGAGCGAAGCTGACGTCGCCAGCTTCGGTCCCTCTTCGACGCAAACCGGGCAGGTCGGGGTCACGAAGGCGATGATCATTGGACCAGCACTGTGCAGTTCGAGGCCGCTTACATCATCGTCGGAGAAGGCATCTTTGGCGGTGAAATCGAGAACAGGAAGAGCGGGCTCGTCGACCTCGACGGAAACCCGTTCGTAGCCGTCAAGAACATCATCGGCTGCCGCCTGTGGATCGACTTCTTCGATAAAGGCCAGTTCCGTCGGGGCTTTCTGAGCATTCACGAAGTTGCTTTCGACCAGCTCACCTCTGTTGACACTGCAACCAGATGCGATGGCCATGAGGCCGACAGATGCGGCGACGCCAAGACGGTAGTGAAGCCTCACTGTGCTGAGGGAAGAGCGGTCAGGGTGACGTCGTCAAAGCCGACGACCGACACCGAGGAGACAAGGCCAACGTGGCCTGCCGTGTTGTCATGAGCGAATTCGGTGATGGTCACACCGTTCAGCTCGATCTTGATGATGCCGTCCACTACGTCGGCCTTGAGGCGTACCCACTCACCCGGCCCGGGGCCGTCGATGGCGGACGAGCCGAGCTGTTGGTAAACGCCAACCTCGTTGTAGTAGCCCCAGCGGAGTTCATTGCCACCGTCGCTAAGGTCGACGACGGCTGCACCACTGCGGGAGTCCTCCGAGGCGAGACCGAGGATCATGCCACCTTGATTCACGCCTTCCATGGCGGCGAATGTTGCCTCGAAGCGATAGTTGGCGAGAGGTCGAGTTCGGAGCAGGGCGGTGTAGTCATAGCCACAGTTGTTGTGCTGCTTATAGATACCGTCGCTCACCGACCAAGAACCGGACAAGATCTTGAACATGCCGTCGTCGGTCGAGAACGAAGCCGTGTACGCCTGGGTGGGTTCGGTCACCAGGTCTGGCTCAATGGCTGCTCGAGGCAGCATGTCTTCGGCGATGGTGGCCTGACAGGCTGCGCCTTCACCAAGCCCCGCATCGGGGATCTCATGGGTTTTCGGATCCGAGGATGCCTGCTCGTCGGACCCGGCGGTCGACTCAGTGGTCGACTCAGTGCTTGACTCGGTGCTTGACTCGGTCGAGGTTGTTTCCGAGGTGTCATCCGGGGCGGCCGTTGTCGAGGTTGTCGTGGCCGGGGCAGCTGTCGTAGTTGTTGTCGGCTCCACGATGGGTTCGGGCGCCTCCCTGGTGGCCGGTGAGAAGCACTCGGACCACGCCACCGGCGTCGATGTGCGGGCGCTGATGCGGACAGAACCGTCAGGGTTCACCGAACCCTCGGGCAGGTCAATGTCGATGGTCGATCCAGTGGTTGGGCGACTGTCGCCCAGGTAGCGGTCGCCGCTGAACATATAGACGTTGCCCTGGTCGGAAGAAGCGTAGAAAGCTTCGGTGAAATCAAAGCTGATCACGGCAGGGTCGCCGTCCTGAGGATCAGGTCCGGCATCGACGGTGCACAGGTAGCCGGGTTCGACGGTCTCTGACACACAGTCGCTCCAGGCCCAGTGCTCGGACAGCAGCACTCGCATACTCACTTCGCCGTCCTCCGAAATCGCATCTTCAGGCACGGTCACCGTTACAACGTCGCCGTCACGGGGAAAGGCGTAGCCGGCGTACATGGTGTCGCCGTAGATGTAGGCGACCTGGCTCTGGGTTCGCTCCGACTGTGGTCAACCGCCGCCCGCCATCCCGGCTCAGGCCGTTGGCAACCCGGCAGCCGACGCCGGAGTGTTCGATGATGCTGAGACCGATGACACTGAGACCGATGACGCGGAGACCGAGGCCAACACCCAAGGCGAGTGATTACGCGGCGCGCAAGCCTCGCACTCCACCGGCTCGAGTCAACGCAATAGTCCCAGCGGTCAACGCCGACATGGCGGCGATACCCACCACCAGCGGAGTGAGCGATGTCGACACTGCTTCGCCGATGACA
>CALJMD010000334.1 GCA_937981915.1 uncultured Acidimicrobiales bacterium
ATCTCAACATCAACCTCAGGCAACCCTGTTCGTTGAGGCCGCTCACGCTCACCAAACACACCAACCGTCTGCGCCTCATCCACATCCAACGAAACAGTGGTCAAAGGAAACCCGCGCACCCCCAACCTCGACCCAGCCGAACCCAACGACGACGACCACTCAACGTCATACTTGATGACCACAGACATCTCCGCCTGCGCAACCCGAGTCGTGTGCTCCCAATCCCAACCACACGGCGGGCCACCCAAAGAGCTCAACGCCGCCTCCGAATACAACACACCCGGCCCCGCACACTCCAACTCACGGACCGCCGAACCATCATCAAACAACCACACCAAACCAACCGGCCTAGCGGTCGCCGACACCACCACATCACCCGCCCGCTGCGACTGCACCAACACATCGCCATACGACGACGGATCCACCGCAAGCCACGTCTCCAACCCAACCACCTGCAACTGGTCAACCGCCGGCGCAATCCTCGGAACCGGCCGCTGAGACGCCGCCTGCAAACCAGCCAACGCAACCTGCAACGCCAACTGCTCATCCGCCCGAGCCTGCGACGACACCACCTGCGAAACCGACCCCACCACCCTCGAGTCACCAGAAGTGATCGCTACACAAACCGGAACACGCCACTCAAACCCAACATCAGGCGTACCCAAAACCAAGCCCGTGTCATCCTCCACCCGCTGCGACGTCAAATCGGCACCGTCGGAATACCAAACCTCCTCAAGACCAGCCTCAGAACCCACTAAACACGGCCCAGCCGCAGCCGGCTCCACCGGCACGCCGACGACCAACGACGCGGTCACCACGACACAAAGCACACCCCAAACCACACGGCTAACCAACGACATCAAACAACTCCCTCTACAGCACAGACCGACAAACCAACCACACGAACCAACGACCTATAACTCATCAAAACACGGAGACGGGTACTCAACCGGCGTCAGATCGACAATCGCGTCACTCCACGAATCCGCCGAGACCTCGTCAGAGCGGACCCGGTACCCAACCCGTGTCGCCGACCCTGGTGGCTTCTGCACCACCTCGGCACCGCTGGCCACATCCGTCCAAATCTCACCGCTCGGGTAGTAGAGACACAGCTCAACCAAGAAATTCCAGCCACCAGTAGCGATGTCAGAGCCAGCGACCGTTACGTACTGCTCCTCAACACCAGACATGTAGCGATTGCCGAATTGCTCGCGTTGCTGGGCGAGCGCATCTTCGCTCTCCTGGCGCAGCCGACCATCAAAGAATTCCGAGACATCGGTACCGACGGTCGGGTCTGGGTCAGATTTCCACTCGAACACTTCAGCAGCGAGCGCCTCGACCGTGGCCTTCACCCGCTCCTCGTGATAGGTCGGAACGCAACCGAACCAGTCGGTGTCCGCCAGGTCACCGGAACGAATCACCCTGATAGCGTCCACCATCCAACCGTCATCAGCCGACACCACGGTGGCCTCATGCTCAACGAAGCGAACCGGCGAAAACGACTCGTCCTCGTTGTCCTCACGGACCTCGACACAATCAAGAATCTTGACTTGGCCAGCCTCCGTCGAGGTCTCAACAATGTTTGCCGTGCTTGAACGACCCAAGATGCCTGCACCGCTGTCAGTGAACACGGCGTTTCGGGCCCAGAACTTCCGCACCTCTTCAAGCATCGATTCGCCGGCTATCGAGTCAAAGGCCGATAAGTCCCCGTCCGGCACGAAGTAGGCCTCGTCTCGTGCTGCCAAGAACCGCTCATAAACATCAACAGCCGCTTGTACATCCGACTGTGATATCTCAGACACGACCGGTTGCAGTGGAGCCGACTGCTCCAAATCGGCGCCATCAACAACATCGGCAGACTCCACATCCGCTGCTTCAACTTGATCGGCCGACTGCCCGGCGACGGGGTCGGAGGTACAACCCGCAACCCAAAGTCCCGTTAACAGGAGCAAAAGCCCAATTCGCACACGAACGTTCATACATATTCCTCTTCTAGTGTCGCCGGAACAGCGATGAGCCATCCGCGACGCAGATCCGTTCCTGGTTCGATGACGCTCTCCTCGTCAACCCTCCGCCCAAGATTCAACTCACGTATCTCGGCCCAGCGATTTCCGTCGCCGAAGGCGCGCTCGGCCAGTAGCCAATAGGTGTCCCCACGAGCTACCTCGTAGTTGGGCGGTGGCAGCGTTGCAACCTTCAAGCGATCTCCGAGCTTCGATATCTGCGGGCTACCTGCGTCACCTGTCGCGACTGCCACACGCGAAGCTGTCCGCTCCTCCTCTGAGGCGAGTTGAAGGAATCGCTCGACTGCCTCCACAGGGGGAGGCGAAATCAAATCAGACATTGACACAGACGGGTTGGTTGCCGTCCAACCGGCAAGACCGCCCACTCCTAAGAAACTTGCCTGCTGTATACGCGACAGCTCGCTGGCGACAGATGCAGGTAGAAATCTGGACCGCCTCAGAGACAACGATGACGACGTCAAGCGTGCAAGCACTGCCACCCCTAGAACGACAACTACGGTGACCCCTACCGCAGCTGAGACAACGCTAAGTCGTGGGACGTCGCCAACCCTCCACCATCGCAGCAACGTCACCCCAAGACTTCCGCCAACAAGCAGGAGAAACGCATACATCAACAACACGACCAGAGACGCTGTGGCCGAAACAACCGGACGAGCCAGCCGCACCGAGTGCTGATCCATGAACCTGCTCATCATGGGCCCGCCTTGATCGACGCAGTCGCAGTTCCCGACACGGTCTGTGGACCTACCCCAACAATGGACAGGAGACGAACGTTGACAGAGCGATTGACGCTTACTTCTACTTCGGTGGTACTGATAAGCCGGGCTGACGCTGCGAAGCCCTCGTTTCCAGCGAAACCAACAGCGGTAGCTGGGGCTGAAGGCGCCAATACGGGATTACCCGCATACAGCGAAGCTACATCGATGTCGTCAGCGCCGTCGCGAGCGGCGGCTGCAGCCACATTTTGAGCTTCGCGTCGAGCGGCGAAGAGGTTGCCACCGTCATAGGCCAAACCAGCCATCCCGATCATCACCGGCATAAGCAGCATGATGAATGGCATCACACCACCCCGGTCCGAACGAACCCGGCCGATAACCTCACGACTTGGTTCGGCTGCAGCGACGGCATCCCAAATCCGACTCATGGAGCGACCACCCTGTACGTCTCGATTGGCTCGCGACTGAACCGACGAATTCGGGCGTCCCCAGGGAGAGGCAACATAATGCCAAGGTCAGTGAACTGAACGTTGCAGGTCACCATGACCGTCACATGTCCCCCGGCAACAAAGTTGCTGTCTGCGGCGTAGCGCGCGTCAAAGTTCTCACACTCAAGACCTCGATTGGCCAGCGCCTCTTCGGCCACAGGCACCAATACCACGGAACCGGCGGACGGCCCACTTGCCACCGAGGCCTGGCGGGCGGCCTCTCGAGCCGCGGCCTCCACGTCGCCCCCCACGATCCCGAGGCGGCCACCGATAACCACAAGCTCGATGAGCATGATGAGCACCGGAAAGAACAGTAGGTAGGCGCCGAGACTGCCCTCATCGGAACGCCAAGCCGGCGCCGTGGAACGGTGAGGCACCGACGTCACGGTCGCTCGTCCTCACCGTAAAAGCGTTCCTTAGGACCGCGAATACTAATGTCGAATGAGTTGGCGAACGGCAAGAGGCCGCTCGTAACACGTCCACTTATTTGCACCTGAACCTCAGAGTTGGCCCCATTAATGCTGACTGATGGCGAGCCAACCAGCTGGACATTGGTGGACAACGCCAGTGTTTGGCTGATAGCGGCCTGACCATCACTCTCGGTACCGTCTTCGAGCTGAGCAGCGGCTAGGCCATCCTGAGCAGCCGCCGACAGTACGGATCGCCCGTGATAGACCTGCATGAGGTGAGCAGCGAAAAAGAAGATGACCACAGTCATGGTGAACGTGACCATCGTGGCGAGGCTGTCGCCTCTATCATCCGCAAGTCGAGCCCTGATAGGACCAGGGCCCGACGCGCAGATGTCACTTTTCTCGACCGAAGCTAGTTCGAGTTGGTGTTCGTGGTAATCCAAGTCGCCTCGTTGAAGAACCAGGTTCTGAGTACGCCACCCGCAGCAATCGCTCCGAGCGCCAATATGCCGGCGATCAAGAGCCACGAACCGATTTCGCCTTCGTCGCTCGAGATCCGAGTCTTTAAGTTGATGTACGCCTTCAAAAACATTGATATCTCCTTCTAGTTTGTTGCTATGAAGAACTTGGGTTACGCCACGAGAAATGACCATCACGACCTCAGAAGGTTCTGAACCGACGGATACATGATGAAAGCCATCCAGGTGAGGGCTAGGGCGGCGATAGGAAAGTTCAGGCGCTCACTCCGCTTGTGGGCCTCGGCCAAAACGGTTTGGCGTTCTTTATCTCGACTTGCCTCAGCCCGACTCTGCAACGTGTCAGCGACCTTGGCCCCGGAGTCACCGGCCAGCCCGAGTGCGCCAGCCAACTCGATCAAGGCCTCGACCTTCAGACGGCGACCCAGCTCGTCAAAGGCCTTCCAATAACTTTGACCGTAGATATTTGCCTCACCCAGCGCCGACCGGAGCATTTGAAATGGCCACGGACTACCAACCGACAACGCGTCACTCATCGCCGAGTTGACGCCGCCGCCTCCGGCCAGACATACCGCCACCAGCGAGACAAACGCTGTGAGCGATTCGCTGAACTCGACACGGCGAGCCATGGCCTTTCGAGACACCTCCACATCAGGAAGGATGAAACCTGTGCATGCGCCGGCCACCGCAACGAACAGGAGCCCGCGCACGGTTGTCACCCAGCCCATCAGGGCGCACGCCATCACAGCAACAATCGCACCACCCAGAGCCGCGCTCAGCTTGTCACGAGCGAAGTCTTCAAGCGAAACCTGGTTGACCGCTAGGTCCGGTTTGAGAGTTTCCTCTAGCTTGTCACGCTGTACGGCGTTGATCAGCCAGAGACCGATCCTTGAGTAAACAGAGCGCAAACCTTCCACGCCCGCCGACGTCGGTTCATCGGACAGCATCAGTACTTCGCTCAGAGCAGGGCGCGGTGGCAGTAGCCCTCGCATCAACAACCAAAAGCCGAATGAGCCGGCAACGACCCAAGCGATGAGCTGCGTCACTGAAGCACCCTTCCTTCGATATCCGACCAGCGTTCAATGTCGTCAAAGACGCGTCGAGCGGCGGGTGGCTTGGCGATTCGGTACATGGCGTAGTTGGCAGCGACGAAGATCCCAAGAATGACCGTTAGAACGACTTGGCCAGTGAAGGTGTCGTAGACGGCCAACAGCTCACGGTTGGCCGCCACCATGAAACCCATCATCAATGCCGTGACCCACCCAGCCATTCGTGCCTGTGCGAAGATTCTCGCTCTGCTCGCCTCGACCTCGCGCCACATGGCGGCGGTCTCTCGAGCCGTCTTGGCCGTACCGGCCAAAACAGTTCTAAGGCTTCCGGCGTGACGAGTCGAGGCCAGAATTAGCGAGGCCACGACCATGTCAGAAAGTGGATGTTTGAGGTCACCAGCAAATCGTCGCAAGACCTCGTTGGTCGACTGATGCTGCAAACGCGAGGCCATAGCCCGCACCTCGTCACGTATGGGAGCAGGCGCCACCCTGGCCGAAACCTGCAAGGCTTGCTGCATCCCGGCCGACGCCGCCATGGTGTCACGGACCGATTCAATCCAACTGGCAATGGCTTCGATTCGGGCGATTTCTTCACGCCGGCGCCGCTTGGCCATTACAAGTGTTGGAAGCAGCAGACCGCCGATCGCACCGTAGACTCCGACAACAATCCAGCCGGTGAACAAGAACATTGCGATAAAGCCCACTAGACCAAGGGCCAGGCTCGCAGCCGGGTAGCCGAATTCCTGCTGGCCACCTCCGGACGACAATTCGGACAAGTCGGGAAGGCGACCTGCCGCCCCGGCCGCTACGACAAGAACGCCGAGAGCGAACAACAGACCGACCACGATCAACGGAATGCTCACCACGGATGTACCTGCATTCCCGCTACTCGAAGCCGATCAAGCAAGTACTGAGACGGTGGGACTGATGGACGGGCCCGATCCTCGGGAGCCTCCTCAAACAGCGAGTTGTACCGGATTCCCTCTCCCTGTGACTTCTCGACTTCCACTATCGATGCCACAACCCGCCTACGGTCCGGCAGCACACGAAGGTGAATCACCAGGTCCACAGCGGTGCGATAGAACGTGTCGATGACGTGGATTGGAATGTTGGCGATGCCTTCGGCGCAGTACCCACGCACCCGGTCGGCGACGCCTCGAGCCGAGTTGGCGTGCACGGTGCACATCGACCCGTCATTGCCCTGGCTCATCGCCTTGAGCATGTAGAGAGCCTCGGCACCGCGGACCTCGCCAACAACAACCCGGTCGGGCGACATCCGGAGACACTCACGGGTGAGGTCCATCATCGTCAGTTCGCCAACGCCCTCCATGTTCGCCTGACGAGTTTCCATCTCGACGACGTTCGGGTGGTCGTCCTCAAAGGCTGCAATGCCGAGCTCGGCAGTGTCCTCAATCGTGATAATTCGCTCGTGCGGTGGAACTTCGTGGAGCAGAGCCCGAAGTAACGTCGTCTTTCCTGTGCCGGTTCCACCGGCGACGATTATGTTGCACCTCGCTCTAACCGCCGCGGTCAAAAAGTCAACCATCACCGGGTCAACCGTGCCTAGCCGTTGCAAATCGCCAAGTTCGACCCGACGGTGGTACGGACACCTAATCGTGATTGTGGGCCGCTGCGTCACCTCCATGATTGCGTGAAGGCGAAAGCCGCCCGGTAGGCGCATATCAAGTCGAGGGTTAGATACATCGAAGCGTCGCTCGGTCCGCCCCAACCTGGCCGCCCAACGATTCACCAGTTCGATGAGGGCCTGATCGCTCTCCGCAATCGGTGGCATCGCCTCCGGTTCGAACGCACCGCTGCGGTTTACGAAGACCTTGTCACACCCGTTGACGAAGACGTTTTCAACCGTCGGATCGAACAGGTAGGTCTCAAATCCTCCGAGCCCGAACAACTCAGCTTTGACTCGCCGAAAGATGGCCTGTTCTTCTTCAACGGTGGGGGCCTGGCCGCCGGCAGCGATCACCGACCGAGCGTGTGCATCAAGGAATCGCCAGATTACGGGTTCGGTACGGGCGACCTCTTCTTCCTCCTCAACGACGTTGTCACCGTCGGCTCGTCGGGCCTCTGATATCTCGCCTGCCACTTGTTCGCGGATCTCGGCGATAACGCTCAGGTCAACGATTTGCGACTGAGGGCGACGAACCTGTTCACCGTCGAGTTCGGCCAGGCTGGCCCCTGACGCTGCCACCAACGGTGCTTGCCCGTTTCGCCCGCTCATGAGACCCTCACCTCGTCCGACGAGTTAGATTTCGGTGGTACCGGATGCCCGGTCGGTGCTGGCCGCTCAAACTGCTGACTATCGGCCCGACCATTGGGATCAGGCGGAGCCCACGAGCCTTGGGCTGGCTTCTCAGGCCGGGTAGCGGTCCCACCCATCTCATCAGACAGGGACTCCCCCAACTGCAACAACGATCGCCAAAGCGGCGATCGACGAAAGCGCCGACGCGAATGCGAACCACCCTTAAGTGCAGCAGCCACCACCCGGTCATCTGGGAGAACGGCCACGAGCGGAACACCCGCAAGGTCCGAGACCTCAGCAGGGCTAAATGGGCTTCGTCCGATACAGACAAGTCCAACCGAACAACCCGATTGCTTCAGAGAGCGAACGGCGAAAAGCATGGACTGCGTGTCCTCTGCAGTCGGCCGAACCAAAATCAACACGTGGCGAGCGGCTTGAGCGAACGGAAGAGCTGGGCTGTCAGCCGCAAACCGCCCGAGGTCAGCCACAGTCAACTGACCATCAGCAACCATCGCTTCGGCCAACATCGTCGATGAGCGACCCAAAGCCCATCGAGCAAGGAGCGGATCGCTAGGAATCGTAAGACAAGCGATGCCCGACATGTCCTGCGCGTGCGCATTCAGCATGCCGGACTGCACTCCACGACTAGCCGTGCCGGCAAACGTGGCCAGTGATCGCTCCCCTTTGAGGTTGAACCGCAGCGCCATCGATCCACCGGACGGATCAGCTTCAATCAACAGCGGAGGCGTGCTCGAACGCTGACCAAAAGCCAAAGCCAACCCGTAAGCAGCCGAGGTCACCCCAGGACTACCCGACGCAGAAGTGAGCGCTACGATCGCCACTAGCCGTCAGTCCCAGGCTCAGGCTCAGGCTCAGATTCACTGGATGATTCCGGATCGGTGACCGGGTCAGCCGGTTCAACCGGGTCAAGCGGTGCCACCGTCCGGGCGTCTACCGTTTCTACCAGAACCAGACGGAGACGCTCCTCGTCCGCTACCTGCGAAACTGAAACACTCAGCCCTGAGTCGAGTCGCAAGGAAACAAGCAGTCGATCAGCACCAGAGAGTCTGGCAGTCTCGACAACCTCTGCTTCGCCTAAGGCTTTGGCCTCAGAGACAAAGTCGGTACCGGCCACAGCCCGAGCAACTTCAATCATCAGCACTTGGTCTCCCGGCTGAAGACCGATCCGGGGATAGTTTCCCGGTCCTAGCTCAGCGCCAAGAATTCCCAAGTCAGACGACGATTCGTCCGCTGGCGCGAAATTGTCAAGGCGTAACACGGAGCCCTTGACGATCGACTCTTTCGCGACCATCCCGACCAGATCAGCGATCTGGTTAGGGTCAACCGACTCAACTTCGGCTGGCAGGGCCGCAGCAGTCACGGTCAGGTCAGCCTCGACGATCGGTTCGCCAGCCGCAATGTTGCGGCCCGAAATCAAAATGCTCTGGCGGTCGGCCAATGATCGACCAATCGAAAGAGCGGCGACGGCAGCGACCAACATTAAGACCAGTCCGCCCACCATCCACACGGTGTTGCGTTGCCGTTTGGGCGGCACAGGCAAGCCGACCGGTTGCAGCATCGCAGACGGCGATGAGCCGTTCTCGGACACTACCGGAGGAGGGGGCTGCGACACCGCCGTCATCGAACGAAGCCTTCCATCGACCCTCTTTTCAATTCTTCCGTCGCCAAGCAACGGGTTTTTGGCATCGCAAATAGCAATGCCGGAAGCCCTAATTTCACCGCCGAACCTCTCCCGCGCGTCGCCAAACACACCCCTATGTGTGTCGCCCCGAAGCGCCTATTCCCTTTCCTCGAAGCTGAACCTAGCCGCGACAACAATCTTATGCAAGGGGTTACGCGAGAAAATGCGGCAGAA
>CALJMD010000335.1 GCA_937981915.1 uncultured Acidimicrobiales bacterium
GCGTCCCTGTCGAGCTCTGTTGGCCCGGGCTCCTCGCCACCAATTCCCAACTCAGCGGAACGGATATCAGCAGCGATGGCCAGGATCTCGTGGTAGCGCTCCGCTTCAAACGAGCTCTCCGTGAACGCCAGCCCGGTTCGAGCCAAGCCAGCTAAGGCTTCGGACCAGCGGGCCAGATCAAGTCCGCTGGCTCCACCGGCAGACGCCGTCGGTTGGGAGTCGGTCACAATAGGCCTTTCAAATGGAAACCTGGTAGTCCGCGGTCCCGGTCGGCGACGCAGTCCCGGTCGGCGACGCAGTCCCGGGGGGCGACGCAGTCCCGGCCGGCGACGCGGTCCCGGGGGGCTCCTGCTCGATGACTTCGTGAATGGCCAACTCGAGTTCGCGCATCAGCTCATCGTCGTGCAGCTTGGCGCCGGAAGCGTCAGTCAGGTAGAAGCTGTCAACCACCTGTGGCCCGAACGTCTGGATCTTGGCGGTGGTGATATCAAGCTGAAGTTCCTGGAGAACCTCGGTTATTTGGAACAGCAGGCCGAGATGGTCTGGGGCGTGAACCTCGACCACTGTGGCCGACTCCGAGATTTCGTTGTCGATCAACACCGCCCGACGAGGCGGAGAGGCGGAGAGTCGACGACGGAAACGACCATGGTCGCGGGCTCGACGCATCACCCGGGCTCGTAGGGCAATCCGGCCGTCCAACGCCTTGTTGACCACCTCGGTCACCGACTCCCAGTCGATGTGTTGAGAGCGAGGAACCTGAACCGTGATCTCATAGGCCGCCATCGACGACTCGTTGCGGTTGTCAGCCGACGAGTTCGAGTACGACGAACAGTCAACGATTTCCAGTCCGGACATAGTGAGCGCGCCGGCCAACGAACAGAACAGGCCAAGCCTGTCGTGCGCGACAACAGTCAACTTCGTTCCCTCACCGGCAATGAACCTGTCTCCGGCCTGCATCAGTTCAACAACGCGATCCGATGGGAACGAGTCGACGGTCACCTCGTCGGGATGCGCTCCGGCCAGTACACCGGCTGTCCGGCCGACAAGCTCGTCGAGCAAACCCTTCTTCCAGCTGCCCCACGCCGAGGGTCCCGTGGCGATTGAGTCAGCTTCGGTCAGAGCGGCAAGCAGATTGAGGAACTCAACTGAACCAACGGCGGCGGCCACCGCTCGTATAGTGCCCGGGTCAGACAGGTCTCGCCGAGTGGCGATGTCGGGCAGCAGCAGGTGGTGGCGACAAAGGTCAACCAGCACAGCTCGTTCCTCGCTGCTGTAACCCATCCGGTCAGCCAACGTGGCGATCAGTTCTTGCCCGACCTCGGTGTGGTCACCCGGGAAGCCCTTGCCGATGTCGTGAAACAGTGCTCCGATCACCAGCAGGTCGGCTCGACCCCCGCCAGGAGGGGTGTCCCAGTCCGTCGTGTGGGCAACGTAGGCAGCGTTGACTGCTGCTTCGCACAGATGACGGTCGACGGTGAACGTGTGCAACACATTGCGCTGTGGTCGACATTGAACGTTCGCCCACTCCGGGAACAGACGAACCATCAAGCCGAAGTGGTCAAGGTCCTCGACGATTCGTATCGCCGGTCTGCCGGCCAGGAACAGTTCGGCAAAGAGCTGGCGGGCCACCGGTGGCCACGGGCTGGGAATTCCCTCCCACGTGTCGGCCAGGCGGGCCAAATCTTTGCGCCGAATGACAGCGTCGTGTCGAGCAGCGTGGGCGGCCAGTCGCAGTGGCAGGACAGGGTCAGAACGGTCGACATCCGGCAGGTCCTTCACCCCGACCATCGGTCGGTCGCCTGCCCACCGACTCCACGCTTCATCGCTGTACCAGGCAATGCGTCGAGCCGATCGAGCCAGGCGCAACATCAACTGCCCACTGTCATCGAAACCCAGTCCGGCGGCGACAGTATCTTGATCGTCGAGCGTCAGCGTGTCGTTGGCTCGACCAGACTGTCGGTGCAGCTCAACACGAGCCTGGGTCAGCAACTCAACATCATCTTCGAGTTCGTCGAGGAACTCGGCAGCGAATCCGGGAACAGCCCGTGACGCCCAACCCAAGGCGTGCACGTCTCGAAGGCCGCCGCGCCCCTCTTTGATGTTCGGTTCAATTTGGGAGGCGGCGTCGCCCCGTTGCTTATGCCGCTCGTCGACACTGGCAGACAACTGCTGCATGAGTTTGTCGGACCGTTTCGACCACTGTTTGGCCGTGAGCTCATCGATCTTGGTGTGCAACTTCGGGTTGCCGAAGATCAGTCGGGTGTCGAGGAAGGCGGTAGCCCACTCGAACTCGTCGGCCAGCAATTTCTTGGCCTGCTTCACCGTGACCACGACGTAACCCAAGTTGAGGCCACGGTCCCACGCCGGATACCACAACGCCTCAGCCAGGTCGGCCCCGTCGGCCTTGTCGGTGTGCACCAACACCAGATCAATGTCGCTGTACGGGCTCAGCTCACCTCGGCCGTAACCGCCGACCGCCAACAGCGCCATCTGGTCGGGGTCTTCAATTTTCTCCGACGCCAGATTGTGGAACCAGTCGTCGGTCGCCTGGCAGTGCGCCCGGGCGTACTCTCCACCGGTCAGTTCCGGGGCGTCGAGAAGAGGCCGTGACTTGCTCATGTGGCCGGTTCACCGTCGAGCATCTCAGGCAGTCGGCGAAAAAAGACCGACCGTGGCATGACCTCGTCGAAACCGGCTTCAACCGCTTTTTGGAACAACCCGGACTCAACGTGAGGGCCGAAACCGACCACGTGAACCCCGTCAAGTCGAAACGACATCGGGTCCTCGCAACGGTCCAAGTCGACGATCACTCGCTGGACGTTGAGCGCCTCGGCTTCGTCGGCCGTGTCGATGAAAGTGACCTTGCCCCCAAACCGGGAGCGGTCAAACAGATTTGGGATAACTGCTGCAATTTTCACTGAATGATTCCGTACCTCGTCGTGACTTGGCTAGCTCCGCCGGCCCTCGGCCCGGCGACGTTGCAAGTGAAGGTGTGCTTTGGCCGCCCCCCAGGTAATCCCTCGCTCGTGGACCTCGGGTCCAAAGTCGGCGAACGCGGCAGGAGCCAGATCATAGACGTCGCCCGGGTTTTGCGAGGCGGCGAACCGATCACGGGACACCTCGGCGACGCCCAACTTCTGCAGGACAGCAGTGGGAAACTCAACGGCAGAGCGAACGATGGACAGCGGATTGGTCCACTGGTCGTCAACGTCCAAGACCAATAGTTCACGCAAGCGGTCACCGATCTCGGCCGCAGCGTGGCTGCCCGCTTCGTCGATGACGGCCCGGTGGTTTTCCGCTTCAGCGGTGCCAATCCTGAGCGCTACCGAGGCGGCAACCCAATTTGGCAATGCGGCTTGAACGGAGTCGGCCAACTCGCTGCCGAAGCGAGCGAAGAGGGCTTCATTCGATGTGGGGTCGAGCTCGGTCACCCGTTGTATTCGGCCGCTCGCCGGATTGATAGTTCAAGACGCCGACGGCCGGGATCGACCGACAGCACCTTCACAAACACGCTGTCACCGGGAGCTACGACCGCTTCAGGTGTGGAAACCCGATACTCGGCCAGCTCCGAAAGATGGACGAGACCCTCAAAACCCTCGATGGAAACGAACGCCCCGAAGTCGACGAGCCGGGTCACCTGGCCCTCATGGACCGTCCCAGTTTCGATTTCCAGCAGCGGGTCGGGTTGAACTTGTCGCATTGAGAGAGCGATGCGACGCTTCGATACTTTGACGTCGAGCACCTTGACCTGCACCTCGTCGCCGACTGACACGACGTCGGCGGGACGCCGGACCCGGAACCAGCTCAGCTCGGAGAGGTGAACGAGGCCGGTTGCGCCTCCGAGCTCAACAAACGCTCCGTATTCAGCCAGGGACTGCACCTTCCCAACTCGAACCTCACCAGGTGTTAACGACGACAGGAAATCTTGGCGCTGCTTTCGTTGCTGGCGCTGCAGTAGAGAACGGCGGCTGAGAACCAGCTTCTCCTTGCGGGGATCTATCTCTAAGATCTTCAGCTCAAGTGTCTGACCGACGTAGTCGGACATGTCCAGCACGGCCTCCAACTCAAGGTGAGAGGCGGGCACAAAGCCTCGTACGCCGGCGTCAACCACGATTCCCTTCTTGGACACCGATGTGACCCGGCATGAGACGACGTCGCCGGACGCTGCCTTTTCAGCCAGCTTGTCCCATGCTTGACGTTTCAGCGCCCACACACGGGAGAGCACAACTCGTTGCTTGGGATCTTCGCGTGCCAGTTCCGCACCGAACGCCCGATCCCCGACCGACAGCACTTCGGATGGCTTTTCGTTATTGAGGCCAAAGTTTCTGCGGGTGATCACGGCCAGTCGGCCGTCGTCGAGTCGAAGGTCAACTGAATCGGCCGACACGTCGGTAACCACGCCTTCGAGGATGCGACCGGGGCCACCGGCGGCGTCTGCGTCGGATGTCGGGGCTGCTGGCGGCGCTACCGGCGGTGCCGGCGGTGCTGGGGGTGCCCCAGCTGCTGGCGGTGTGGGACTTACAGGCGGTGCCGCGGCTGCTGGCGGTGTGGGACTTACTGGCGGTGCTGCGGCCGGCGTCGGAGTTGGGGCCGAATCCGGCGGAGCGGGCATTGACGCTGGCGGCGGGGCGGGCGGAGGTGCAGTGACTGCAGGTATCGGCTCGGGAGGAGCCTCTGGTGTTGGAGCCTCTGACACTTCTAATGTCTCAGGCTCCGACGCCTCTAATGTTTCGGGCTCCGATGCCTCCGATGTTGAAACATCCGACGCAGGGTCCTCCACCGCAGCCGTCGCCGGGAGCGCCGCCTCTTCGGAGGACTCGTTGGTGTCCGCCGAAGAGGGTGGTGACGATACAGATTCTGAACGCTCGTTATCCGAGGGGTCCCCGGGAGTTGGCTGCGCCGGTTCCTGGGCGGTTTCTTCGTTGCCGCTCGTGCCTCCGGTCATACCCTTAAGAGTAGGCAGGAATCACTACCAATGTGCCAACTATCCGCCAGGCTCGGTCTTAGAACCAGGAAGCCTGGGCTGACAGGCAGATTCCTAGAAGCTGGTCGATGAGATCAACGTCATCCTCATCAACTGACGCTTCGCACAGCATGAACTCGTCGACAGCGTCGTTCCAGCGGGCCACAACGATCGTGTAATCGTCAAAGGATCCGCTGCCGCTCAACAGCCATCCCGAATCGATGGGGGAATCGTTATCGATGACATCCATCGAAGTGCGCTGATTGGTCAGGTGACCGTCGGACGAGTTCAGGGTCGACCGCCAGTCCTTTGCTTCACATAGCCCATCGCAGAATGCTGCCAGCTCAATCTCGGTGAAAATGGAAGACGCTCCCAGTGACACCTCGACGCCGAAGAAGCCTTCGCCGACGGTGGCGTCCGCTGGCAGGGCAACCGAAACCGACTTGGAGTCGTCACCCAGTTCGAGGAGAACATCGCGTCGCGGAAGGTCGGGTGCCGGGTTGGCGATCACGGCGGTGGCGGCATCGGTCAACTTCTCTACGATTTCCGGAGCCTCGCCACCGGAGTCACCGCCGGAGTCACTGTCGGAGTCATCACCGATGCTCACTTCGAAGTCGGCCATAGCGGCCTCAACCAGCTCCGGCGGCCAACCGATCGACATTGCCTCGCACACATCGGTCAGCTCGTCCAAGGTGGCCTCATCGACCGTCTCCGCCACACAACCAACAAACAGAGGCGCCCCTTCCAGCGACAACGCCACCCGCCCGCCCCAGACACCGTCAGGACGTAGGCCGTAGATGGACTCGTGGGTGGTTCCGTCGTCACCGAACCCGAACCCGAAGCCGAGGTTCTCGTCGTCCAGGTCGACGTCTTCAAAGAAGTTGAGGTAGCCGTCCGTGGCGTCGCAATCGGCGCATCCACTGGTGAGCGAAATCGTCGACTGACCGTCGGTAAGAGTGTTGGAGACAGTATCCGACGTCCAGCCGGCCGGAGCGTTGACGGTTGCCGTCAATTCATCTTCTGTCCCAGCGGCCAACACGGCTACCAGTTGAGACCCGGTCGATGCCGCGCCGTCATCAGCACCGTCGGTGCCGTCCGTTGGGTCGGCATCTTCATCGCCGGTGTTGACCACCAGGCTGTCGTCTTGGG
>CALJMD010000336.1 GCA_937981915.1 uncultured Acidimicrobiales bacterium
GTCCTCTAGGTCCCGGTCGGTGGCGTTCCACTTAGCGACGTGATGGCGGGCCGCAAGCTTCAACAGATCGTCTGGCTCCCCTCGAAGCACACAGCGCACGACCCACTCTGCATTCGTTCTGTCGATGTCGACCGAGACGTCGCTCACCCCGCCCAGCGCCGAGAATGCCTTCCCGTCGACGGGCTCACCGAATCGGAAGACGATGGACTGGCCAGCCTTTCGTCGCAACTGGTGGAGGTCGTCGACATCGACGAGACGGCCGGATCGAATGATCGCCACCCGGTCGGCGACTTCTTCAACTTCGCTCAATATGTGTGAGGACATGAAGATCGTCGCTCCTGTCGCTGTGCGTTCGCGTGCCAGGGCATGAAACTCTCGTTGCAGGAGTGGATCCAGTCCGCTCGTCGGCTCGTCGAGGATGAGCAGGCTTGGACGATGCATAAACGCCTGGACCAGGCCGATCTTTTGTTTGTTGCCTTTCGACAGCTTGCTGATTTGGCGGCTCAGGTCAAGGTCGAATCGGTCGGACAACACCTTGATCAGGCTCTGACCTCGACCGCCCCGAAGCCGGGCAAGGTAGGAAAGGTAGTCTCCGGCCGTGGACTGTCCCGGCATTCGTAGTTCGCCGGGAAGATAGCCGATTGCGCTTCGCAGCTCGGCACCATGTTCATGAGGCTGACGCCCATAGACTTCGGCCGTGCCGGCGGTGGGGCGGATGAGATCCAACAGGATGCGAATTGCCGTTGACTTGCCTGCCCCGTTTGGTCCGATGAAACCGAACGTTTCACCCTCGCGGACCTGAAGGTCCAGGCCGTCAAGTGCCCGTACGGCACCGAAGTGCTTCGTCAGTCCTATGGTTCGAATTGCGTTACCTGACTGGGAACTGTTGCGCCGGTCCATTTCCGCATTGTCATTTGCTTGCACGTTCACTGGCAGGGGCGGAAGTCCTTTCGTAGGCGCAACGGTTCGCCGCCAGCTTCGAACCGTCAAGGAATCAGGCTTGACCGGCGAGGTGCCGCAGCAAGTCGAAACTCGAAAGTATCCCAACCAGGTTTCCGCTGTCGTCGGTAACCGGGAGGTGGTGAATGTGCTCGTCGTACATCACCTTGACCGCATTGGTGACCGGCCAATCTGACTCGACCAGTAGGGGAGGGTTGGTGATGGCGTCGGCCGCAATTTCGAACCCGAACGCGTCGTGGCAGTCAGCCAGGGTCAACACACCGACCACGTTTTCGTCGGCCAGCACTGGGACAGCGTGGAGACCGCCATGGGTCAGTCGCTGACGTACATCGGAAATTGTGTCTTCGAGGTCGACGGTAACTACGTCACCGGTCATCAACTCCGCCACCGTCATGTCTTGCAGGTTGCTCATTTGTCTCTACCTCCGAGAGGTTCGCCGGTTGAATAGTCCGAAACCAGATCGTGGGCGATAGCCGTGCCCCACTCCGTGATTTGATCCCAGTCGCGTCGGTCGACGTTTCGAATTCGGGCCCATCGGGCGATGAAACGTTCGAGTCGGCCAAGCTGTTCAAGGTCGATCCGGCCGCCGAACTGCTGATGTTGACGCGCGTCGGTGAGAGCCATGAGTCGCTCCAGCACCTTCGGGGGAAGTGCACTCTCTGTGGTGTCGTGGCCTACAGGTCCGCTGCTGAACAGCCAGGTCGGTTTCGTTCTGACAGTGTCGGCGTTGCTGTCGATGAAGGCCCTGGCCTCTTTGGTCCAGCGTCCGGCGTAGACGGCGCTTCCCAGCACGAATCCGTCGTAGCAGCTCAGGTCGAACGTATTCTCCGGCTGGCTGACGTCCACGTCGATGCCGCCGTTGCGTAGCGCGGTGGCCAAGGCACGCCCTATCTGTGCAGTGCCGCCGTGGCGGCTGGATGGCATCACGAGGACTCTCATAGTTATCGACTGTCGCTCACCGTGCGCCACGCTGACAGAGTCCAAAGTCCCAATACCGGGTGTCGAGCCACTAGCGGTGCGGGTGAACGGTCTACGATGCTAAGACCATGCTGAGCAAACCGTTGTCTACCGCCGCTGTAGTCGACCATGTAGTAGCGCGGTTAGTCGCTGACGATCAGCTTGTCGTGCCAATCGCCAACGGTGAGCCGGCTGGTTTGCTGGACGAGCTGGAATCCCGAGCCGGGACGCTGTCCAATGTCCGCGTACACCAGATGCATGCTCTACGCGATCGACCGTACATACGGGGTGAGTTTCGTGGACACTTAGAACACGTGTCGTGGTTTCTGTCCGAGGTGACGCGGCCCGCCTTCTGGTCCGGAGGGTGCCACTTCGCTCCGGCCAACTTCAGCGAAGTCCCTCAGTTTCTGGTCGAAAAGAGTCCGGCATTTGTTCTTGCCGCCGCCAGCCCACCGGATCGCCATGGGTACTTCAGCCTCGGGGTAAGCGCCGACTATGCCGCAGCACTCATTGGACGTGTGCCGTTCGTGCTGGAGGTGAACCCTCAGATGCCTCGAACGCACGGAGCAAACCGACTTCACGCCAGCGACGTTGAAGCATGGTGTGAGGCGGACTATCCACTGGTTGAGGCAGGCCTCAGCTCAAAGGTTCGTAGCGAAGACAAAGCTATTGCAGAGCTCGTGGCCGAACGAATCCCGAATCAGGCGACGCTCCAATTGGGTATCGGAGGTGTGCCCGGTGAGGTGGCTCGACTCCTTGTCGACCACCGAGATCTCGGTGTGCATACCGAGTTGTTGTCCGACCCGGTTGTGGATCTTGTCGAGGCCGGTGTGGTGACCGGCATCTACAAGAACTCACACCGGGGCCGAATCGTGGCCACCTTCGCTCTGGGAACCAAGCGCCTCTACGACTTCTGCCACAACAATGACGTGGTCGAGTTCCTCCCAGTGGACGAAGTCAACGACCCCCGCACGATCGGAACCGAACCGAACTTCATCTCGATTAACGCCACGTTCGAAGTTGACCTGTTTGGTCAGTGTGCGTCGGAGACGTTGGGCCACCGCTACTGGTCTGGAAGCGGCGGACAGGCGGACTTCGCCCGGGGTGCGCAGTACTCGAACGGTGGTGACGGTTACGTTGTTTTGCGATCGACTACCGCTGGCGGTGAGACCAGTCGAATAACCCCGACGTTGAAACAAGGTGCCGTGGTGACCACCATGAAGAACACCGTCGATAACGTCGTAACCGAGTACGGCGTTGCCGAGCTGCGAGGGCGCACTCTGTCAGAGCGAGCCCAAGCACTGATCGCTGTTGCCGCACCACAGCATCGAGACTGGTTGACCTCTGAAGCCGTTCGAATGGGTTTGTTAACGAAGCGATAACCGAACGTCAGGGGCACAGCTCGGTCTGGCCGCCACCTCGCACGCAGATGGTCGTGGCTTCAGCCGACTTCAAGGCCATCGACCCTTCGGCGTCCTCTTGTGGCGAGATGAACAGGTGAAGGCGCTCGCCCCGCACGGAGTCATCGTGGAAGCCGAGGATGTCAAAGGTGACTTCGTCCACGTCTGGCCCGGAGCGGGGTCCATCAACCAGAACAACCGTGGGTGTGGAGTCAACGTTGCGAAGCCTGGCGTCGATGACGATCTGGGCAACCAAGATGCTCGTTTCGGCGCTCGGAATGTCGCCCACGACGGCCACCACCTCCGAGGTCACATCAGTAACCCCGGCGAGCGGAGCGACGAATCGAGAGTTGACCCAGCCGATCTCAGATCCGGCGTCGACTTCATACCAGATTGACGTCGGTTCACCGACCAAGCGCTCTCGGCCGGTGAAGGTGATTCCAGTGGCCGTTGGCTCCAGAGTGGAGACGATGGCCTGGCGTGAACCGGGAAGCGATCGAACGTTGAGGACGTCGTCAGCTTCGACTCCGACCACACCGAGGACGGCGCCAACCGGCAGGATGCCATCGAACGGCGCACCTGGAAGCTGGTGTTCCACCGCCGTTTCCCACTCGGACCGTTCAACTTCGATGCAGTCCCGCTGCAACCATTCTCCGAAGTTGTCACAGCTACCTTCCAACTCGTAGCGGACCAGGTTCACGTCGGTGAACTGGAATGCGGTTGCGTGCAGCTGGCCCAAAAGAGCGGCGCTGCCGCAGCTAGTGCTGGCCCCGGTCGGGCCGAGAAGAACTCGCAGGTCGTCGAAGTCGACGACGAGTCGTTCCCCCTCGACTTCCGCTGTCCGCACGGTGCCTGTCGTTTCGGCTGAAAAGAAGGAGAAGGCGCCGTCGAGAGTTTCACTCGGGAGCGGGCCTTTAACCAGTTCGTCGAAGGCGTAGCGTGCCGCCTCGACCCCTGCCAGCACCGTCCTCGACCGACCTTCAACCGCAGAGCATTCGTCGGGGTCGTTGACGTTGAAAAACACTTGGACCTCGACCGGTTGACCCCCACTCGGTTCGCTGCCCGAGGTGGGGGTGTCGGTTGATGAAGCAGTGGTTGACGGGCCAGTAGTTGAAGAACCAGAAGTTGACGAGCCAGTGGTGGAGACGTCGGTGGTAGCCGTCTGCGTTGTTCGAGTCGCCTCGGTTTCGGTCGACGTACAGGCAGTTACTGTCAAGGCCACAGCGCAGGCCAGGCGGATCAGCTTCATTCGTCAACCGGTGGAGTTATCAAACCGAAGTGGCCATCGTGCCTGCGGTAGATGACGTTCGCCCGGTTAGTAGCGGTGTTCAGGAAGAAGAGTCGGCTGTCGTCGGACTGGTCGAGATAATCCATAGCGGTACTGACCGGTTTGGGACCGGCCACCCGCTCGATGATCTCAATGTCGTTGACGGTGGACGGAGCCTGACCGAACTCCCCTGTGACGTTGCGCAGTGTCAGGTCGCCGCCCGCAGCCCTCTCCAAAAGAGTGTCTTGCCCGGTTGCCAGGTCAACGAACAGGAAGAAGTCATAGTCGAGGAGAGCCATGTCCCAAGCTGCCTCGTCAACGGTCATGTCTTCGGGAGCAAACGATTTATGGCGGACCAACTCCCGCTCGACACCCTGACTACGTGACGTGTCGCTGAAGACATCGGATCGTTCAGCAGCGTTCAAGCCTTCCGGCAGTCGTTCAAATTTCGGTAGGGCTCGCGGATGGCGTTTGGCGTGCTCAAGCCGAGAATGGAGCCGCCTGGATACAAGATCCACCGCTTCGGTCATCGTTGAGGAGGCGGCGTGGGCTCGGATAAGGAGATGCGGCCACTCCAGGGTCGCTTCGGCACTGATCAGGTGATTTCGATCTCGATTGTGCACTCGACGGAGTTTGATACGCCCGAACAGTAACTGCCTGTCGACTCGCTCTGCGACCTCGATCAATCGCTTCTCGGCGTACGCTGCTCCCGCCGGATCGATTCTGTCCCCGACCACGACATGAATCGGTTGGCTGGCCGTGTACTCAATGGATTGAGACGGTTCGCAACCGATCCATTGCTCAGCGATCGCCCCCTGTTCGATCACAAACCACGTAGTAAACGGGGCCTCTGGTTTTCCGGCAGTCAGCCTGATAGCCCGGTCGTAGCCATTGACCTGGACGGACTCAAGGTCGAGATCAGCAAAGTCGGTGGACGACAGAAGACGTCTAATCGCCTCTCGTCCCTCTGCTTCGTCGGCCGGGGTGTGGACGACGGCGTCCGGTAAGTAGAGCGATGTTGCGCCGTCGGTGTCGGAATCGGTGACCGCTTGCGCCCACGCCTGGGCTACTCGCGTCGGTTGAGTTGTAACGTCGATCCCGAACAGTTCCGATGCGGTTGTGGCCACCTTGGCCCCTGGGTGTTTAGCTCCGGTCAAGTCGCCGAAGCGACGTTGTCGGCGACCGGTTCTTGTTCCAGCACGAAGTTTGACGTCGGAGGCGGACTCTTCACCGGAGCTACGAATGACGCTAAACAGCACTCGAGCTCCCGGCACTCTGGCCTTGGTTTCCAGCTCCGACAGTGGTGCCGGATAGAGACGCCCCTGTCGAGCGATGTAGGCGGTGCCCCGATCTTGATCAATCCGTTGTACACGCCCGTTGGGCATGAGCTTCTCCGTTCGTTTCGACGTCAACTCCGGTCAATCCCAGCAGCAGCAGTGCAAGGCCGGGCCTTGTCAGTGTTAAGCGTCCGCCGTCGCTAGCCCAGAGACCAAAGTCCTTAAGACCGGTCGGGACAGCGAGATGAGGCGAGATATATGGACTAAATGCCCTAGGCGGTACCGACCCTTGGCTCTACATTTCCCGCCATGTTGATATCCAATCTTCCCTCCGCTGGTCGTTCTCATCAGGGGTCCGTTCGGGGGAGTAACGGCGACCAGTTCGTAGTCGCTGATCTGAACCGCGTCATAACAATTCACGGCTCCAGCCTTCCGGTCGAAGACGAAACCAGACTCTTCAGCGGTGTCGCTGGCCAACTACTGGTCGTGGCCGACGGCATTAGCGGGCAGCCGGGCAGCACAATTGCCAGCCAGATCGGTGTTGGAACCGTGGCCCGATATGTTCTGAACGCCATGCCGTGGTTCTTGAGCTTGAACCACGATCATGACAACCATCAACAAGAACACCTGTTGGCTGCCGTCAGCGAAGTGCAAAGCGCCATCGTCGACGAGGCCGGTCGCAGCCCCGAATTCAACGGTATGGGGACGACGTTGACCATGGCGTACATAATGTGGCCCCGACTTTTTGTGGTCAACGTCGGCGATAGCCGCTGCTATCTGCTTCGCTCCGGCGAGCTCCAACAACTGACCAGAGACCAAACCGTTGCTCAAGAGATGGTCGACCTTGGCGAACTCTCGCAAGCCCGGTCGGAGCTTTCCCCGCTAAGAAAGGTGTTGGTCAGTTCGGCCGGTCAAGATCCGGCGTTCCTCCATCCGGAAGTGTCCAAAACAGAACTCAAGGCTGGCGACCGGATTCTGGTGTGCACCAACGGTTTGACCTCGCAGGTGAGCGACAGCAAGATCGCAGCGATTCTCGGCGAGGCAGCCACGCCCGATGCCGCGTGCAGCTCATTGATTGCCAGCGCTAACGAAGCCGGCGGCGCTGACAACGTCACCGTGACCGTTGCCTTTGGTCTACCTCCGGTCGAGCGGCCAACGAAACCGCGAAGCAGCGTTGGGCAGACCGTTTGACTGGCTTTGGTCATGGTCAGACATGGCGACCGTTTGCCATGGTCAGCTGATCCAGCGTTGCCACTATGTCGGCCAGCAGTGAGCTCGCCCCGATTCGCAACGTCGC
>CALJMD010000337.1 GCA_937981915.1 uncultured Acidimicrobiales bacterium
ACCGCTCGGCCGACGACGCCTTGCACGGCTTCTAGGCGGTAACTACCTTGTCCCCATGGCCAACGGCAACAGCAATATCGACGCGGACAACTACACGAAGATCTTTCTCCCGGAAACGGAGATGCCCACGCAGTGGTACAACGTCATCCCCGATCTGCCCAGCCCGCCACCGCCGCCGTTGCATCCGGGCACCCATCAGCCCATCGGCCCTGACGACCTCGCTCCCCTGTTCCCGATGGCCATCATCATGCAGGAGGTCAGCACCGACAGCTACATCGACATTCCCGGTGAAGTGCTCGACGTGTACCGGCTGTGGCGCCCAAGCCCACTATTCCGGGCTCGACGTCTGGAGAAGTTGCTCGACACTCCGGCCAAGATCTTCTACAAGTACGAAGGGGTAAGTCCGGCCGGCTCACACAAGCCGAACACGTCGGTTCCCCAGGCCTACTACAACGCCCAGGAGGGTGTCACCAAGCTGACCACCGAGACTGGAGCCGGACAGTGGGGTTCGGCACTAGCGTTCGCTACGGCACAGTACGGCATCGAATGTGAGGTGTGGCAGGTTGCGGCCTCCTACCGCCAAAAGCCGTACCGCAAAGCAATGATGCAAGTGTGGGGCGCCACCGTTCACCCCAGCCCATCCGAGATCACCGAGTACGGCCGAAACCTGCTGTCGGAAGACCCTGATCATCCTGGCTCGCTCGGCATTGCCATCTCCGAGGCGGTCATGATGGCGGTCGAGGACCCCAACACTCGCTACGCACTTGGCAGTGTGCTCAATCACGTGCTGATGCACCAAACAATCATCGGTGAGGAAGCGCTCAAACAGCTGGCCATGGTTGGTGAAACCCCCGACGTTCTGGTGGGCTGCACCGGCGGCGGTTCCAACTTTGGTGGCCTGGCCTTTCCGTTCCTGCGAGAGAAATTGGCCGGCAACATCAACCCCACTATTCGTTGCGTAGAGCCGGCGGCTTGCCCAACGTTGACCAAGGGCGAGTACCGCTACGACTTCGGTGACACCGCCGGGCTGACCCCGCTGGTCAAGATGCACACGTTAGGCCACAGCTTCATTCCCGACCCGATTCATGCCGGTGGTCTCCGCTACCACGGCATGGCGCCGCTGGTCTCGCACCTCTACGAGGAGAACCTGGTGGAGGCCATTTCGATTCCGCAGTTGGAATGCTTCGATGCCGCGATCAAGTTCGCCAGAACCGAAGGCATCGTGCCCGCTCCCGAACCGACCCACGCCATTGCCGCCGCGGTCCGTGAAGCGTTGGCCTGCAAGGAGTCAGGTGAGGAGAAGGTCATTCTCACCGCGCTGTGCGGCCACGGCCATCTCGACATGGCGGCCTATGACCATTACTTCTCCGGCGACATGGTCGACTACGACCTGTCAGAGGAGAAGATCTCCGAGGCCATGGAGACGGTGCCGAATCTCGGCTGAGGAAATACGGCCGGACCGACCGCACCTCTACAACCTCCTGGTCGATTAGCGGTCTAGGTAACTCCAAACTCAGCCAGCAGGCTTCGTGCCTGCGGGCTGAGACTGGAGGTAGCCCGCCGCACGGCGAACAACGGACGATGGGCGATGGCTTCGCTCCGACGGGTCAACGGCTCGCTGATACTCTCGGCTATTCCCGCCGGCAGGATGGTCCAACCGGCACCGAGACGAACGAGTTGGGCGATCACCGAAGGGTTTGAGCTTTCGTTGTCCACCGTGGGGACGACGCCAAGCTGGGCCAAGGCCCGATCGATGTATTGTCGGGTTCGGCTGCGCTCCGGATACAGCACCCACCGTTCGGCTTCTGCTGCATGGTCGAGCGGCGGCCCGTAGATATACAGGGGCTCGCTGGCGACCTGCACAGCTGTAGTGTTTGGTGCCGGGCCGACGACAATGGCCATATCCAGTTCGTAGGCATCGACGAGATTGATGAGACGGTCCGATGTTTCGACGGTTAAGCGAAGATCGATTTCCGGGTAGCGCTGACGAAAGGACTGCAGTTCGTCGGTCAGCAGATACAGCGCTGCGGCGTCGATGAGTCCGAGCCGCAGGGGGCCAGCCCGACCGGCCAGGCGTTCGTCCAGCCGGCCTTCAAACGTGGCTGCTTCGGCCAGCACTCGACGAGCGAAGGCCAGCGTTTCCTCTCCGAGTGCGGTGAGTTGGCGGCGGCGACCCACTCGTTCGAAGAGCGGGGCACCGATGCTTCGTTCCAGACTTCTCAGGCCTTGAGATAGCGCCGGCTGACTTACCGATAGCTGCTCGGCGGCGTTGGCGAAGTGTCCGAGTCGACCAACGGCATCAAGGTAGAGCAGTTGCTGGAGCCGCACTCCGGCCAACCGGTGAGTCAACTCCTCGGACATAGGATGATCTTATCTTTTAGATAAGTTCAATCCGGTTATTCGATTGAACATCATCGCTTAGTGTCGACAACATGAACCCTTCTTCTACCGACTCGTCCAAGCGACTCCGCCTCGCCATTGCCGGTATCGGCAACTGCTCGTCCTCGCTAGTTCAGGGCATCACGTACTACGCCGACGCCGACCCGACCGACGACGTCCCCGGTCTCATGAACGTGGTCCTCGGGGGCTACCACATCAACCAAATCGACCTGGTGGCCGCCTTCGACGTAGACGCCAACAAGGTTGGCAGCGACCTTTCGAAAGCCATCGGCACCGCCCCCAACAACACCGTGCAGTTCGCCGAGGTCCCTCACCTCGATGTTGAGGTTCAGCGAGGTCCGACCCTCGACGGATTTGGTACGTACTATCGCGAAACCTGCGACGAGTCGTCGGCCGAACCAATCGACGTGGCCCAAGCACTACGTGACGCAAAGGCCGACGTATTGGTGTCCTACCTTCCCGTAGGCTCCGAAGAAGCCCAGAAGTACTACGCCCAGGCCTGCCTCGATGCCGGTGTTGGCTTCGTCAACGCCATCCCCGTCTTTATTGCCTCCGACCCGGAGTGGGCGGCCAAATTCACCGCCGCAGGCGTTCCCATCGTCGGCGATGACATCAAGAGCCAGGTCGGTGCAACCATTGTCCACCGCACCCTGGCCCGGCTCTACGAGGATCGTGGAACCGTAATCGACAAGACCTACCAGTTGAACTTCGGCGGCAACATGGACTTCAAGAACATGCTGGAGCGAAGCCGGCTGGAATCGAAGAAGATCTCGAAGACCCAGTCCGTTACCAGCCAAATCGATGCCGGCATCAGCGACGAGTCGGTCCACGTCGGCCCGAGCGATCACGTTCCGTGGCTGGAAGACCGCAAGTGGGCCTTTATCCGCCTTGAAGGTCGCAACTTCGGCGACGTCCCACTCAACGTCGAGCTCAAGCTGGAAGTGCACGACTCCCCCAACAGCGCCGGCGTGATCATTGACGCCGTACGCTGCGCCAAGGTCGCCCTCGACCGTGGCATCGGAGGTCCCCTGGATGGACCCAGCGCCTACTTCATGAAGAGCCCGCCGGTGCAGCACACCGACGCTGAGGCTCAGCGACTGGTGGAGAACTTCGCCAACGGCTAACACAAACGCAACGTCGCGAGACATTCCTGCGGTCCGGGCCATCCACCCGGACCGCAGGTAGTTTTCCTACCCCGATTGGGAGCGTTCTCTCTATTGTCGAGGCCCCCGCCTGATGGTTCCGTTAGGGAACAGGCACGTCCGGGAAACGTCCATGGATGTGCATCCACACAGTGCTTCAGATTCGTAGGGTGTGACATGGATAACAGAACATCGCTTCCTCTCCGTCGTCCGACGGGGCGGGCGGGACGCGCTGGTGCAGTGGCAATTTTGGCCACCACTCTGCTTTTGCTTTGGACGGCCCCAGCAGCCGCTCACGACCCGATCTTTATCGAACAAGATCAGACAACGCCTGACGTTGGCCCCTACATGCCTGACGGCGCGATCTCGTGGGCGCTGTACGGCTCGGTCTTGGAGTCAGGCGACACCCGTGGCTTTGAGTTTGATCTGCGAGACGGCGAGGAACTGTACATCTCGCTCCTCATCCCGAACCTGGAGCCGGAGCTCAGCATCTCCGATGACGAGCTACCGACCGTAGAACTTGAAGCCCCCGACGGCACGACAACGTCGATCGTCCCAGAGGTCCGCGAAGTATTCGACGAACCGTTCAGCAACACGTCATACGTCACCCTGGCCGAGCTTCGAGAACCGGCCCAGGAGGGTCGCTATCGCGGCGTCGTGAACGGAAGCGCGCCGTCTCGCTTTACTGTCGCCATAGGCGAACGAGAAGAGTTCTTCACCGAAACCGAACGGTCGGGCGACCGACCGACGTCGTTCCCCGGCATCGCCCCACCGCTGCAAGCCTGGTACGCCACGCCTCCAGGAGCTGAGGCCCCGACGGATCTGGCTGAGGGTGACGCTGAAATGCAGCTCGACATGATCGAAGAAGCCATGGAGGACGGTGAAGGTTCAGCTCCAGAGGGAGCCTTCGGTGAAACCGACTCAGATGAAGGTGCAGGCTTGGGCTGGGTGGCCCCCGTTGTGGCTCTGTTGGCCGCAGCTGTCGCCGGTGGCTGGCTGTTCTCCCGCAGGCGCTCCGACGAACCAACGGCGGATCAGGCCGCATGACCCCCGCATCATCTTCAGCCGCTGAGGTATCGCCGACCAGGTCTCCACGAACGGTTCGGCGCCGCCTGGCGATGCTGCTGGCGCTTGTCTTCGGGCTGACCCTGCTACCGGCCACTCCAGCAGCCGCCCACACCACCGAGCAGCCGTACCTCTACGTTTTTGTGACCGAGTCCGGCATTGACGGTCGGGCGGAGTTGGCTATTGGTGACGTCGACGACGTGTTGGGTCTAGACATGTCGGGCGACGACATCGCCATTGAGACCACGCTGCGCGACAACGCCGACGTTCTCTACCAGTATCTGGCCGACCATATGGCCATTTCCACTGCCGATGGCGATCGGGAAATCGAGTTCGGGGCCGTCGACCTCTTCCGTGAAGGCTCGACCGATCTGGCCTTTGCCGTCATTCAATACACTGCCGGCGATCACGACATGCCGCCTCAAACAATCGACGTTCGGTTCGATCCGTTCTTCGACGAGGTGGACGGGCGGGACGGCCTACTGCTGATTGACGGCGGGTTCGAACTGGGCGAGTTCGCGCTCGGCAAGGAAACGTTGGTCAACGTCAACGCCGACGAGCGAACCAAGAGCATTGACCTTGGCGCCGACGGACGCTGGGGCAACTTCCGGTCCAGCATCTCGCTCGGCATTAACCACATCGCAACCGGACCGGATCACATCTTGTTCGTGCTCGCCCTTTTGATTCCATCCGTGTTGGTGTTTACCAACCGCTGGGAGCCGGTGGCCGGGTTTGGGTCCGGCCTGTGGCGGGTGTTGAAGATCGCCACGTTCTTCACGGTGGCTCACTCCATTACGTTCACGTTGGCCGGAATGGGCTGGCTGCCTACACCTCCGGCCAAGATTGTGGAATCGATCATCGCCATTTCGATTGCGGCGGCGGCGCTTCATACGCTCAAGCCAATTGTTCCCAACCGCGAGTGGAGCTTGTCGTTTGTCTTCGGACTGTTCCACGGCATGGGTTTTGCCTCGCTGGTGTCCGATCTTGGGGTGTCCCGATCGAGTCAGCTGATTTCGCTGTTGGGTCGCAACGTCGGCATCGAGATCGGTCAAGTTGTGGTGATCCTGCTGTTGTTCCCCGGCTTGTATTTGCTTCGCCGGACGCCGTTCTATCAGCCGTTCGTGGTCGTTTCATCATTGGCGTTGGCCGCCATCGCGCTGCTGTGGACGGTGGAGCGACTGGCCGAGATCGATCTGGGAACTGACGGGCTGGTCGACACGTTCGCCTCTCTCCCCCGCGGCTACTGGCTCTGTGTCGGGTTCGCTGTAGTAGCGGCGGGCGCCTACCTATGGTCGCAACGAAACGACCGACTTCTTGCCGTGGCCGAGCAGGCGAAGCACTAGCGGGCGATTCAACTCAAGGGCTCTCAGGCGTACTGTCCACTTGACTACGACAGTTGGCAGTACGCTTGTGCCCTTGAGCGACTTCGCCATCCACGCTCACGGACTGACCAAGCAATTTGGTCAACACACCGCTGTCGACCGTCTCGACCTGACCGTGCCCCGAGGCTCGATGTTCGGTCTGCTCGGTCCTAACGGGGCGGGCAAGAGCACAACGTTGAGCATGATCACCGGCCTGCTCCGACCCGACGCTGGTTTGGTGACCGTCAACGGCGTGTCCGTGTGGCCGGATCCGACAGCGGTCAAGGCCGGGATAGGCGTCGTTCCCGAAAATCTGTTGTTGTTCGAGCGTCTGTCGGCCCGAGAGTTTCTGAGCTACGTCGGTCGTTTTCGACACATGACCGACGAGTCCATCGACGCTCGGACCAACGACTTGTTGGCGGTACTCGATCTCGAGTCGGCCGACGACAAACTGATCACCGACTTCAGCATGGGAATGAGAAAGAAGATCAGCCTGGCTGCTGCTCTTCTGCACGCTCCTCCCCTGCTTATCCTCGACGAGCCGTTCGAGTCGGTCGATCCGGTCTCCCAACGCAGTATTCGCCAGATTCTCGACCAACTCTTGGATGCCGGGGGCACCGTCGTGTTGTCCAGTCATGTAATGGCCACGGTCGAAGAGTTGTGTGACTGGGCCGCCATCATGCACCATGGGCAGCTGTTGCGTCACGGCCCGATGAGCGAGGTCCGGGCCGGTCAACGACTTGACGATGTGTTCGCTCAAACTATTGGTAGCGACGCTCTCCCGCCGACCCGCCTCGACTGGCTCAACACGTTTGCGGCCGAACCGGAGAACCGCTCCGGCGCCGAGTTGTGATCGACTGGGCGTCCGCTCGATCCTTCATTCCCCTGAAGTTCAGGACGATCACCCGTACACCTCAAGCCCTGATCGGGTTGATCCTTGGATTGTTGCTTGGTGGCGGCATGGCGGCGCTGGGGGCATTCGCCCTATGGGCACTGCGGGGCACCGAGCACGCTGAATTGACCCTGGCACTCTCGTTGGGCGGACTGGCCGCGCTCTGGCTGCTTGGCCCGCTGGTCTTGGGTGGAGGCGAGATCATCCTCGACATTCGCCGCTTTGGTCCACTCCCGTTGGGTCGCTCAACCATAGGCGCCGGTTTGCTTTTGGCTTCGTTTGTCGGGGTTCCGGCCATGGTGACGCTCATCGCGGTTGGGGCATCGGTAACCCACGCCGCTTCGGCACCTGTGGCGGCTTTCATGGCCGTCGCAGGTTTGGTCTTTGTTGTTTCGGTCATTGTGGCCAGTCGCGTGGTTGTTAGCTTCATGACCCTGGTATTCGGTACCCGGTTTCGTGCGGCGGCGACAGCGGTGACCATGTTGGTCGCCATTTCCCTCGGTGCGGCGTCGCAATCACTGGTGTACATCGGCCAGTTGGTTTCACTCGATGATCTTCGTGCGCTGCGTTCAATCGCCCGGTGGCTTCCGACTTCGTGGGCGGCCGAGTCACTGGCGCTGGCATCGGCTGACCGTCTGCTTCCGGCTGTCGCCTTCCTGGCCGGGGCCGTCGTCTTTGTCGGCGCACTGTTCGTTGTTTGGGGTCGGTTGTTGGCTCGACACTTGGAGGGTGGTGGCGCCGCTGATCCGACCAAGCGACGTGGCCCGTTGGTGTCGCCGTGGATGGATCGCCTGGTCGACCGTCGTACGGCGGCAGCCTGGGCCAGAGGCAACCGGTCGATCCGGCGGGACCCGCGAGAGTGGGCGGAGACAGCAGCGTTCATCCCGCTGGTGTTGGCGTTCAGCCTGCCTGCCCTAACGGTGATTCGATCGGCATCGCCCCGCCTGATGTTGGTCTCGTACCTGGCTGTCTCGTCGTCGGTGGCGATTACGACGTCGAACATCTTTGGTTCCGACGGTCCGACAGTGGTGGCCGATGCGTTTCCCGGCGACGGTTTCAAGTCGGTCCTGATCGGCAAGACCATCCCTCGAATGGTTGCGGTGATGCTGCTGGTGGCCTTGGGGACGGTGGCGTTAGCCGTGTTCACCGATGGCTGGTTGCTGCTACCTGTTTCCTTGGCCTTGATCACACAAAGTGGTCTGGTAGCGGCCACCGCCGGCATCTTCGTGTCGCTTCGTTCGCCGATTCCGCTCCCCGACCGGGTCGGATCATTGGCCGGCAACAACGCCGGGTGTGTGGCCTCCCTCGTTCGAGTCGTCACCTTGTTTTCGATCAACATCGCCACCACCGCATGGGCCGCTCCGACGTTGACGGTGGCCTTGCTGGGACGACCCCTTCTGGCGTTGGTTCCCGGTGTCGCCATGCTGGCTGCCGCTGTTTGGTGGTACCGATGGGTCGCCGAAGTGGAAGGTCGGCGCACCGCCAACCGGGTGCCCGAATTGCTGGCGGCATTGAGTCTCCGCAGCTGACGCAAGGCGGTGCCTCCTTGATGGCGCCCTGCAACCCGGTCGACACTACCCTTGCGCCATGATTGAACGGTTCGGGTCGAACACCAGCCTGCTTCTGATCGATACCCAGGTCGGGGTCAACGTCTTGGACCACTGGGGTGGGCCGACCGGTCGCCGCAATAATCACGACGCCGAGACCCACATGGCGTCGCTGCTTACCACCTGGCGGTCAAGCGGATTGCATGTGGCCTTTACCCGGCACGACTCACGCGAAGCCGACTCGCCGTTGAAGTTCAGCCTCGATACCGGCAGTCAGTTGCCGGGGCTCGAACCGGCCGAGCACGACATCGTCATCAGCAAAGACGTCAACTCGGGGTTCGTCGGCACGTCGCTGGAAGTCGAACTACGTAGAGCGGGAATCGGACGATTGGTGGTGGTTGGCTTCTTCACCAATATGTGTGTGGAAACCACCGTGCGAATGGCCGGCAATCTGGGCTTCGACACCTACCTGTTGCCCGACTGTTGTGCCACGACGAATCGGGTGGGGCCGGACGGTGTCGATCACGACCCCGAAGTGGTCCACCAGATGACGGTGGCCAACCTCCACGGCGAGTTCTGTACCGCCTTATCGGTCGATGATGCCCTCTCGCTGTTGGAGGGCGATCGGGCCGACCTTCATCGGGTGCAGGGCAACGAGTAGAGCGTTGGCCGTGTAGGGCGCCGCGCCGGAAAGGCTCTTTGTCTACGGCTGACGGCTGATCGAGAACACCGGTATTACCCGAGGAGCCGCCGACTCGACGTACTCGGCGAACTGCGGCATGATCGCAGCCTGTCGTCCAAGGGTGGCCTGGCCCTCATCAACGGGGAGTTCTTCCACCCGAGCAGCGAACGACTCCGCACCGTATTCAACGGTAATTTCGGGGTTGGCCTTCAGGTTGTGGTACCAGTCAGGGTTGGTGGGCGCACCGGCTTTGGAGGCGAAGACATACATTCCTTCGTCCTCGGTCAATGCGACCAATGGAATCTCCCGCAACTGGCCGGACTTGGCGCCAATGGTGTTCAAGATGACCAGTGGGGCGTCGCCAAACTGTGCGACCTTGCCTCCGTTTGCCCGAAACTCTGCGATGACTTGTGCGTTCCAGTCGCTCATGTCGTCATCCTAGTGCAGCGACTCAACCCCGGGCATCAAAGTTGAGGTGGACTTCGTCGGTGACGGGATGGGCCTGACAGGTCAACACGAAACCGGCTTCGAGTTCGCCGGGGGTCAACGCGTAGTTCTTGGTCATTGTGACCTCCCCCGTGGCTACCACTGCTTTACAGGTGGCGCACATCCCGCCTTTGCAGGCGAACGGGATCTCCGCTCTAACCGAGCGGGCGTAGTCCAACAGCGACGGTCCGTCGGGTCGAACCCGAAGTTCCGAGGTGCGACCATCGATCGTCACCAGCATATGGCAGGAGCCGCCCTCATCGCCCCCCGTTTCATCGGTGGGATCGCCCGAGGATGGGAGCGTTTCGATCCGCTGGTCGAAGAACAGTTCGAGGTGAATCCGATCGGGCTCTACATCGAGGTCGGTCAGTGTCGCCTGCACAGTTTCGACCATTTCCAGTGGCCCGCAAAGGAACCAGCCATCCACCGCACTTGGGTCGATCAAGCTGCTCGACAACGCTCGGATCTTTTCTTCGTCGATTCGACCCTGGAACAGCGGCACCTGGTGTGGTTCTCGGCTGAGGATGTGAACGAGCTGGAGGCGGGCCGGGTAGCGATCCTTCAAACCTTCGAGCTCTTCGATAAACATGATCGACTGCGAGGTACGGTTGCCGTACAACACGGTGAAGTGGGCGTCGGGCTGGCGTTCCAATGTGGTGGAAACCATGGACAGCACCGGTGTTACTCCGGAGCCGGCGACAACGGCCACGTAGCGACCGCCTGATGCCGTGCCCGGATCGAGCGTGAACTCTCCGATCGGGGCCATGACTTCCAAGACATCACCTGCTGCCAGGTTGGTGGTGGCGTAACTGGAGAAGACACCGTCGGGGATTCGTTTGACCCCAATCTGAAGCGTGCCGGGCGGACTACAGATCGAGTACGTGCGTCGAACCTCTTCACCGTCGACATCGGCTTTGATAACAATGTGCTGACCGGGAAGGTGAACGAACTTCGGTCGCAGCCGCTCGGGCACGTCGAAGGTGATGGAAACGGCATCGTCGGTCAGCGGCTCGACGGCGGCAACGGTCAACTGATGAAATTCGACTGCCGTTGCCACAGCTGCTTCAGAGTTCTTTGACATGGTCAAACGGTTCTCGGCACGACTCGCACCGGTAGAGAGATTTGCAGGCAGTTGAGCTGAATCGACTGAGTTCGGTGACGGTCTTCGACCCGCATTGAGGACACGAGATGTCACCGATGGGTTGGCGACGTCGACCGGACAGCGTGACGGAAACCGAACCCGGTTGCCCCGATGCGTCGGCAAGCGTCCGAGGCGGTGAGATCCCAGATTCGGCCAACTTTCGTCGACCGTCGTCGGTGATCCAATCGGTGGTCCATGCCGGAGCCAGAACTCGTTCAACCCGAATTCGGTCGACGGCGACGCCGGCGTCGACAACGGCATCGATGACGCCGGACTCGATCATGTCGACGGCGGGGCAACCGGAATAGGTCGGGGTGATGGTGACCACAACGGAGTCACCGCGACGTTCGACCGAACGTAGGATGCCCAGGTCGGCGATGGTGAGCGGTGGCATCTCAGGGTCGGGTACGGTCGCCGCTGCGGCCCACAGCACTTCATCGGTGACGATTTCCGGCATTGCTACCACGTCGCACCGGGATGGGCCCGATACAGCGACTGCATCTCCGGCAACAAGTGGCCGAGGTGTTCAGTGTGAAAGCCGGTGCGGCCACCCATCCTGGCGTACGGGTCGTCGGGCACGCTGAGGTTTGCGGAGGCGAAGACGTCGGCGACCGTAGCGTCGAACGTGGGTCGCACCGTGGCGGGGTCGACGGCTACTCCGGAGGCGGCCAGGCCCTCCTCCACGTCATCGGCGTAGAACAGGTCCCCGGCGTAGGGCCAGAGATATTCGACGGCTTGACTGATCTTTTCGTGACTCACCGGTGTCCCGGCGCCGAGACGAACGACCCAGGCCGACGACCGTTCAAGGTGATAGCGGGCTTCTTTGACTGCCTTGGCGCTGATGGCGGCCAGTCGGGCATCGTCGCTGGCCGTCATCGCTTCGTACAGCGGGACTTGGTAGGCGTCGAGTAGAAACTGCCGCATCTGGGTTTGAGCGAAGTCACCGTTGGGTTGTTCGACCAGGGTGGCGTTGAGAAACTCTCGTTCGCTTCGTTCCATGGCGAACTGATCTTCATCTCGACTGTCGGGGTCCAGCTCCGATGCGTAGTCGTAGAAGTGGCGAGCCTGGCCTAGGTGGTCGAGGCCAACGTTGGCCACGGCGATGTCCTCTTCCAGATCGGGCATGGAAGCGATCAGTTCACCGAGGCGTTGAGCGACGATCAAGTTGTCGTCGGCGTGGCGCAGAACGTAAGTCAGCAGTGGCGACACGGGACTCACCTACATGTGCCCGACTTCGTCGGGCAGCTCATAGAAGGTCGGATGGATGTACGGCTTGTCCGAATCGAACCAGGCTTCCCGGTTGTCCGGATCGGAAGCGTAAATGGACGCCGAAGGCACCACCCACACGCTCACGCCTTCCTGGCGGCGGGTGTAGACATCGCGGGCATTGCGAGCAGCGGTTTCGGCATCGGGGGCATGCAGGCTGCCGGCGTGGACGTGGTTCAAGCCACGGTCGGCTCGAACGAAAACCTCCCACAGCGGAAACTCCCCCACGATTTCCGGATTCGCCTCAGCCTCAACCTCCCCCTCAACCGGCGGCACATCGTAACTCACTGCAAACCTCCAGCGGCGAGTTTCGCCACCAGCGAAACTCGGTTAGTGAGGCCAACAGGCCGAACGACAACGTCATAGCTCATAACGCAGCACCTCCAGCGGCGAGTTTCGTCGTTGAGGCAGCCCGCTTGGCGTGTTCGACGGCGGCTTCTCTCACCCAGGCACCGTCCTCCCAAGCTTTGACCTTGTGGGCAATGCGTTCCCGATTGCAGGGACCGTCACCCTTCACCACCTGCCAGAAGTCATCCCAGTCGATCTCACCGAACCGGTAGTGTTCGGCGTCAGCATCCCACACCAAATCCGGATCGGGAATGGTCAAACCCAGGATTTCGGCCTGAGGCACGGTCATATCCACAAACTTCTGGCGCAGTTCATCGTTGGTCTCTCGCTTGATCTTCCACGCCACCGACTGGGCGGTGTGTGTCGACTCGGCATCGGGCGGACCGAACATGGCCAGTGACGGCCACCACCACCGGTCCAGGGCGTCTTGGGCCATCGCCTTTTGAGCCTCGGTCCCGTTACACAACGTGAGCATGATCTCGTAGCCCTGGCGTTGGTGGAACGACTCTTCTTTACAGATCCGGATCATGGCCCGGGCGTAAGGGCCGAACGAGGTGCGGGTCAACATGACCTGGTTGGTGATGGCTGCGCCGTCGACCAGCCAGCCAACGGCACCCATATCGGCCCACGACAACGTCGGGTAGTTGAAGATGGACGAGTACTTCTGTCGACCGGTGTGCAACATGTCCATCAGCTCGTCACGAGACACACCCAGCGTTTCGGCCGCCGAGTACAGGTACAGGCCGTGACCGGCTTCGTCTTGCACTTTGGCCATCAAGATGGCTTTGCGTTTTAGTGTCGGCGCCCGGGTGATCCAGTTTCCCTCCGGCTGTTGCCCGATGATTTCTGAGTGGGCGTGCTGGGCGATTTGCCGGATCATGGTCTTGCGATACTTCTCCGGCATCCAGTCTCGGGGCTCGATCTTGCGGTCGGCCGCGAGGCGGGCATCGAAGTCGTCCTGAAGGTTCATTGTCCGCTCCTGTCGATTACTCGAACCGCCTTACCCATCGACCGGGGCAAGCCCTCGGGTTCGAGTACGTCGACGGATGTGCTGATACCCACGTTGCCTTTGATCTTGTCTTGCAGCGCCCGGGCCAGGTCTGCTGCTTGCGATGCCGCGGTGTCAGGGGAGCGTTCGACCGCTACCGCCAACGTTTTCATCGTGCCCTCGTTACCCACAGTGAGCTGGTAGTGGGGGCTGAGGCCGGCCGTGGCCAGAACCTGCACCTCGATCTGCGACGGGAAGACGTTCACACCACGAATGATCAACATGTCGTCGGTGCGTCCGGTGACCTTGGCCATGCGTCGCATTGTTCGGGCGGTGCCCGGAAGCAGTCGGGTTCGGTCACGGGTTCGGTAGCGGATGACTGGGAACGCTTCTTTGGTTAGCGAAGTGAAGACCAGTTCACCTTCGGAGCCTTCGGGCAGCACCGCACCCGTGTCGGGGTCGATGATCTCGGGGTAAAAGTGGTCTTCCCAGATCGTCGGGCCGTCCTTGGTCTCGACGCACTCCTGAGCCACTCCCGGGCCGATCACTTCGGAAAGACCGTAAATGTCGATGGCCTGTATCCCAAGTCTGGCTTCGATCTCGGCTCGCATTTCATCG
>CALJMD010000338.1 GCA_937981915.1 uncultured Acidimicrobiales bacterium
GGAGACTGGTACTACGAGAAGCGCTACGACTACGCCACCGAGTACGTCAAGATCATGCAGGAGCTGTGGTCGACGGGGGCCAGCGACTTCAAAGGTGAGTACTTCCAGATGGACGACTGTCGCCTGTCGCCGCCGCCCAAAGACGGTGGAGTGCCGTTGGTATGCGCCGGTCAGTCCGATCGGGGCATGGAGTTCTGCGCTACCTACGGCGACTACCAGTTCATCATCGGCACCGCCGACCTGGACGTCGTCCGCAACGACGCCGGCCGTCTCATGTCAGCCGCTCAAACCTCGGGCCGCGATGTCGGCGTGTACGTGCTGTTCCAAATCACCATGGGTGACACCGACGAGGCGGCTCAAGCCAAGTGGGATCAATACCGCGACGGCGCCGACCTTGAAGCCATCAAGTTTATGACCGGCCAAGCCGAGCTCGACACCGCCGGCGCAACGGCGGAGAAGATCACTGAGATGCAGGGGGCGTTCAACCTGAACATCGGCCCCATCGTCGGCTCGCACGCCACCATCGCCGCCAAGCTAGACGAAGTGTCGGCCATCGAGGGCGTCAAGGGGGTTATGTGTGTGTTCGACGACTATCCGGTAGCCACCAAGGAGTTCGGCGAGAAGGTCATGCCTCTTATGGAGTGCCGTAAGTAGCTCTCGCCAAGTAGCTCTGTCGCTAAGTAGCACTGTCGCAGATGACGCGGTAGAAGCCCGGACGATCGGGTCCGGGCTTCTACCAATGCCACCTCGCATCGATTCACGATTCGCTCGTCACGATTCAGACTGATGCGAATTCGGCTCACTAGGTAGAGCCTTAACTGGTAAAGCCGTGGATCGAGAAAATGTGTCACATCAATCTGGAATTAATTTGGAATTCCTGTCGCTGGTGGGGTGGTGGAAGTCCGGGTCGCGCTTTTCGACGAAGGCGGCGACTCCTTCTTTGGCTGCCCGTGTGCCGAAAATGGCGTAGTAGAGCTGCCGTTCGTAGGCCAACCCGGCGTCGAGTGAGGCTTCAGCCTGCAAAACAGCCCCGCGGGCAGCTGAAGTGGTGATCTTGGCGTAGGAGGCGATGGTTTCAGCTGCTTCCACAGCTTCGCTGACCGCCTGACCTTCAGCGGCAACCCGGGCAACAACACCTGCTTGTAGGGCCCGGTCGGCGTCGATCATGCGCCCGGTGAGGATCATGTCCATCGCCAGTTGTTTGCCTACCGCCCGAGTCAAGCGCTGACTGCCACCCATGCCGGGAATCAAGCCGAGCTTGACTTCGGGTTGACCGAACCTGGCGGTGGTGTCGGCGATGATGAAGTCGCACATCATGGCGAGTTCGCATCCTCCGCCCAGGGCATAGCCGCTGACTGCGGCGATCTTCGGGATGTCGGCGGCCGCGAACCGGTCCCACGCGGCCAGGAACCGTCGCCGGTGGGCGGTGTCGAAATCGAGGTCGGTCATTTCACTGATGTCGGCCCCCGCCGCGAACGCTCGGCCGCTGCCGGTCAACACCAGACACCCGACGGTGGGGTCGGCATCGAGATGTTCGACCAGGCCAACCAGGTTGGTCATCAGCTTGGCATTGAGGGCGTTGAGCACATCGGGACGGTCAAGAGTGATCAGCGCCACCCGACCGTCCCGGCGCCAATGGAAGCCAGCCGGGTCGTTGTGCGTAGGTTCGACGTTTGCCATGTCAACAGTGATGTCGTCCATTACGAGTCCCAGATGGCGCCGTAAGCCGGAATGCCTCGTTGTTCGATGCCTTCCACCACTTGCCACGTCAGTTTGGAGTTCGAGATACAGATCACGGCTTCGGCCCCCGTTGCCAACACAGCGTCGTAGGCCAACTCCACCATGTCGGGTTTCCCGTGAGCGTCGGTGTCCCAAATGAGCGCGTCTGGTTGTACGGCCAGAATTTCGCCAACCAGCTTTTCGCCGTAGGTTTTGGTCGGGTTACGGGTTGCCCAAATCAGGTGGGCCGGTACCTCTTGGGCGAACAAGTGCGGTAGACAGGGTCCGATTCCGCTGCCGGTGGCGACGTAGAGAACCTTGTCAAACAGTACTTCGATGTTGGCCACACCGGCGGTGGCGATGCCTTTGACCCACACTTTGTCGGGCTTGTCGTCGATGAAGTTCCCGGTCCAATCACCGGCCCGGGAGATGGTCAATTTGAAGCCGTCCTGTCCCGGCACCGGCACGTTGGCGAACGAGTGCCACTCCCTCAGTGGGTCTCGGCTGACCGCGGTTGACGATCCGGCGAACGGGGTGTAGCCGTAGTCGAAGGTGGTGAGGGCAACATGGTTCGAAGGTGATTCGATGTCGATATCGACCTTCTTCAGCCGTAGCCACGGCAAGGCCACACTGAACGTGGCGGCAGCCAGAGCCCACACGGCCGGATAGGTGAGAATCGATCCGACCCGGTTTGCTTGTACCAAGGTGAGAATCCAGAACAGAGCCAGGGCCGTCCAACCACCCCAGCGGTGCGTCTTTTCGAACCGGTCGTGGTGTTTTTGACGGACGAACGGCATAGCGGTGTACAAGATGGTCAACAACAGCAATGCGAGCTGAAACGAGAGTAGGTACTCCCAGACTGAGATGGCCGATGCTCCGGCAGACATCGTGGCGGTGGTGGCGGCCAGTTGAGCGACGAACCACACCACGGCCGCCGTGGCCGTTGAGCTGTGGATTCCCCCGAAGTGGTAGACCTTGCCCAATGTCCAGCGGACGGCCAATGGCCATGAAGTAGGGGCTCTCGTCGCCAGCCAAAACAGTCCGTTGACGACGTACTGTTGGCGAAAGAGAACAGCCACAGTCAGGTTGGCAACCACCATATTGGCCGGGCCGCTGGGGTCTACGGAGCCAAGATCGCTCAGATTCCACTCGGCCACCAGGCTTCCGGCGACCGCCAGGTTGACGGCTGCAACCAACCAGACCAATCGGTTGTAGTGCTTGAGTCTGCGAGACTTGAACAGTCGACTGACTGGACGAGGCGTTGGTGGAGCGGTCCGACGTTCAGCCGGCTCGACCGCCCAGGTATGCGTTTCCTCTGGCGATGGAGCGGATCCGTGTTCAGGTTGGTGCTCGGATTCGACTACAGACGGTGGCAGGGGGGTGCCTGATTGAGCTGCGTGTTCTTGAACAACCGTCATCGCAGTTCTCCCAGCTCGGCTTCGGCCAGTTGTCGTAGCGCGGCTTTGTCGATCTTGCCCCGATCGGTGCGAGGCAGCGCTGCCATGGTGAAGACCTTGGCCGGGACGCAGTAGTAGGGGAGCGCTTGACCTACTGCTTCCGCCGCATGGTGCCCGTCTACGACGGCGGGCTCGGCGAAGGCAACCAGATTGCGGTCGTCGTACTTGAGGGTCACAGCCCGGGTGCACGATGGAACAGCTTCGAGCACAGCGGACACGGAGTCGAGCTCTACTCGGAAGCCTCGAATCTTGACTTGATCGTCGGTTCGTCCGTAGTGCTCCAGTTCACCGTCGTCGTTCCAACGGCCAAGGTCTCTGGTGCGAAACATCTTTCTTCCGCCGCCCAGGAAGGGGTCGTCGCGGTAGCGGTCGGCGTTGAGCTTTGTGGCGTTGGCGTCGTCACCGAGATAGCCGGCGGTGACACAGTCGCCTCCGGCCCACATTTCACCTACTTCGCCGATTGGTAGCGGTTTGAGGTCTTCGTCGAGAACGTAGACGGTGTTGTTCGGTGTTGGTGTACCGATTGTGAGTCGGTCGTCGGCCCCTTGATAGTGCTTGACGGTGTTGACGATGGTGGTCTCGGTCGGGCCGCATGAGTTGTGGAACCGGCAGAAGTTGCTCCAGGTGTCGGCCAGTGACTCGGGGCAGGGCTCTCCGGCCACGGCCACCACCTGGGTGTGATGGCATTGCTCGGCGTCGATTGACGCCAGTATCGAAGGGGTGGCAATGATGACGTCGGCGGTGGCCGCAGTCTCGGTCATGTCTTTGCCTCGGATTGCCAGCGTGGCGCCGTGGCTGAGCGCCCCGTGGATCTCCCATTGGGCCATATCGAAGGCCACGCTCAATAGTTGAGCGACTCGCATGCCCGGTTCGATTCCGAGGTTGCCTGGATCGGTGAGGACGATGTTGGTTACGTTGCGGTGGGTGACAACGACACCGTTCGGTGGACCGGTGGTTCCCGAAGTGAACAAGACAAAGCACGGATCGTCCGGGCTGGCGTCGGTCATCGCCAACGCCCGATCGGGGGAGCCCGAAACTTCTGAACGCCGATAGTCAATGTCAGAGTCGAGTGACACGATCTCGACGCTGTCGGCTTCGGGAACATGGTGGGACAGGTGTGAAAGGGTCAACACCACCGACATTTCGGTCTTGGTGATGATGTGGGTGAGTTGCCGAGATGGCGCGACTCCGGCGTGCTGGGGAACGTAGGCCGCCCCCACTTTCAACACGGCCATCATGGCCGCCACCATGGAAATCGAACGTTCAGCGAAAATTCCGACGTTGTCTCCTCGACCAACACCACGCTCGGTCAGTTCGGTGGCGATGACGTTGGCTTGGTGATCGAGTTCGGCGTAGGTGACCGTCTCCTTCAAGTGTTCGATGGCTGTGGCGAACGGACGGGACCGTGCCTGTGTCTCAAAGGCTCGGTGTAGAAACAGGGCTGCCGGTGCTGCAGTCGGCCCCCACCCGTACGTGTGGAACAGCTTTTGGTCGTCGGGCGGGAGGTCCTCGGAAAGTTGAGGGTTCAGGCCGGCGGGACTCTGTCCAACTAGGTTTCCGGTTAGATCGAGGTGCTCTGGTGGTGTGGTCTCCGTGATCGCCATGGCAGCGGTCCTTTCCTTGCGGCGTCAGTTGTGACGGGTGGATTGGAAAGGATCGCTGTAGAGGCGAGTAACGATTCCACCTGGAAGGAGAGTTTTGAACTATGTGAGGTTCGTTCGCGTGTCGTTATAACGGCAGCTAACAAAGCGGTAAAGTATTTCGAAAATCTGGTTTCCGCCGTCTTTTCTTGAAGTTCTTAACGCGTCGCTCATATTGCTCTGGCAGATTGGATGCCATGTCCAAAGGCATTAACTGGAAACTGACTCGCTTGTTGGTCGGCGCAGCCGCTCTCCTGATGATTGGAGCGTCCTGTAGCGCCGAATCCGATTCGGCAACCCCGGAGGTTGCGACGCTCGAAACGGAGGAGTCGGCCGTCGGCGATGCCGCCGACGCTGCTGTGATCGAAGACGATGCGGAACTTGCCCCTGATGAGGCGGCGTTGGAGTTCTCCGCCTGCATGCGCGACCAAGGTTTAGACTTTCCCGACTTGACGGTTGACGCCGAGGGAAACATCGACCTGCGAAGCGCCTTTCAGTCGTTTGATCGTCAGTCCGAAGACTTCCCGGCTGCCATGGAGGCGTGTCGAGACGTTCTGGCCGACACCGGATTTGGTGGTGGTGCCCGCCAGGCGCTCCAATCACCCGAGTTGCAGGATGCCTTTGTTGACTTCTCCGCTTGTGTACGAGACGGTGGCTACGACGTCGGCGACTTGACCTTGCCGGGTCGCGGCGGGCCGGGGGCCGGAGGCGCCGACGGCGAGCAGGGTGACGATGCTCGCAACGACGACGTTGCCAACGAAGACGACGCCCAAGCCGGTGTCGAAGGCGCTGATGGTCAAACCGGCGGGCAAGCCGCCGGCGGTCAGCGACGTGGCGGTTTCGGCAACATCAACGAGCGGTTGGCCACTGGACTTGGCCTTGACTACGAGGACCCTGACGTTCAAGCCACCGTCGATGAGTGCGCCGTCATCATCGAACAGGCTCTGACGTCGGCCGGCCTGCCCGTCCCGGGTGGGGGCGGCGGGGATGATTCGACCGAAGCCGGAGAGTGAGGTGTCGACGACGGCTCCTCGACAAAGGCATGTAGAGGACGAAGAGGTACTACGAGCGCTTGAAGCCGCCGACTTGTCGTCTGGTCGACGCCGCTGGCCACTGTTCGTTGTCGGTCTACTAATCGGGGGCGTCGGAGCGTGGGTGGCTTCCGACTACATCGGGCAAACGACCGAAGATGAAGACCCGGTTAGCGAAGCCGCCGAACTGGTCTCGGCTCCGGTCGATGTCCAGACGCTACTAGAGGAGATCGAGTGGAGCGGAACGCTTGGCTACGGCGACCCGGTTTCGGTGCGTGGCGCCGGGGGAGTGGTCACCGCAACCGTACCGGTCGGCGACGTTGTCGGTCGGGGAGACACGGTTGCGTCGATCGACAACGTTCCCATGGTGGTGTTCTTCGGCGAGACGCCGATGTGGCGTTCGCTGTCGGAGGGGGCTGAAGGTCCCGACGTTCGCCAGTTGGAAGCCAACCTGGCGTTGTTGGGATACGACCCGGACGAGACCGTCGACGTGGACAGTGAGTTCACGGCCAACACCGCGGCCATGGTCGAACGATGGCAGGAAGACCTCGGTATCGAAGCCACCGGTGTGGTAACCCAAAACGACGTTGCCGTCCTGGACGGACCGGCGTCAGTGGTGTCGGTCGCCGAGGTCGGGTCGTCGGGGGCCGGTGTTGTGGCCACCCTGGGACCCCGCCAACAAACCTATGACGTAGTCAGCAGCCTCGACGGCACAGTCAGCGACGTGATGGCAGTCGGATCGGAACTGGTCCCCGGAACTGTTCTATACCGGTTGGACGACATCGACGTTTCGGTCGTGTCGGCCACCGAACCGGTGGCGGCGACGATGGCGAGCGACACGTTCACCGATCTTGAGCTTGAACGAGCTCTTTCGGACAACGGCTATGACCCCGATGGTGACATGACCGTCGACGGAACGGTGACAAGTTCGACGGTTGCCGCGGTCGAACGATGGCAACAAGATGTTGGCCTGTCGGTTACCGGGGCCACCGACCCGGGCTACTACGTCGTCATTCCCGACGGCCACGTTGTGGACACCCACCTGGTGCAGTCGGGCGACACGTTGGTGACCGGACCGGTTCTGACCACAGCCGTCTCCCGGTTGTCGGTCGAAGTTGTTGTTGAAGTGGCTGACGCCGACCAGTTCCAGGCGGGAGACTCGGTCACCGTCGAGTTGGCTGACGAAACCTCGGTCGACGGCATCGTCAGCGAGGTCGGTTCGGTGGTGGCGGCCAACAACCCGCAGGACTCGTCAACCGTCACGATCACGATCGACATCGTGCTCAACGCCGAAACCGATGGCGACGAAAGTACCCTGGTCGAAGGACCGGTAACCGTGGTCAGCATCGGCGACCGGGTGGATGACGCCACAGTGGTGCCCATACGGTCGCTGATTGCTCTCTCCGAAGGAGGGTTTGCGGTCGAAAAGATCGACGACGATGGCAACACTCAACTGGTCGGGGTCACCCTGGGCGTGTTCGGCGACGGAGTGGTCGAGGTGACCGATGGCGGCGTGGCCCCCGGTGACCAGGTGGTCGTTCCGGAATGAGCGATTCCCCGGCTGCGCTTGAGCTGGTAGACGTTGTGAAGGCCTACGAGGGGTCACCTCCCGTTCGCGCTCTCGACGGCGTCAGCTTGCGCATTGATCACGGCGAGTTGGCGGCGATCGTCGGCCCGTCCGGTTCGGGAAAGTCGACCATGCTGCATGTCATGGGCACACTCGATCTGCCCACTAGCGGCGACGTGTTCGTCGACGGCCGTCAGGTGTCATCGTTCAGTGATCGTCGTCTTTCGGCGGTGAGATCTCAACTGATCGGATTCGTGTTTCAGCAGTTCTTTCTTTTGGATGGAACGACGGCGTTGGAGAACGTCGCCAACGGGTTGTTGTATAGCGGGATGACCCCGGCCCGCCGCCGGTATATGGCGGCCGAGGCATTGGTGGCCGTTGGGCTTGGTCGTCGCCTAACCCACGTCCCCAGCCAACTGTCCGGTGGCGAACGGCAGCGAGTGGCGGTTGCTCGAGCCATTGTCCACCGTCCGGCAATCGTGCTCGCCGACGAACCGACCGGCAACTTGGACTCGGCCTCAAGCGCTGCGATCCTCGACCTGATCGCCGAGTTGAACGACAACGGGTCGACCATTGTCGTCATCACCCACGATCGAGAAGTAGCGGAGTCGCTGCCAAGACAGATTTCTGTTCGAGACGGTCGAATCGAGAGCGACACCGGCCTTGACGCCAGTGTCAACGGGTTTGAGGCGGCCGGCCGATGACGGCCTTAGCACCGCGACAGGAAGGCCAACGCACGAACCACTCGGGATCAGCGGCCAAACTGCAACCGAGTCGCTTCCGGTTCGCCGACGTGCTCGGTGTGGGCGGCTCAGGTTTGCGGACCAGGCCAATGCGCACCGCTCTGTCGGCCCTCGGGATCACCATCGGTATCGCTGCCGTGGTTGGAGTGCTGGGTATCTCGGAATCCAGCCGAGCGGAGCTTCGAGCTCAAATCGCAGCGTTGGGCACCAACCTCTTGACAGTCACTCCGTCGGACGGGTTTGGAGGAGGCGACGGAGCGCTCCCGAGTGAAGCAGTGTCGATGGTGTCGCGAATCGGGCCGGTCGACGAGGTGGCCGACGTCATCCAACTAGACGTTCCGGTGCTTCGCAACGACCTGGTCAACACCAACGAAACAGGCGGGATCACCGCCCTGGCCGCTGACCGCAACCTGTTGGACGCCCTGAACGGTGAGATAGCGACGGGCTCGTGGCTAACCGAAGCGTCAGCACAAATGCCAACCGTCGTCTTGGGTTCAGTGAGTGCTGAGCGGCTCGGGGTGCGACAGGTCGACCAGGGCATGATGATTCTGATTGACGATCACTGGTTCACCGTTGTTGGCATACTCGAACCGTTTCCGCTGGCCGCTGATCTCGACCGAGCGGCCCTGATCGGCAAACCGGTGGCCGAATCCCTTTTGGACAGCGATCTCAATCCGTCAACGATCTACCTGCGAACTCACCCGGAATCGGTGGACGACGTGCGTGGTGTGCTTGGCTCGACGGTTGATCCACAAAGCCCCGAAGAGGTTTCTATTTCGAGGCCGTCAGAGCTGCTGGAAGCCCAGGAGGCGACCGAGTCGGCGTTCACCAACTTGTTCTTGGGTCTTGGAGCGGTGTCACTGCTGGTTGGCGGTGTCGGTATCGCCAATGTGATGGTCATCGCCGTGATCGAACGGCGCAACGAAATTGGTCTGCGGCGAGCGCTCGGAGCCACTCGGGCTCATATCCGTCGTCAGTTCTTGACCGAGGCGCTGCTGCTGTCCACTCTCGGTGGACTGGCCGGCGCGGCTTTGGGTGCTCTGGTAACCGCTGCTTACGCCTGGTCGCAGGGGTGGCAGATCGTCATCCCGTTGATTGCCCTCGTCGGCGCCTTCGTTGCCGCCATCATCATCGGGGTGGTCGCCGGTTTGTACCCGGCGGCTCGTGCTGCTCGTCTTGCCCCGACCGAAGCGTTGAGGTCGACATGACGCGTCGAATAGTGATGCTGGGAGCGTTCGGTTTGGCCGTGGTGGCCGCGTGGCTGGTGTTCAATCCGGTCGGGCAGGTCCAATCATTGATTGACGGCACCGGCGAAGAGGCAACCGGCCCGGCGCCCCGAGGCCAATCTGAGGTGTCGGTGCGGGATTTGGTGAGAACCGTGGAGAGCACGGGGACGTTGGAACTGTCATCGGAGCGAACGATTTCCGCTTCGTCGACCGGAGTCGTCACCAACATTGCTCCGCTCGGAACCCGGGTTGAGCGTTCCGTGGCGCTATTCGAAGTGGACGACTATCCAACAGTGACGCTGGTCGGCGACATTCCAGCGTGGCGGGAAATGACCGTCGACAGCGTCGGCCCCGACGTTGAGCAACTCGAACGCAACCTGGTCGCCATGGGCTACGACACCACCGGGGAGCTCACCGTTGACGAGACCTACACCGACTTCACCGCTGAGCTGGTGGAACAATGGCAGACCGACCTCGGCGTTGACGCCACCGGAAGGCTGGCGATGGGTTCCGTAGTCTTTGTGCCCGAGGACTCCAGCATTGTTGACGTGTTGGTCTCGATCGGTGATTCGTTGACCGGAGGCGAAACGGCGTTGGTGTCCACGGCGTCGGAAACTCGAACCGTTGAGGTCGTCGTTCCCACGTCCGAGCTGGACTCGCTGGCCGTCGGAGCGGAGGTTACGGCCACGCTTCCCGATCGATCGACGATCACGGGAAACGTGCGTTCGTTGTCGCCGACCGGTGACGGAACCTGGATGGCTTCGGTGCCCGTTGTTGATACCGAAGCCGATTCGGATGCGAGCGAACTGCCTGAAGGCGAATCCGTGCCGGTAACCGTGACCTGGACCGAACAGTTGGCACTCGGCGTGAAGACGGTACCCGCCAACGCTTTGAGTCGGCTCGACAACGGCTCCTATGTTGTCGAAGTGGTCGTCGACGGCGGCACCGAGTTCGTCGAAGTGAGCCTTGGGGCGCAGGTTGGTTCAGCCGTCGAAATCGAAGCCGACCTTCAATCGGGAACGGTGGTTGTGACGCCATAACCGCCGATGATCTGGCTGGCCGCCACTGGCCCCACCGGGCTGGGTCCGGCTACGGTGCGGCCATGGAAAGCTTTGTGGACAAGGTGGCGGTGGTTACGGGGGCCGGTTCGGGCATCGGCAGGGAATTGGCCGTCCAGTTGGCGTCGCGTGGCGCCCACCTGGCCCTGTGCGATCTGGACGCAACCGGTCTGGGGGAAACGGTGGAGCGTTGCCTGGCTCAGGATCGACCGTCGGGCCCGGCGCGGATTTCGCAATCGGTGTGTGATGTCACCGACGAAACCCAGTTGGAACAGTTCCGGGACAGAGCCTTGGACGGCTTGGAAGCCGAGTCGGTGAATCTGCTGTTCAACAATGCCGGGATCGGCATGGTGGAGAGCTTCATCCACGGCGATCGGGCGTTATGGGAGAAGACGTTCGATGTGTGCTGGCAGGGCGTGTATCTGTCCAGCCGGGTGTTCGTTCCCCTAGTGGTGGCATCCGACGAGGGGCATGTCGTCAACGTTTCAAGCATCAACGGTTTCTGGGCGTCGCTTGGGCCGAGTCGAACCCACACCTCGTATGCTGCGGCCAAGTTCGCGGTGAAAGGCTTCTCCGAGGCGTTGATAAACGAGTTCCGGCTACACGCCCCTCATGTTGGTGTGTCCGTAGTTATGCCGGGCCATATCGGCACCGGCATTGTGGCCAACTCGCCCGCTATTGCCACCGGTGACCCCGCCGTCGGCGCCCTACCGGAGGTGGCGGAGCGGGCCGCCGCCTTCCGCAACGAAGCTCCAACCTCGGCGGCTCAGGCGGCCACCACCATTCTTGACGGTGTGTTGGCCGGACAGTGGCGGATCCTTGTCGGCGACGACGCCGTGGTGTTGGATCAGATGGTCCGCGATGATCCCGAGGCCGCGTATGAGCCGGAGTTCGTCGACCGTCTCATTGAGGCTGACGTGCTTCACACCTTGGTCCAATGACCGGCACCGTTGACATGATTGCTGCTGACAAGATCACTGTCGAAATGGTCGAAACCGAGATCGGCGTCCTTCACACTGAGTTTGAACGTTGGTTCTGGGGTCAGTCGACGTCACTGGCCCGAGTGGAAGATGCGTTGGCCGACGACTTCTTGTTCATCGGTACGTCCGGACGGATTGTTCCGAGGGTCGACCTGATGGACGGCATTCGAGCGTCCGCCGGTTCCCGTGAAGGCCCTGACGATTTCGCTATCGACGTCACCGACGTGCGTATCGCCTGGCGTCGAGGGCGCTTGCTGTCGGCGACCTATCGGGAAGTCCAGCGACTCGCGTCGAACACCACAACTCGACAATCGAGTGTGGTGTTCGAAGTGGACTCAACCGCTCCAGCCGGACTGCACTGGCTGTCGGTGCACGAGACCTGGCTAGAGACCTAGCCTAGCCGTTGACAAGCTGAGCGTTAGCCGGCCGCCAACCCGAAGTCGAAGCTCAAGTCGCCGTTGCCTCGCCACAGGTTGTGCACCTCAACCGCCACGGTGTTAGTGCCATTGACCAGTGCGTTGCCGTTAACGGTGTAGCTCTTCAAGCGTTCATCCGCTCCACCGACCCAGGTCAGCGGACGGGTGTTCGGCCCGATGGCCCCGTCAGGCATATTTACCCGTAAGACCTCGGTGCCGTTGATGTAGACCACGGCACCGTCGTCAGCGGCCAGTTGTAGATCAAGCTGGCCGACTTGAGCGGCGTTGTCGACGTTGAACTGCTTCGTGAAGTAGTAACTGATCTGCCCCGACGTCAGCGTCGTGGCTTCGTTGCCGTCACCGAAACCAAGTTCGGCGGTGCCGGTCTGACCATTGGCGATGCCCTGGGTCCAGTTGGCCGGTTCGCCGTTAGCCGAGTCGGTGTAGGTCCACTCGGAGCCGGTGTTCACGAAACTGTCGGCCGGCTGCCCGCCGCCGCCACCGTTGTTCGGATCGAAGTCATTGGGGCAGAATCGGGCGAAGCCTCCGAGCCAGCGATTCTGGCCGGACTCGACACCACCGACGTGGAAGTCGCCGCCAACCCACAGACATCCGTGATTGGTGTCGGCTTCAATGGCCCAGGTGCCATCGCGAGGGCTGTAGAAGTCCGGTTTGAACGGCTCATACAGGCGTCCAGTTCGGGCGTTGTAGGCCATGACCAGGCGATGATCGGTGCGTTGCCCGGTCACGGAGGAGTGATGCGACGGAATACCGTTTCGGACCGAGTAGGTGCAGTGGCATCCGGCGAACACCCAATCGCCGATCCTCTCACCGGCCTGATAGGCGCCGCCGGCAAATCCGCCGGAGTATTCGAAGGTATTGGCGGTGTAGCCGGTGGAGTTGTAGGCGATCATCGAATGATTGTTGGCGTCAAGTGTCTGCACGACGTGCTGCTCACCGATCGCCCACACGGTGTTGTCACCGGTAACCACGTCGAAGAATTCAGGTTGCGCCCGCGGGAAGTTGCGGGGAATGTCGATCTTGCCGGCTTTGGTGGCGCCGTTGGTGTCGGTGACGGTGTGAAAGTTCCCGGTGCTGGCTTCGCCGTTGACGGCGTTGAAGTACCCGACCATGTGAACCTCACCGCGGGATCGGTCGACGTCAACGCCCCACACACCTGAACCGGTTACCTGCGGCTTCCAGTTGATATCAACTTGACCGTTGGCACCGGTGAACCTGGCGGCCTTGTAGGCCCTGGTGCGAATGCCGTTGGCACCGTTGGCATGAGAGAAGTTGCCGACGGCATAGAGGCGGGAGCCGTCGACCTGAAGGTCACGGACCATGGCCCGATTTTCTGACCACGGACGTTCCATGCGACCGGCGAACGAATTGACAGTGGCGCCGGTGGTGGGGTCCAGGGCGACCAGAGCCTCGCGAGGGGCACCGTTGACCACGGTGAACTCTCCGCCGACGATCAGCATGCCGTTGAACGACTCCAGGGAGTAGACGGCCCGGTCGATTTGCGGACGCCAGGTGCTGATCCACTCTCCGGTGGTGACATCGAAGGCGGCCACATACGGCTGACTGATGGGCGTCGAGTTCTTGGATTCTTTGACGTTGAGGAACGCTCCGCCGACGAACATCCGATCGCCGATTTGGGCGAAGTCCCAGACGAGAACGTCAAGCGACGGCGTCTGTGTGTCTAGCGGGTTCTGGTCGGCCACGCCCCAGCCCCGTTCGGGAACCAGATTCAAGTTCGTGATGTCAAAGCTGGCCTGGGCGCTGGACGCTGTCGGCGCCAGCGTGAAGGCCAGGGTCGCCAGCAGTGTGGCTAGCGCAGCGGTAACGGCCGTCAGTTTCTTGGCCGTCGGTTTCTTGTGGGCTTGGGCGGCTGGCGCCGTGAGCCCAGGGGGGAGACTCGCGTGGTGATTTGTGGACATGCATCAAGTGATACCGGTCCGTAGCGGTTCGCACGAGAGGTCAACTATCCGCCTGCCGTCATGGTTCGGGCGAACCAGGTGGAAGGGCGCTCGCCTACGCCGGGGCCGCCTTCATGGGGCGGGTCGAGTAGAGCTCGGTGAATTCACCCAGCCAGGGCCATGCCCGATTACTCAGTTCGCTGTGCTTTCCGTCGCTCAGTCCGCTGTGCTCTCCGCCGCTCAGTCCGCTGTGTCCCCGTCGATTGACTGGCGTATCAGGTCGGCGTGCCCGCAGTGTCGGGCGTACTCCTCGATCATGTGAATCAGTATCCAACGCATGTTCCAGGCGTGACCTTCGCGGTCGGTTCGTTCCGACAATTGACCGAGATCCTCAACGACTGACAGTTTCGCTTTGGAGTAGTCCACCGACCCGTTGAACTGGGCCAGCAGCTGTTCAATCGTCATGGTGGAGGCAGCGGTCATTTCGGCGTCCGGGTCGGCTTCCCAGTCGAGGCTTGACCACGGCTCGGGCATTTCTTCGCCGGCGAATCGAACCTGAAACCAGATCCGCTCAACAAATGCCATGTGAGCCAGGAGCTTGCCGAGCGACAGATCTGACGGTGCTAGCTGAACTTGAAGTTGATCGTGAGTCAAACCCCAGGCTCGGTCAACCAGAGCGGCACGGTAGTAGCCAAGGAACTCCTCCAGTGACTGCCGTTCATCGGCGGCGTTGGCCAGCGCTGGTGGAGCGGGCCGTTCTGAAGGCCAGGGCCCGCCATCGGGTTGGTGAGACATGCGCCGACCTTACTAGGGCCCCGCGGCGAGCGCTTGTGGTTTGCCGGTCGTCGCTTGGCTGGGCTCGTCGATGCGGCGCGGCCGACTACCATTGTGCAAGGCGGCAACAGTTCGTCGCCGAAGAAAGACAGGTGTGTGAACCATGGAGAACCCGACTGGTGGATCATCGAGTGACCCCGGAGTCGCCGAAGCGGGCTGGTACCCGATAGGCGACAACCTGGTTCGTTACTGGGACGGTGGAGCCTGGACCGATCAGACCGCCCCGGCGCCGCCTTCTGGAGCAGAAACGTCGCCGTCAATCGGTAATCAGGTGTCCGCCGCGGTGTCGTCCGTGAACGACCAACAGATGGCGATGTTCGCTCACTTCGGACAACTGCTGGGTTTAGTATCCGGCATCGCCGGTTTCCTAGTGCCGCTGATCATCATGCTGACCAAAGGCAAGGAGTCGGATTTTGTCCGCCGGGCGGCGGTCGAGTCGCTCAACTTTTGGATCACCGGGGTGTTGGCCGCCATCGTCTCGTTCATTCTGATGTTCGTCCTGATCGGCTTCTTTCTGATCTTCATTGTCGCCATCGTGTGGGTGGTGTTGCCGATCTATGCCGGCATCAAAGCCAACGACGGCGTCGACTACCGCTATCCGTTCAACATCCGCATAGTCAAGTAGCAG